>SVHB01000013.1 GCA_015056005.1 Clostridiales bacterium
TGTTCTGAAAGAGGGAATATTTTTGTCAACCGCAATCTCAATGTTTTGTACAGAGAATACGAAAGTTCAGCCAGTTTATCCGAAAAAGACATTGTATATCTATCGAATACCTTGCTGTAGGATAATTTCATCTTGCACACTCCTTTCATATGTGTATTGTGGAATATCGCTGTATCCCATATTCTGCAAAAGGTTTGGCGGCAAGAAGAAATCAATCTCCCTGCCGCCTTAAAATTTATCAGCTATCCAAAGATTTATACTCTGTGACAGTTTTCAAATAGGTTTCGGGATCACCGTTCAAGATTAGGTCTGCATACTCCAATGGAGCATTGTAGATCAGATAGTCAAGCTCCGACCGCTGATACATATTATCGGCAACCTCATTCTCTACCGCAATCGTATCAATGGCAATCATGCTGCCATCTGCAAATTTCAGCTCCACACAAGCGGTATCCATGTTGAACTCACAAGAAATCAAATGCGTCATATCCGCCCTCCTCAAATCATACCGAAGTGCGTCAATGCCTCCTCGATTGCTTTTTCTTTATCCGGCGGGCATTGGGGCTGTTTAGCGTCCTCAGACTTCGGCTTATTATAGTTCTCTCGCTCGATGATACCGCACTTCTGCTTTACCTGTGCAATATACAAGCTGCTGACTTTCAAGCCGCTATGCTCCAACACATAATCTTTGATCTCTTGGTAGGTAGCTTTCTTTTCTGCATCGGTCAAATCAAGCTCGTCCATATCCAAGTTTATCTCGATATGTTGCTTTGCATTAAGTTTGGACAATAAACATACCGTCTCAACATGGCTCGTATACGGGAACATATCGACAGGTCTTACCTGCTCTGTCTTAAAACCACCCTGCGACAGAAGCTTTATATCGCGTGCGAGGGTAGCAGGGTTACAGGAGACGTAGGTGATGTGGTCAATGTTTGAATTTATTATGGCGTCGATAACTTTTTTGTCGCAGCCTTTTCTGGGCGGGTCAAGGACGATCGCATCAAAGTGGTCGTGCAATGCGTTTTCTATGCCGTCCTCCACCGCTGTGCAGATAAAGTCGCAGCCTGATAGGCCGTTTTTCTGCATGTTGAGCTTGGCATCCTCTATTGCGGGGGCAACTATCTCCAGACCTCTGACATATTCGGCACCGCGCTTTTTCATCAGCAGCGATATCGTGCCCGCGCCGCAGTATGCGTCAAGTATCCGCTTACCCGCAGGTTCTGTCATCCTGACAGCCTCGCCGTACAAAAGCTCGGTGGAATCGGGGTTCACCTGAAAGAACGACTGGGGCGACAGCCTGTATACAAGCTCAAAGATGCTGTCCGAAACATGCTGCGAGCCAAAGAGGGTCGATATCGTTCTGCCCGGGTTGCCGTCGGGCAAAGGCAGGCAGCATACCACGCCGCAAAGCTTATTTACCGCCGCTTTGATCTCGTCTATGACCGTTTCCGCACCCTTGGGGCGCTTTTTTTCGGTAATGAAAACAACAAGCACCTCACCCGGCTTTGTTGTACGCACCATGAGCCCTCTTATGCTTTCGAGACGTTTTTCCCTGAGCGCTTTTTCCACTATGCCGCGCACTGTTTCGGCTTCCTTGCTTTGCAGTTGGCATTTGCCCGATCTGATCTCATGTCCTTTTTTGCCGTAAAAGCCCACGTTTCCTTCCCTGCCGCAGTGATAAACGGCTTTGTTCCTGTAATGAACATCATTTGGGGAAGCAAGTATTGGCATAAAACCGCAGTTATCCACATCAACCCCGCCGATATGGGCAAGCGCGTTTCTGACCGCGTTTTCCTTTGCAAACAGCGTTTCTTCATAGGTCATGTGCATGAGCTCGCATCCGCCGCAGCCGTTTTCAAAATACGGACAGATGGGCTTTACTCTACTTGGAGAAGGAGAAAGCACTTCAATAAGCTCGCCTTTTGCAAAAGCGGGCTTTGCCTGAACTATCCTTGCCCTTACCCTCTCGCCCATCATCGCGCCGGGGATGAAAACAGGCATACCGGCAAGGGCAACGCCCTCGCCGGATGCGCCGTAGGAAGAAATATCAAATTCGATTATCTGATCTTTTTCGTACATATTATTCAGTCACTATCTCAACAGGGCCGATGATGCCGCTGGGGGGCATGGCCTGGAACTTGGAAAGCATATCATGCTGGCGGTAAACAAGAGTATTTGTTACGTCGATACGGATATCGTTTTTGCCCGCCTTTACCGCGCCGCTTATATCAAACACATAGGGAGGCGCGATCTTTGCGCCGCAGTCAACGCCGTTTACAAATACGTGCAGGGTCTCGTATGCCTCGCCTGCATCTATCAGCACGGTCTTTTTAACGGGATCAAGCTCTATGCTCTTTTCATACCTTACAGTACCCGAGAATCTGGGCAGAGCGTCTTTTTTATTGAGATTTCCGACACCCTGAACGGGGGATACCGTAAAGTTCGGGAACTCTTCTGCGGTCGCGATTTTAACAGAGAAACCTTCGGAAATATCGGTACGCTTAGCAGCGCAGGGCTTTTGCGAAAGCTCGGGGATATCATCTGCAAACACAAGGAACTTGAGCTCATAGGGTTCAAGCTCCACATCAACTATATACTGAGCGTTCTTGACCGTATACTTTGCCGGATATGCCTTGTTCTCCATCGGGTCATACCAGAAGGGGACGCGGCTTTCGTCAAACGCCATGGTGCAAAAGATCTTATCAAAAATACCCTCGTTGAACATAAGGTAATGCTTAGCATTGCCGATCTTATAGGGATAGAGCTTCAAGTCGGGCTCAAAGCCGCTGCACAGGCAATCGTCACCGACGATCTGCCTTGCCTTTTTGTACAGCAGCGCCTCAGGTACAACTTCACAGCCGAGTTCATTTAAGATGCCCCCGATATCATCCTTAGAATCGCTGAAGCCCTCGGGCAGATCATTCACAAACAGCACGGGCACGCCGCCTGCTCTGAGTTTTCTGCACATATCGACAGTCTTTTTGGGCAGAAGCTGAGCATAGGGGATAACCAGCAGCTCATAGCTTTCGCCGTTTATCATAAACCTGCCGTCTTCTATATCGGCTTTGAGTATCTCGTCTATGGGCAGAACATCGGGCTCGATCTGGTTCTGGGTAAGCAATCGCATGGGCACCTGAGTCTTCATGCACTTTCCTGCCCATTCAGCCTCGGCATAATAGATGACGCCTGCTTTGGCAAGATGCGTGCCGCCGCTGATAAGATCGCTTACCCTGTTCATATAGTCCATGAGTATTTTGAAATACCTGTACTGCGGGTTTTTGCCGTGCGCATAAAAATGAGGGGGACAATCGGGATCCGGGAAGGCCTTGGGCGTGAAGGCGTGAGGAACAAAGCTGTTTATTCCCCTTGACATCATGAAATCCGCCTGCCATTTCATTTCGGTCAAACCTTCCTGCCAGCCGAATGCTCCGAATATCTCGCACATCGCTCTGCCCTTCTTTTTGGGGTCAATATGAGAGAGCGAAGCTGCCATCTGCGCCAGCATATAGAAGAAGAACTCGTTATCCGCTTCATAAGGGGTCGAGGTCCAAGCGTGGGACTGCCCCTTGATGCCGGGGATTATCTCATGCAGAACTATATCGATGCCTGCAAAATCCTGTCCCCAGAGGGCGCGGAAATAATGCCCCGTTCCGTGACCCAAGCGGGCGTGGTTATTGTTTTCTTCGATAACATGACCCATGTATTCCACATCATGCGCCCTGCACCAGTTGCCAAGCTCCATGGTAAAATTTTCTCCGTAGAGCTTTGATACATTGTCCATGTACTTGTATCTGATCGAAGCGGTCTTATCGCCGATATCATACCAGAACGCGGGAAGATCGCACCTGTCCCCGCCCATTAGCTCCATAAAGCCATCGAACCACGGTATGGGCAGCTGAGGATGTTTACCGATTATGGAATGATAGGAATGCGCGCTGCCAAGGGTGGGTTCATCGGAGAAAAAGCCCTTGAAGGTATTGCCGAAATCCTTGCCGTATCTTTCAAAATGCGGCTCGTACACAGCGTCGATCAATATCTTTGTACCCTCTTTGGTAAGGGGATTTATATATGGTCTTGTTGTGAGTCCTCTGACATCGTGCACTGCGGTGATCGTAAACACCCTCCAAAGTCCATCGGGAACATCCCAGTAAACAACGCCGTCTGTAAGTCCTTCGGTAAGATCTATCGCGGTATCGCCGTCGACGGGGGACATATTGATGTTTACAAAGGTGGAATGGTCAACATCCCTGCCCGGTATACGCTTCATGGCGATAACGGCCTTTACGCCCTCAAAATCTGCAAAAGGCGAATTTTCATAGCTGCCCTGAGGGTTGTCGGGCTGTATGATGAGAGAAACGCCCTTTTGGGGACCGGGAACGTCTATATGGCTCTCAACAAGGAAAAGGCGGCGATAAGGGCTGCCATCTGCCTTGCCGCTTGCATAGCCTGTGGGGAAATGCGCATCGTCCAGCACCCAAACGCCCATATTGCGCTTTCTGCACTCGTCCATAATGACATCCATATCCTGCCACCATTTTTCGCCGCAGAAATCGGGATGGGGGCGCGATTCGACGCAAAGCTCCCTGCAGCCGGATTTTTCTATTGCATCAACATATTCTCTAAGGGTCTTTTCATCCTCGCCGTGCTGCCAGAAAAACGGCAGCATGTGGTTTGTAAAATTGCCATTAAGCAGCTTATTTACCATAATACCGACCTCTTTTTTCGTTTTTTCCTGATGTGTAGATTATATCATAAACGCATTATATATAAAAGACGAACAAAACATTTTGTTGCCAAGGGTCAAAACGGGCGATATAATGATTGTGATACATATTCTTGGAGGGCACTGATGGACAAAAAGAAACACATTCTGCTTTTGACTACCGGCGGCACCATCGCTTCGCTTCCCGGAGGCGAAGGGCTTGAACCCCACCGCTCGGATGTTATGGAAAGGCAGCTCAGTCAGCTCAGAAGCTATTTTGATATAACGGTTGAAGACCTTATGTGCCTTGACTCTTCCAATATCCGCCCTGCGGAATGGCAGCAGATCGCAAAAAGAGTGTTTGAGCTTAGGCTCGATTACGATGGGATAGTGATCTCTCACGGAACCGATACAATGGCATATACGGCGTCCGCCATCACCTGGATGCTGCCCGGTATCGACCGCCCGGTTGTGCTCACGGGCTCACAGCTTCCCCTTGCAGACCCGCTCTCCGACGGTCCCGATAACCTCAGGACAGCCTTTGCAATGGCTGCATCCGGGCATCCGGGCATATACCTTGCCTTTGACAGAAAAGTAATGCTTGGCTGCAGAGCGGTAAAGGTAAGGGCATCTGGCTTCTCCGCTTTTGAGAGCGTGAACGCAAAATATGCCGCAAAGGTCAGCAATCTGGGTCTTGTGATAGATAAAGACGGTCTCCAGCCGCAGATAGGCTTTGCACAGCTTATGACCAATGTGAGCTCAAACGTGTTTTTGCTTAAACTCACCCCCGGTCTTGATCCCTCTATCTTCGGCGTGCTTGCCGATATCGGCTATAAGGGTATCGTGATCGAAGCCTTCGGTCTTGGCGGTGTAAACGTATTGAACGAAGGGCTTGACGGCATAAAGAACGCGCTTTCAAGGGGCGTTAGCGTTGTAGTCACCACCCAGTGCCTTTACGATTCTTCCGACCTTAAAGTTTATCAGGTCGGCAAAAAGCTGCTCGATTTGGGGGTAATACAGGGCAGAGACATGACCAGCGAAGCCGCCATGACCAAGCTCATGTGGGCTATAGGTCAGGGCATGACCCAAAAGCAGATCGAATCCCTGTTCACAAGAAGCCTCGCCGGCGAGATAGAGTTTATATGATCAAAAGGCTGCAAAAACTCGCAGCCTTTTTTGATTTTCGATCAAAAACATCATCCTCATTTCATATTCTTGTATTATAATGTAAAGGTAAGGAATGTTCTGCATCCTTTCATTTCGGAAAAGAGGTAATAAAATCTTGTTCTGGTCCGTGCTGCTCATAATTCTGCTTATAACGATCTTTGCTGCTTTGTATTTTGTTTCCAACATTTTCTTCAGGCTTGCCTGTGACAGGGATTACCATGTGGGAGTTCCAAACAAGGAGCCCAGCGACGGGTCTGAGAACCAGTTGGTTAAGTTTTCAAAGGAAATAAACGAGGGTGCCAAGCGTTTTGACAATATGCCCACTGAGCTTGTGAGCATAAAGAGCCTTGACGGGCTTTTGCTCTCGGGCAGGTATCTTCCGGTCGAGGGCTCAAAAAAGACCATCATCCTCGCTCACGGCTACAGATCGAGCGCGGCGGATTTCTCCTGCGCGTGGGAGCTTTACAGGGAGCTTGGGTTCAATCTTCTTGCGATAGACCAAAGGGCGCACGGAAGGTCTGAGGGCAAATACATAACCTTCGGAGTGAAGGAAAAAGACGATGTTCGTCTTTGGGCCGAATATGTCGACAGGGTCTATCAGCCTGAAACCATCATCCTCGACGGCATATCAATGGGCGCTGCGACCGTAATGATGGCGGCGGACCTTCCCATGCCGGGATCGGTCAAGGGTATCATCGCCGACTGCGGCTTTACTTCCCCATGGGATCAGTTCGAACATGTGCTCAAGAAAAATTTCCGTCTCCCCAAATTCCCGCTTTTGTACACCTGCCAGATGATAGCAAAAATCAAAGCCGATTTTGATTTCAAAGCGGTTTCAACCCTTGATACTCTTAAAAGAACTTCCCTTCCCATACTTTTCATTCACGGCTCTAAGGACGATTTCGTGCCCCCGTGGATGAGCGACAAGAATTATAAGATCTGCGCATCCGAAAAAGAATATGTAAAAATTGAAGGCGCGCAGCATGGGACCTCATTCCTTATAGACACCGAAAAATGCAAAAAGGCGCTCATAGGCTTCCTGCAGAAGCTGTAATACGCCGCATAAAACGAACTTTCACCGCCCGGATTTGCAAAACATTCGATATATTTGCATTTCGGGCGGTAAATATTTGCGTTCATTTGTAAATGTATTGACAACATACAGGCGTACTTATAAAATAAAATCGAATAGCGTGCGTTTATGCGCCCAAAGCGCCGACATTTTATGTTGAGGGAAGGCGGATGAGATTTCCGGACTATCCCAGTAACCGTGAAGCTGACGAAAGGGCAGCGATGCCACTGTCTTTTAGATGGGAAGGCGCCCAATTAGGATGAAGCCAAGTCGGGAGACCTGTTTACGCATGGAACTTCTGGGGTTGAGTGCAAAAGGTGCAGGTAGGTAGCCTGCGCTTGATAAAGTTGTTCCTCAAACCAAGAGGAGCGGCTTTTTTTGTTGATCCGCTCTGTTCGGTTCAAAATAAATGAAAGGAGCGTATCCCAAATGAAGACGACCCGCATCATCGCACTGTCGGTCTTATTTGCAATGCTTTTAAGCTTGCTTACAGGCTGCGGCAGTGCCCCTTTGGCCGATCCTGCCCCTAAGCAGACGGCCGAAACGACCTTTACCCCCTACACCGTGACCGATATGCTCGGCAGAGAAGTCACCTTCGATGAGCCTGTTGAGCGCGTAGTTGCCATTTCCGCAGCCGAATGCGAGATCCTTTACGCCATCGGCGCAGGTGACCTGCTCGTAGCCAGAGGCGAGTACTGCGATTATCCTCAGGAAGCGCTTGAGGTTACTGCCATAGCCTCCGGCTCTCAGACCAATGTTGAACAGATAATAGCCCTGCAGCCCCAGCTGATAATCACCGCAAAGATGGATCAGCCCAAGGAGCAGACCGAGCAATTCGAGCAGGCGGGCATCAAGGTCGTCATCACCGATGCAGATGATATTCAAGAGGTTTATACCGCAATAGAGCTCATAGGCGATGCTGTGCGGCATGAGCAGGAAGCGGATGACCTTGTTGCTTCCATGAAAACCGCTTTTGCCGATATAACAAAGAGCGCACCCGGCGAGGATGCCAAGACCATCTATTTTGAAGTTTCCCCCCTCGAATACGGTCTTTGGACCGCAGGTCAGGGTTCGTTTATGAACGAGATCGCGGAAATGATCGGCTGTAAAAACTGTTTTTCTGACGTAAAGGATTGGGCTGAGATCAGCGAGGAACAGGTCATAGAGCGCGATCCCGATTATATCGTGACCATCACGATGTACTTCGGCGAAGGTCCCACCCCGGAAGAGGAGATCATGTCAAGGACCGGCTGGGATGATATAACCGCTGTTAAAAACGGAAAGATCCTCAATCTTTCCAACAACGAGCTTTCCCGCCCCGGGCCAAGGCTCATGGACGGAGCTCAGCTTCTTTATGATTTTGTGACCGAATAAATGCTTCGGGCGGCAATGATCTTCTGCCGCCCTTTTTCCCATATTGTCCGTTTGGAGGATATATTTTGAAAAAAGCGCGTGTAAAAGAATACTTTACATTTCCTGAGCTGCTCTTGTTTTCCGCTGCAGCTTTGCTCACTTTAATAATCTGCGTCTGTCTGGGCAGCGTAAACATTCCGCTTTCAGATACCGTGCGCGTTATATGGTGTGCGATATGCCGTTTGCCGATGCCCGAGGGTATATCGGACACCATAATTTTATCAGTCCGACTGCCAAGAGTATTGTGCGTAGCTTTGGTCGGCGCATCGCTTTCCCTTTGCGGCGCCGCTATGCAGGGGCTGTTAAAAAATCCGCTCGCCGATGGTTCCACCCTTGGCGTATCATCGGGCGCATCCCTCGGCGCCGTGCTTGCCATCGCTTTTTCGATCACGATACCTGCCATCCCCTTTGCGGGTACGATGATCATGGCAATACTCTTTGCGTTCCTTTCCATGATGATAATCCTTTCCCTTGCATACAGGCTGGATTATTCGCTTTCCACAAACACCATAATCCTTATCGGCGTAATTTTCTCGATGTTCGTGTCGAGCATCACAAGCCTTGTTACCGCTTTTGCCTCCGACAAGGTCAAGAACATCACATTCTGGACCATGGGCAGCCTTCAGGGAACATCCTTCTTAAACGCAGGGGTTCTGTTTGCTGCCCTGTTAATCTTTGGCGGCGCACTGCTTATCATGAGCCGTGAGCTCAACGCCTTTGCCATAGGCGAGGATAACGCAAGGAACATCGGCGTAAACGTAAGGCGGATAAAGCTTTGGGTACTGATCTGCGTTTCCGCGCTCATAGGCGTCTGCGTATCGATAGGCGGCTCGATCGGCTTTGTTGGCCTTGTAACCCCCCACATCATAAGATCGATAACCGGGCCCAATCACAAACGGCTGCTTCCCGCCTGCATGTTTGCGGGCTCGATATTTCTGATGCTTTGCGATCTGATCTCAAGAATACTTCTTAGCCCGATAGAGCTTCCAATCGGCGTAGTGACATCTTTTATCGGCTCTATTGTCTTTGTTTACATCTTCTACTCAATCAGAAAGGCGAAATGATCATGCTGAGAGTCGATAACTTAAAGGTTTCTTTCGGTGAACTCAATATCGTAAACGGCGTAAGCTTTTCTGTTGAGCCCGGTCAGTGGATGATGATAGTCGGCCCCAACGGCGCGGGCAAATCCACTATCGTAAACGCGATCTCACAGGGCACGGCGTATACAGGCGATGTTTTCCTTGAAGGCAAAAACGTAAAGACCCTGCCCGCAAAAGAGCTTGCAAAAGCGCTCGGCGTTCTGAGCCAAAGCCATCAGGTAAGCTATTCCTTTTGCGTGGATGAAGTAGTGCGCCTTGGAAGATATGCCTATGCTCCCTCTGTTTTTTCCGTGAAAAAGGGCAGCGATGATGATATAATAGATAAGGCGCTCAAGGACACCGGCCTTTACGATATCCGCGGTCAGTCGGTGCTGACCTTGTCCGGCGGCGAGCTGCAGCGCACCTTCCTTGCCCAGCTCTTTGCACAGGATCCAAGGCTGCTCATATTGGACGAGCCCACAAACCATCTTGACCTTGTATACCAGAAGCAGGTATTTGCGCTCATACAAAAATGGATCAAAGACACGGGCAGATGCGTGCTCTCGGTCGTGCACGATCTTTCCCTCGCAAAGGCATACGGCACCCACGCCGTGCTTTTAGATCACGGAAAGGTTTTTGCTTCAGGTAAGATCGATGAGGTGCTTACAAAGGATAACCTTGGCGCAGTATACCAAATGGATGTTTACGGCTGGATGCGGGACATGTACTCTGCCTGGCAGGAGGAAAAGTAAATGCAGTTTTCTTTGGATGAAATGAACGCAAAGGCGCGTTCTTTTGATAAAAGCGCATATGAAAGAGCAAACAAAAGATGGGCAAGCATAGCCAAGCCCCTTGGCAGCCTTGGCATTTTTGAGGAAACGATATCGCGTATAGCCGGTATGAAGGGAAGCGAGAAGTATTCCCTAAAAAACAGGCGGGTGCTGGTTATGTGCGCCGATAACGGAGTAGTTGCTCAGGGCGTTACCCAAACCGGGCAGGAGGTCACCGCCATCGTTGCAGGCAATATGACAAAAGCAATGTCCAGCGTATGCAAAATGGCGAAAGTCGCTTCGGCTCAGGTAACCCCCATTGATATCGGCATGATAAAAAGGGTCGAAGGCACAGTCGATATGCACATTCAGGATGGTACGAACGACTTTACATTGGGTCCTGCAATGACGCGCGCCGATGCATTGCTTGCAATAAATCACGGTATCGAAATGGTAAGGCGCTGCGCAGAAAGCGGCTGCGACATTATAGTTACAGGTGAAATGGGAATAGGGAACACCACCACATCTTCCGCGCTCGCTTCCGTGCTCCTTGGTCTTTCCGTTGAAGAAGTCACGGGAAGAGGCGCAGGGCTTTCAAGCGAAGGTCTTGTAAGGAAAATAAACGCCATCAAAAAAGGCATTGAAGTAAATGCGCCCAATAAAAACGATGCATTGGATGTTCTTCACAAGCTGGGCGGCTTTGACATCGCCGGCATGGCGGGCATATTCATCGGCGGCGCGATATACGGGATCCCGATAATCATCGACGGACTCATAAGCTCCGTTGCGGCGCTGGTCGCGGGCAGGCTTTGCCCTGCGTCGAGGGATTTCATGCTGGCGAGCCACACCTCCACCGAGCCTGCCGCAATGATGATACTTGACGAGCTCAAAGTATCGCCCGTGATCTTTGCGGGCATGCACCTTGGCGAGGGTACGGGGGGAGTTTGTCTTCTGCCCCTCATCGACATGGTGCTTTCAGTCTACGACACCATGAGCACATTTAACGACATAAACATCGATGCATACACTCCACAGGTTTAGGAGGACAATATGAACATACTTCTGACCGGCGGTTCCGCCAACGGCAAAAGCACGTATGCCGAGAGCATATGCGTACGCCTGCCGGGGCCAAGGTACTATATCGCCGCAATGCGCCCCTACGGCTCGGAGAGCCAAAAGAAAATCGAGCGCCACAGGATAATGCGAGCGGACAAAGGTTTTGAGACCTTTGAAAGATATACCGATCTTAAAGGTCTTGTTTTGCCCGAAAAGGGCACGGTTTTGCTTGAGTGCATGTGCAACCTGACCGCAAACGAGATGTTCGACGATCTTGGAAATATGCGCGATCCATCTTCGGACATAATCGAGGGCATTGAAAATCTAAAAAAGCAAAGCCGCGATCTGATCGTTGTCACAAACGACGTCGGCGGCGATATTTACGGATATTCTGACAGCACTATGGAATACATGCGCATCTTGGGCAAGCTCAACGCTTACCTTGCAAAGGATTTTGATACCGTCATAGAAGTGGTCGCAGGCATACCTCTGCCCGTAAAGGGGGAAATCATATGAAGGACGTTTTCCGCTCGATATCGATGGCGTTTTCAATGTTCTCAGTTATCCCAATGCCCATGATCGAATGGAAGCAGGAGAACATGAAATACATGCTTTCCGCTTTCCCGCTTGTGGGTGCGGTGATCGGCATCGCGCTTTTTATCTGGAGCCATATCTGCGCGCGGCTCAACTTAGGTCAGCTTCTCTTTGCCGCCGGGCTCACCCTTATCCCCATGGGTATTTCGGGCGGCATACACATGGATGGCTTCTGTGATACCTGCGACGCACTGGGAAGCCATGCTTCTCCCGAAAAAAAGCGTCTGATCCTAAAGGATTCCAACGCGGGTGCTTTTGCGGTGATCTCCTTTGGCGCATATCTCATTGCATATTTCGCGCTTGCGTCCGAGATCGAACCTTCTTCAAATGCGATGCTGCTTTGCTGCCTTATCCCCTTCATCTCAAGGTGTATGTCGGGCTTTACGGGGCTCACCTTCCCCTCCTCCGTATCCGAGGGTCTACTCAAGACCTTCACGGGAGCTGCTTCCAAGGCGGCGCTGGTCATCGTGCTCGTGCTTTTTGCGCTTTCGATATCCTTTGCCTGCCTTATATCGCTCTTGGCAGGGCTCCTGATGCTTTTGGGCGCGGTATTATTTGCACTTTATATTTATTTTATGTCGAGAAAGCAGTTCGGCGGCATGTCGGGCGACATTTCCGGCTATCTTTTACAGATGACCGAGCTTATTTTACTTGCAATCATCGTATTTACCGTAAAGGCGGTGGGTTTATGATACTTATAATCGGTTCAGAGGCCTCAGGCAAGAGGACCTATGCAAAATCCCTTGGCTACAAAGAAAGCGACATGGCAAAGGCGGTCATTGACGATCGCCCTGTCATTTACGCTCTGCATGAGCTCGTGCAGAAGGACATCGAAAACGCGCCCGCTCTTTTGGATGAGCTCATAAAAAAGGAAGTCGTTATCTGCAACGAGGTCGGCAGCGGCGTTATCCCCATAAACAAGGAAGATCGCTTGGGCCGCGAGGCTACGGGCAGGCTTTGCGTGCAGCTTGCAATGCGCGCCGAAAAGGTCGTTCGCATGGTTAGCGGAATCCCCAATGTCATAAAAGGTTAGCTATGGATATTATTTTCATTCGTCACGGACAGACTGCCGGCAACGCGCTGCGCCGCTATATCGGCAGCACCGACGAGCCGCTTTCCAAGATCGGTCAGGTGGCGCTCAAGTCCATTCCGCCCTTTGAGCGTATCAAAAAGGTTTACGTAAGCCCGCTTGTCCGCGCTCGGCAGACGGCGCTGCATTTGTTTCCCAATGCAGCGCAGATCGTTGTTCCCGAGCTGCGCGAAACCGATTTCGGTGATTTTGAGAACCGCTCGGCCGATGACATGGCAGACGATCCCGATTACCGCGCTTGGGTGGATGCGCTTTGTGAAACTCCCTGCCCGAACGGCGATGATCCCGCGCTGGTAAAAGCCCGCGTTTGCGCCTCTGTTCGTGCAATCGTCTTAACCGCTTATGAAATGGGCGAAGAGCTTATCATCATCGTTGCTCACGGCGGCACGATAATGTCCGCAATGGAGCGCTTTTCTGTGCCCGCCCGCGGCTTTTATGATTATTCGGTCAGGAACCTTGGTGGGTACAGGGTGCATATATCTATAGAAAACTCAGCGCCCGTATTCACCGATGCGATAAGCTTTACCGATATTTCGACTGTGCTTTGAGGTAAAAACATGGAAAAGGGACTCATACACGTATATTACGGCAGCGGCAAGGGCAAGACGACCGCCGCCTTGGGTTTGGTGCTTCGCGCGCTCGGCTACAACAAAAAAGTTGTTTTTCTGCAATTCTTAAAAAACACGCCCTGCGGCGAGATCGAAACCCTTTCAAAGTTTGAAAACGTTACGATACTTCGCGGCAAGGCGAGCGATAAGATGTTTCAGGCTATGGGAGATTATGAACGAGAGCTCACAACGCGCATCCATAACGAGAACCTGAAGCTCGCGCATCAGGCCGTGTTTTCCGGCAGCTGCGACATGCTGGTGCTCGACGAGGCTCTGGACGCCGTTTATCTCGGTCTTGCAGACAACGACCTTCTTTTTGATATCATAAAAAATAAGCCCGATAATCTCGAGCTCGTTATCACAGGTCATAAAAAGATCGACGATATCTTTAATAAAGCCGATTATATCACCGAAATGGTAAAACACCGCCACCCCTTCGACCGCGGCATCTCAGCAAGAGAGGGCGTGGAGTATTAGGGGGAGGGGGGTACGTTCGAGATGGCTGCGCCCTCTCGAGCTCTGGGCCCAAGGGTTTGCAGCCCTTGGATCCCGCAGCATTGATATTCAGTAATTTCATACTGTAGCTTACGCGTTGCCCGGAAACGATGGGCAACGCGTGATTGCTTTTAAAGTGATTTATATGAAAGCGATTAAGGGCTTTTTAGCCTTCTATTTTGATAAAGACAGTGGTGGTTTAAAGCCTCCCTCCACGAGGGAGGTGGCAGCCGTTAGGCTGACGGAAGGAGTCATAACAAGTAACCAAAACATGCGCGCAGCGCATACTTCACGTCCCGAAGGGACACTTAACTCTTCATGCGGCGCAAGCCGCACTTAACTTCGGTCGTGCCCTCGCACGACCGACATGGGTATATGCTCTATCAAGGACGGATCAAGCGCAGGCAATTCGCAGTCATAGACAATTTTCTTCATCGCCTTCAGCCGCTTTGTTATTTCCCTATCGACATGCTTTGTGTTTTCATACTCTTCGGGAGATACATACCTATAGCTCGCATTATAGGATTCCTGAGGCTGTCCCTCTGCCTTATAAAAATAAGCTATGCCCTTGGGCAGCACGGTTTTTGGTATGAATGATATTTTGCCCAGCGCCGATGCAATATACACGCAGGACATATTTATCATATGCATTTCTGCATCCAAAAGGATATCCGCCATCCTTTCTCCCACAACGTCCATTGCGCCGATGGGGTCACAGTTCAAAAGTTCATCATCGGCATATGTAACGAGTCTTCTTGCGATAGGACCTGCTTTAAGCCCCTTCATCGCTTCCTCAATTTTGCGCCTTTTCCAATCATCGCTCGTGTTTGTGATATCGGCCGACGCCGCTGTCAGGGTAAGATCCAGTGCTGTCGAATAGTCAATATTAAACAGGTGGGCATAAACGAATCGATGATATTCCTCGTCGCTGCCCTTCTCAGCAAGAAAGCATACAAGCCAGTATTTTTGATCAAGGTTCAGCTTTTCGCTTGCCAAAAGGCTTTTTACTCTTTCCATATACTCGCTTTCAAGCATATATTCGCTGAAAAAAGCTGTCATTCCCGCTGCAAGCTTTCCAAGCTCCCATCCGCATTGGCGGGTCTCCATCCCGTTGGGCAGCAGCTTCCCGAATGTAAGGTCCATGATCGCAAGCGCTGCGCTGCCGACGCTTTCATAATTCTTTGCAAAGCCGATGATCTGATCTCTAAAGGAAATAACTTCACTCAGTTCATTTTGAGTTAGCAGGACCATATTTTTCCTCCCTCAGCCGATCTTTCCCTGAGTACTGCTTCCGACCGTTCTCCAGAATTCGGAAAACTCTTTTCTCGTTACATCTCCGCCGAACGACATTATTTCATAATCGTCGCCATGCCAATGATATTTGACCTGAGTTTCCTCATAGCCGTTTCTTATATAAAACTCTTTGCGCTTTATCCTTTGCCCGCGGTTATCGCAATCCGTGTCCGCGCTTTCGATATCGACTATAACGCGCATGCCCTTTTCTGCCTTATGGATGCAATCGAGTATCCTGCTGCCATAGCCCTTATCGCGCAGATGCTCTTTAACAGCAAAATAGATTATATGCGATATGCTGCCCACATCCAGAAGGCAGGCAAAGCCGATGAACACATCCTCATCCCAATACGAAAGCACTTTGCAAAGACCGCTTGTATCCTTCAGCATATCGTCAAACTCTCTGCGCTCGTTTTGGGGAAAGGAGCGTTCATAAAGAGCTTTTACCTCGCCCAGCTCACTTGATGTAAAATCGACATTCTTATATTTAAGCATCATTTCAACCTTCTTTTTATCAGTATATTCCTTTTAAGCGGATATGTCAAAGCAGGCTTGACCGAGCATTGTTATGAGTGTAAAATAAGCTAAACAACAAAAATCATATAGTGAGGTGCATATCATGGCAATGGAGCTTTCCATCTGGTCCTCATATTACATCGAGCTTTCCCCCGAAGATGCAATTTTGCGCTTGAAGCAGAACGGACTAAACAGCGTTGAGCTTTCCGACGAACACGGTTTAGCCATTCTTTCCCGATCAAGCGATCCCGTTTCAGAGGGCAGAAAATTTGGGGAATATGCAAAGAGCATAGGCATGGACATCCCTCAGGGACATCTGTGGCTGAGAGTTCAGCTGGTCAGGGATGAAAATGCAATCGAAAGGATGAAGCAATGGCTCGACCTTTTTGAAGCTATCGGGATAAAGAACATGGTGCTGCATATAGATAACTGCGGCGGACTTATTCACAGCAAAGAGGATATATACAAAGCAAACGCCGAAAAGCTCAAAATGCTCACCGATTACATAGGCGAGCGCGAAATTTTTATCTGCCTTGAAAACCTCATCGCGGAAGGCACGAACTCCATTGACGATCTGCTTGCCATCATCGATATGGTCGACTCCGACAAGATAGGCATCACGCTTGATACCGGTCATCTCAACGTAAGCAAAACCTCCTCTCAGAAGGAATTCATTTACAAAGCCGGCAATAAGCTTCGCGCGCTGCACATTGCGGATAATGAGGGAGCTTCAGATCAGCACCTTATGCCCTACGGCAAAGGAAACGTCGATTTTGACGAGGTGATCTCAGCGCTTCGCGATATCGGCTATGAGGGCATCTTAAACTACGAGATCCCGGGCGAAAACCGCTGCCCCATCGAGGTCAGGGATATGAAGACCAAATATGTGATAGACTCCTACGGCTATCTGATGAACAAATAAACCGATGATTTTATAAGAGCCATGCTTTTCATGGCTCTTTTTCTATTGACAAAAAGCCAAAACAGCTTATAATCAAATTATTAAAACGTTTTAATTGAATTGGATGTGTATATAAATGAGCGTCAGCATAAAGGATGTTGCGCGCGCGGCAAAGCTTTCCACGGCGACCGTTTCACTTGCGCTGAACGGCAGCGAAAAGATAAATCCCAAGACCAGAAAGAAGGTCGAAGAGATCGCAAAGGAAATGGGCTATAAGCCAAACCCTTATGCCCGCCAGCTGGTCACCAAGCGCAGCAGGCAGATCGGGCTGATACTTCCCGATATCGAAAATGTATACTACGCATCTCTTGCTCAGGCGGTCTTCAACGATCTTTCCGTGAGCGGCTACGGGCTTTCCATATCCGTCAGTATGAACTCCCGTCTGACGGAAAGAAAGATCGTCAGCGACATGATCGCAAACAGAATGGACGGGATAATACTGGCTCCCGTAAACGTAAAAAACGATAATACGGATTATCTTGACCTTGTAAAGGACGCCGGGATACCCCTGCTCTTTCTTACATCAACCTATCCCAAAAGAGATGAGCCGCATGTTATGTGCGACCTTTATTCGGGAATGAAGGCGCTTCTGAACGAACTTTACCAAAACGGTTACAGAAAGATCGAGCTTTTAAGCGGCGCAGACGGGGTTTTTGCTCTCAGTCTCAGAGACAAGGGATATCTTGATTTTATTAAAGAAAAAAAGCTTGATCACCAAAAAATACATCGCCTTGACCATGTGGGTTACAAGGAGGCTCAAAAGCTCATAGAAGGGATGACAGATATCACAGCCGATGCATTTGTTTGCGTAAACGATATGATGGCTCTGGGCGTTATAAACGCCCTTAGGGAAAAAGGGTACTCGATACCGGGTGATATTGCAGTGGCGGGCTATGACGATGTTATATTCTCCGATATCTCCCCCGTCCCCATAACTACCGTCAAACAGGACATAAAGGAGCTTTCTTCCATAGGCGTAAACACGATGCTCGATATGATAGAAGGCAAAAAAAGCGAAATAAAAAGCATACTCATAAACTGTGAGCCCGTGATCAAGGGCTCGACCGCCGGGAAAGGATGATATGATGTTAAGTTTAACCAACGTATCGGTCAATTACGGACGGCTCAAAGCTGATACCCGAACTCACTTTTTCGACGCCAAAAGCGCTCCCATATTCACATGGGGCGTTATCTCAAACAGAAAAAATGCCTTTCAGAGTGCCTGCAGGATAAAGCTTTCATGCGACGATTTTTTCTGGGACAGCGGTATTGTCAAAACAAAGGAGCAAAAGCTTGTTTATTTTGGAGGTCCCATCCCTCAAGGAAAGCCTGTTTCACTTTCCCTGACCATTTTTGACGATATCGGAAATGAAAGCAAGGAGTATACCGATCTTGTTTACAATGCTTCGACCGATTGGCAGGGCAAATGGATTTGCTCAAACAACGATTCATACACGCGGGCGGTATATCTGCGGCGTGAATTTACGATCGACAAACCCATCAAAAGCGCCGTTTATTATGCCTTCACAGCGGGCTATCAAAAGCTTTTCTTAAACGGACAGGAGCTTGACAGTGCAGCCCTCGATCCCGCGTTCACAGATTTTTCTAAAACCGCAATGTATGTTATGTACCCCGAGTTTGAAAAGCATTTGACCACCGGGAAAAACTGCCTTGGCGCGATCATCGGCGAAGGCTGGCGAAGAAACTCGTTTTGCATGGACAAGGTCCATCGCCGCATCCCCTATTCCGGCCGACCCGCGTTTACAGCTCAGCTGAAGATAGAATACGAGGATGGAAGCACCGATTGGATAGTAAGCGACGAAAGCTGGCAATGCGGCAGCGGTATGATCGTCAGAAACGATATTTTTGACGGCGTGACCTATGATGCAAACAGAGAAAGCCCGAATTGGAATAAAGCAGGCTTTATCGGGTTTGAAAAAGCTGAAATATGCCCGCCCGTATGCGAAAACATGCGCCCGATGACGCTTGAGCCGATCATAGAACACAGAATACTTGCCCCGACATCCAAATGGAATATAAGCGAAAACAGTACTGTATACGATTTTGGGCAGAACATTGCGGGCGTTATAAGGGTCAGGCTGCCAAAAATGCGCAATCGCCTGCAGCTTACCGTACTGTACGCAGAAGAGATAAACGAGGACGGAACTCTGTTCACAGCACCGCTTCGAACGGCAAAATGCGTTGACAGGTATATCGCATCAGGGGATGAGCGCGATATTGAAGTCTTCCAGCCAATATTCACCTACCACGGGTTCAGATACGCAATGATCGATACGGATATCGATGTACTTGGCGTTGAAGCCGTCGAATTGCATACCGACCTTGAAAACAATTCATTCTTCCGCTGCGGCGATCCCACGGTAAACGCGATACACGAGCTTGTTGTGAACACTGAGCGCGCAAATCAGCACGGTATTCTGACCGATTGTCCGCAAAGGGATGAGCGCATGGGCTGGCTGAACGATGCGACGGTGCGCTTTGAGGAAACCCCTTATAATTTTGATATCGGCAGGATGTTCCCAAAAATTATCCGCGATATCATAGAAAGTCAGCATAAAAGCGGCGGGATATCCGATACGGCACCTTATGTGACAGGGCATTGGCCCGGTGACCCTGTAAACATGAGCTTTTTAGTTGCCGCAAAGGAAGCTTACGAGCATACGGGCAATATCGAGATCATCAAAGAAGCCTATGATAAGATGCGCGCATGGGGAAATTACCTTATCCAAAACAGCTGTGATAATATACTTGAGATCGGTACCTACGGAGATTGGGCATCACCCACGTATGTATGTGAGCTGAATTCCATAGGCGACGGCGCGGTATCATCCGTTACTCCTGTGCCTTTCATGTCGACCGGCTATATGTATTTCGCCGCAAAAACGCTGAGCGGCTTTGCATCACTCATAGGCGACGAAAGCGAAAAAGCAGCTTGGGCAAAAGCAGCCGAGAATATCAAAAATGCTATGCTCCAAAAATGGTATGACGAAAAGACGGGAAGGATCTCAACAGGCTCTCAGGCTTGTCAGGCTTTTGCGCTTTGGCTGGGCATCATCCCTGAAAAAGACCGTAAAAAGGCGGCAAGGATCATACACGACGAGCTTACCCAAAACGGCTTTATGCTCACAACGGGCAACCTCTGCACCAAGTATATTTTTGAGGTGCTTTCCGAATACGGATACCTTGAAGACGCCTGGACTTTGATCACAAGGCAGGAATATCCCTCTTTGGGCTTCATGCTCCAAAACGAAGCTACGACCGTTTGGGAGCGATTTGAGCTCAAAAAAGCACCGGGAATGAATTCGCACAACCATCCGATGTACGGAGCTCTTGGCAGCTGGTTCTATGAGTATATCGCAGGCATACAGCCTTTGGATAAAGCATTTGACGAAATACTTATAAAGCCGTTTTTCCCCAAAAAACTGCTTTATGCGCAGGCAGGCGTTGATACTGTAAAGGGGGATGTGTCCGTCCGCTGGTTCAAGCGCTACGGAAAAACCACGCTGCAAGTAAACATACCTTTCGGCAGCCGTGCAAAAGTAATCCTCGGCAAAAACGAATACAGCATAGGCAGCGGTTTTTACACTTTTGAAGAAGAACTCAAATAAATAATAAATTAGGAGGAGTATTATGAAACTGGTAAAGGATAAAAAGCTGGTAGTAGGCGCAGACTTTGCGGGTTATCCCTTAAAGGAAGCAGTCGTGGCGCACCTTAGAGCAAAGGGCTGGGAGATAGAGGATGTCGGCGTAACCGACCCCAACTCAGACGACACCGAAAACATGTTCCACAGAGTAGGTCTCAGGGTGGGCGCAAAGATCGCCGAGGGAGAATACGAGCGCGCATTGGCGTTTTGCGGCACAGGCATGGGCATACATATTGCCGCAAGCAAATGCCCTCATGTGCATGCGGGCGTTGTTGAAAGCGTTCCTGCGGCGCTTAGAGCCATCACCGGCAACGGAGTCAATGTACTGGCTATGGGCGCGTTCTACGTAGCTCCCAAAATGGGCTGCGAGATCGCCGACGCATACCTGAACGCACAGCTTGGCAGCGGCTATGAATGGTGGCATAATTTCTACGAATTCCACAAACTTGCGATTGATGAGCTTGAGGCCTTTGATTACGAAAAATACAGGGCAAACGGATTCAAAGCTGAGCATCTTGGTGATTATCCCCTGACGCTCGAAGAAAAACCCGAATAATAATTTACGGCTTATGCAGACAAATGCCTTGACATAAGCCGTTTTTTTATATCATAATAAGAAAAAACAAAATCGGATATGCTTATGGGAGGTTTAATATGAAACGCCCCTTCGCTGTTGATCCTTTCTTTTACGATCAGCCTGAAAAGAAATTCCTTGAAGAACTGAAAAAGCCCGTTCATACAAAAAAGCCGTCGTTTTTCGGCACCCGAAAGGTAATGCGGGGCGAAACCGACGCAAGCGGTATGTATCTTAAAAGGGGGTTCCCAAATGAAGAAGGCCTTCTTGACGCCGTATACAATGATTTTGACAGATTCCTGAGCATCCATGAGATCGGCGGCACACGCTACCCCATATACCTTGAAAAAAGGGATGTGGGACCGTTTGAGAGCTTTTCGATCTTGGTCAGCGAAAGCAAGGCTGTGATATCTGCAAATGATACCGAGGGCATCAGGCGGGCAATAATATACCTGGAAGATGAGCTAATAAGGCGCGAAGGAGCGTATCTGCCCATAGGCGAGATATCCCGCTCGCCCGTTATTAAAACGCGCATCACCCGCTGCTTTTTCAGCCCAATAAACCGACCGCCCAAATACGGCGACGAGCTTTCCGACGATATCGATTACTATCCAGAGGAATACTTAAACCGCCTCATGCACGACGGGGCAAACGGCGTCTGGATATACACAAGGTTTTCCGATCTGGTAACGGTAGACGCTGTCCCCGACTACGGCATCGGCAGAGAAAAGCGCATAAAAAAGCTTAATCGGGTAATTGAAAAATGCCTGAGATACGGCATAAAGGCGTATGTTTTTGCCATAGAGCCCGTGGCGCTTGAGCCTGAGAGATCCGCACACATCAAAGAAGCCGACGGCGGAGAAGCATACAACGGCAACCATCTTTTCTGCGTAAATTCTCCCGAAGGAAAGGAAATGATCCGTCAGGCCGGATATAACCTTTTCACAAGCTGCCCCAAACTCGGAGGGTTCATATCCATCACATACGGCGAGCGCCCGACCTCCTGCTCGTCCGCTTATTCCGCAATACCCGAAATAAGCTACAAGACCGATATCACCTGCCCAAGATGCAAAGAGCTCTCCCCCGGTCAGATGGTCGCAAATGCGGCGCACGCGCTCTCTTGCGGCATACACGAGGCCTCGCCCGATGCGCAGGTGATAAGCTGGACCTACGGACACCGTTTCTGGCCCATAGACGATGTAAAGGAATATGTGCGCTGCGCAACTCACGATGCGGTCATAATGCAGAATTTTGAGGAAATGGGCTATGCTCAGCAGCTCGGAAAAACAAGGCAGGGCGTGGATTACTGGCTGAGCTATGTTGGTCCATCTCCGCTCTTTAAGGAAACGGCGCTGGAAGCCATTGAGCAAGGCAAAGAAATGTTCATGAAGATACAGGTCTGCTGCTCGCATGAGGTGGCGACAGTGCCCTATGTGCCCGTTCCCGGCATACTCTTTGATAAATACCAAGCCGCACGCAAGCTTAATGTAACGGGCGTTATGCAATGCTGGTATTTCGGCAATTATCCTTCCATTATGAGCAAGGCTGCGGGTGAGCTTGCGTTCCTAAGCGATTTTTCCGATAAGGACGGGTTCCTCAAAAAGCTGGCGGGAATATATTTCGGCAGCTCAAACGCCGAAAAAGCGGTAAAGGCGTGGAACGCTTTTGAAAAGGCGTATACCCAATATCCGCTCAACATAATGTTCAGCTATTACGGACCCATGCACGACGGTCCCGTATGGGAGCTGCAGCTTCTGCCCAAAAACTATCCCCTCTCCCGCTCATGGCAGACGCTTGATCCCACCATCGGCGACCGCATAGGCGAATCACTGCTTTCGGGGCATAGCTTGGATGAAGCAATAACGCTTACCGATAGAATGAAAGAAGGCTGGGCTGAGGGAACGAAGCTGCTTGAAAGAATAAGCACGGGAGATGAAGCATATCTTGAACAGCTTTCGGTCGCCAAAGCTCTTGATATCCTATTTTCAAGCGGAAACAATATCCTGCGCTTCTATTCGCTAAGGGAATCCCTCGGCTGTCAAAAGGGTGACCCCAAGGCGATACTTAAAAAGATGCGTGCTATTATTGCAGATGAGATCAAAAACAGCAATGCGCTCAAAGCGCTCTGCCTAAAGGACAGCAGGCTTGGTTATCATTCCGAGGGCGAAGGCTTCAAGTTCTTCCCCAAAAAGCTGGATCACAGGATATCGCAGCTGAACAGCCTGCTTGAAATCGAGTTCCCTCAGGTAGAAAAACGGATAAACGACGGTCTTGCTCCCCTTACCTACTATTTAGGCGAAGAAGCGCAGGGCGCGGTATATTCGCTGAAAAAGAGCGATATCGCCAGCGCAAAATGGGAAAGCATCGGTGAAGATGCATCGTTCAGGGCAGCTTACAGCGAAAATACGCTTGAAGCCGAGCTCATTTCCGATACCGCGCAATACATCGATATCGGCTTTGAATTCTCGCTCATGTGGCCCGCGCCGCCTGTCAGACTCCACAGGGACGGCAAGGTGGAGATACTTCCCGAGACCTACCTTTATTTCTCGGTCTTTGGGGATACGCTTGAAGATGTAAAGAAGCTCTGGCGAGTGCAAAGCCTGTCGGACAATAAGCTCCACCTGCTCATTAGCCTTGAAAGAGAAAAAACAGGCTGGACTAGCGACACGCCGCTGAAATTGCGCATAGTTACCGACAGCGGCATTTCATGGGCAAAAGACGACGACCCCGTGCATACACTTGGTAAAAACAGCGCCTCTCCGGGTGAATTCGGTTGGCTGCTGCCTGAAACAAAAGGTCTGCTATAAGCAGACCTTTTATTTCAGACAAAGTCGGTATACATATCGGCTTTATTCACTCCGTCAGTATGGATGTATACATCCATACAGCTTACACCGTCTTTCATATATTCATGTTCAAAGCATGAAAGTATGTTTTGCTGCGGCTTTTCCTTGAATCCGTTGGCATTGAGGTAATTCATTATTTTCTTATAGGCATTGGGGATGCGCTCAAAAGGAGCCTTGAACGGCTCGTATACGGTTATTACAGCATAATCGGCTTCAGCCTGCCCGGCGTATTCCACGCCCGGAGCATCGGTCAAAAAGCCTTCCGGCAGTACATATGCGCAAACATAGCCCCTGAGTGAAAATCTGTTCTGCTGCTCCATGGAAACATATGGGAAATCCCAACCGATGCGCATTGCATCAGGCTTTATTGCCAAAAGTCCGCTTCTTTCTGCCCATCGCTTCATATATGCCTGAACATCGCTCTCGGGGTTGGGTGTTATCATGACATATCTCGCCATCGTAAAAGGCGCAACTCTCTTTATGGTTACAGCAGAATATATCTCACTTTCCATTGTGATATCTTCCCTGACCAACCGGTCAAGCTTAACCGAAAACAGCTCACAAAGCTCGCAAAGCTTGTCCAATTCGGGCACGATCTCACCTGATTCCCATCTTGAAACAGTTTGTCTTGATACGCGCATGTGTTCCGAAAGCTGTTCCTGAGTGAACTTCTTCTGTTTTCGTAAATACTGGATGTTTTTTCCGATGTTCATATCCGGTTCTCCAATAAATGATTTTCCAGGCCTTGGATGTCTTTATTATACCACTATACTCAACCCACAAAAACCAACTGATGCGTAATTATTTTGGAATGTATGACACGCCTGGGTTTACAACAATAGCACTATAGGAAAAAAATAAAACCACCATGATACATATCATGGTGGTTTTTGGAGCTGATGACCGGATTCGAACCGGTGACCTCATCCTTACCAAGGATGCGCTCTACCTGCTGAGCTACATCAGCATCTCCCGCCTTTTGGGCTTCTTCCCAAGCGACGAGATTTATTATAGCACAGTATTTCAGAAATTGCAATACCTAAATTCGACTTTTTTATAATTTTTATACCTTTTTTTCGTTGACCAGCGTTGTGTACAGAATATATCCCGCAGCCAGCGCAAATATGACCGCCAGCAAAGCGCAGATGAAAGGCAGGGGGTTGATATCCGCGCCGCCGTTTATTGCTGTGTTCATGAGCGCTGCGGGGTTCATCATATCGCGCCTTGAACTCACCATGAGATTCGGCTGAACGCTCAGGAGAGCCTGACGGGCGACAGCAAGCGCGCCGATCACGCCAAGGTTCAAATCATTCCTGACATCGGGAACAAGGGCGACAGCCATCATGACCAGTATAGGAGTAATGCTGTTCAGCGACGCAAGCGGAGTAACAATGAAGGTGTTTATAAGTCCCATTGAGCGCATCATGATATACAGGCTTGACTGCCCCGAGGCAAAGGTCACCATAAGCAGCCCGATAACCGCGAGCGTACCTGCGCCGAAGGTCCTTACTGCCTTTCTTATGATCAGCCCTGCAGCAAAGCCTATAGCTGCGCCTATAAGAGCAAACAGAACATACCAAACAACTGAGGGGAGCATTACATTCAGCATGTTGCCTGCATTGCTCCAGCCAAACGAAAGCGACATTGCCAGATATCCTATCACAAACACTGCGCTCAGTACCAATCCTATCACGGGAGAGCCTGTGCTTATGCTGCCCTCATCGCCGCTAATATTGGGCACGATGCTCTTTTCCTTTTTCATGAGCAGACCCAAAAGCACTGCGCACACTACAGCGGGGATAAGGCTTATCAGCCCCTGAAGGAGCATTGAAGCGGACGCAGCCGAGAACTGGGACTGCATAAGCCCTGTTCGATAGGTATAGCTGCCCAAGGTATCGGCCGCTTCATATACCATTGGGTTATAAAGCAGCTGCGTTGTCTCTGCCGAAGGAGCAAAGCTGCCAAAGCCCAGCAGCAGCACGCCCGCAAGGCAGCCTATAACGGCGCTCTTTATAGCATCTTTGCCGTTTTTTATGGCATACCATACACCTATGCTGCCCACAAAGCCGCAGATACCCGCAAGGGGCAGAACGACCGCAAGTGTAAAGAAAACGGGGTAAACAGAAGGATCGATAAGCTGCTGAGAAAAATTCTTTACGATAAACCCCACGACCAGATCAGAGGAAACAAAAGTCAGCCCAAGAGCAGCCGCGGCAGCAGCGGCAGCGTTTTTGACGCTCTTGCCGATCGATGCGAGCAGGCTTATAACAAGGCCCAGCAGTCCTGCGCAGGTGGTGCTGATAAGCCAGAGCTTTACAGAATTTGCCGCAATGCGAGCAAAATGCGGAGAAGCTGTGGCGATCTCAAAGTTTTTAGTACCTACCCACGGACTGCCGAACATTCCCATTGCGGGGGTATATTCCTTGAATGCCAGTATCAGCTGCTGAAAAACCGGCAGCGACATCCAGAAACACAGGACAACAAACAGTACGAGCCAAAGAGACTTATTCCTTCCCTTATTCATATGTTCACCTTCTTTCTGATACCATTATAGCATGAAACCTTTTCCCTGTACCGATTTATGTCTCAACTATACATATCTCTGTCTGAAATGTCATTATTTTACACCGAAAATGTACCGGTGTAATAAAAACCGTCCTTTTTAGGTGCGTTTTGCCTTACCTCAAAAGCAAAGGTCTCGGGATAGGTCACATACATATGCGCAAGCGCTATGCCCATATCTATCCTGTTCATTTTGCCGTAGGTGAGCTTTTTGATGCCCGTGCGCTCAACACAGAATGCGTGTATCAAATCTCTCTCATGGGCGAAATACCACGGCTGGCTGTTGGTGGAAGAGGGTGCGAGCCTTGCGGGTTCAAGCCTTATGTCTTCAATATCGCTGATCTCCAAAAGAGGTTTTCTTTTGAACTCGTCTATGCTGTTTCTCAGCCCTTCGCCCTTGGGCATACCGAAGGAAATTATGCACATGAGCTCAAGACCGCTGCTTTTTTGAATCGCAAGCTCTTTTGCCGATAATCTGCCCATACCGAGCCAGCAGGCGGCGATCCCCCTGCTCTGCAGAAAAAGATCGAGCTGCTGACCAATAAAGCCCGCGTTTTCGCAAGCGCCGGGCTTATCCTCCATAAGTATGGCAAGGTTATGAGGCGCACGCCAGGGCAGCAGGCATCTGATCTGATCGGGAGCAAGGATCTTATATTCGCTTTTGATCCCGGAAAACAAAGGCTTTGCGCTTTTAAGGAAATCTTCGATCTGTTTTATGGTAGTTGCATCCAGACAATCAGTTTCATAGCTTCTGGTGCTTTTTCTTTTGTATATGGTATCTTTCATTTTCGCAATATATCTCCGTCATTTTTTTAATTTAATGATACATTACGGGCGGTGAATTTACAAGCATAAAAAAACACCCCGGAAAAATTCCGGGGTGAAAAGACTTATAAGGATTAGTCGTTGGAGAGACGCTTGTAAGCAGCCAGTCTGTCCTGAGCGTCCTTCTCGGCCTTGACGAAGAGGGTCTCGGCGATGGAGGGGAACTGCTTGACCAGAGAGGTGTAACGGGTCTCGCCCTTGATGAAGTCCTGATAATTCTCGGTGGGATCCTTGCTGTCCAGAGTGAAGGGGTTCTTGCCCTGGTCTGCCAGATCGGGGTTGTAGCGGTACAGCGGCCAGTAACCGGCAGCGGTAGCCTTCTTAGCCTCGGCCTGAGACTTGCCCATGTTGATACCATGGTTGATGCAGGGAGCGTAAGCGATGATCAGAGAGGGGCCCTTGTAGGCTTCTGCTTCGATCATAGCCTTGATCAGCTGAGCGGGGTTGGAGCCCATGTTGACTTCTGCAACGTAGACATAACCATAGCTCATAGCCATCATGCCCAGATCCTTCTTCTTGGTGCGCTTACCGGCAGCTGCGAACTTAGCAACGGAGCCGGTGGGGGTAGCCTTGGAGGACTGACCGCCGGTGTTGGAGTAAACTTCGGTGTCCATGACCAGGATGTTGACATCCTCGCCCATAGCCAGAACGTGGTCTACGCCGCCGTAACCGATGTCATATGCCCAACCGTCGCCGCCGAAGATCCAAACGGACTTCTTAACGAGCATATCGGCGTTGGCAACAACTTCACGTGCCTTTTCGCAAGCTTCGCAGGTGCAGCCTTCGATGATAGCGGCCTTGCAAGCAGCAAGCAGCTTCTCGGAAGCCTTCTTGGAGCCTTCAGCGTCGTCCATGTTGTCGAGCCATTCCTGACCTGCTGCCTTGATGTCAGAATCGCAGTACTCGATAGCGATCAGAGCAGCAACGGTGTCAGCAAGGTTAGCCCTGCGCTGGTTGACAGCCAGGTTCATGCCGTAGCCGAACTCAGCGTTGTCTTCGAACAGGGAGTTAGCCCAAGCGGGGCCCTGACCCTTAGCGTTTACGGTGTAGGGGCAGGTGGGAGCGGAGCCGCCATAAATGGAGGAGCAGCCGGTAGCGTTAGCGATCATCATTCTGTCGCCGAACAGCTGGGTAACGAGCTTGACATAAGGAGTTTCGCCGCAGCCGGGGCATGCGCCGGAGAACTCGAACAGGGGCTGCAGGAACTGGCTGCCCTTGACGGTGGATACGTTGAGGTTTACATCGGGAGCGGGAACGGTAACGGCAAAGTTCCAGTTGGCTTCTTCCTTCTCGATAACGGGAGCGGCGGGAGCCATGGTGAGAGCCTTTTCCTTAGCGGGGCAGACGTCGGCGCAGTTGCCGCAGCCGGTGCAATCCAGAGGAGCGATCTGCACGCGGAAGTTGTAGCCGGCGAAGTCCTTACCGTTGGCCTTCTTGGTGATGTAGTTCTCGGGAACAGCTTCGCCTTCCTTGGTCAGGATGGGACGGATAGCTGCGTGCGGGCAAACCAGAGCGCACTGGTTGCACTGGATGCACTTGTCGGGTTCCCAAACGGGCAGGTAAACAGCGATGCCGCGCTTTTCGAACTGGGTGGTACCGGTGGGTACGCGACCTGCGGGATCGAAGGTGGATACGGGCAGCTTGTTGCCTTCCTGCTTGAGGATGGGAGAAACAACGCTCTTGAAGTATTCGTCGTTGGTGGTTTCGATAGCAACGGCGCCTTCGGTTGCGTTAGCCCAGGACTCGGGATACTTGATCTCTTCGAGGCCGGAGATAGCGATATCGATCGCAGCATAGTTCATGTTGACGACCTTTTCGCCCTTCTTGCCATAGGACTTAACAACAGCCTGCTTCATGTACTTGTCGGCTTCTTCATAAGGAATGACCTGAGACAGATAGAAGAATGCAGCCTGCATGGTGGTGTTGATCCTGTTGCCCATGCCTACGGAACCGGCGAGCTTGATAGCGTCGAGGTTGTAGAACTTGAGCTTCTTCTGAGCGATGGTGCGCTTCATTTCTGCGGGCAGCTGAGTTTCCATTTCCTCAAGAGTCCAGGGGCTGTTGAGCAGGAAAGTGCCGCCGTCCTTAACGGAAGAGACCATGTCATAACGGGTAACATAGGAGGGGTTATGGCATGCAACGAAGTCGGCATTGTCGATCAGATAAGTGCTCTGGATGGGGGTCTTACCAAAGCGCAGATGGCTGATGGTGAAACCGCCGGACTTCTTGGAGTCATACTCGAAGTAGCCCTGAGCATACATGTCGGTGTGGTCACCGATGATCTTGATGGAGTTCTTGTTTGCACCAACGGTACCGTCGGAGCCCAGACCGTAGAACTTGCAGGAGATGGTGCCCTCGGGAGCAGCATTTACCTGTGCGGGCATGGGCAGAGAGGTGTAGGTCACGTCATCGTCGATACCGACGGTGAAGCGGGTCTTAGGCTCTGCAGCGACCATGTTGTCGTATACGGCCTTGACCATGGTGGGAGTGAACTCCTTGCTGCCCAGACCGTAACGGCCGCCGATGACGGAAACGTCAAGACCGGCTTCGTTAACAGCGGCAACAACGTCCAGATACAGAGGTTCGCCGAGGGAGCCGGGCTCCTTGGTCCTGTCAAGAACAGCAATGCGCTTGGTGGTCTTGGGCAGAGCGGCGATCAGCTTATCGGCTGCGAAGGGACGATAAAGGTGAACCTTGATCATACCATACTTGGAGCCGTTGGCGTTGAGGTAATTGATAGCTTCTTCAGCAGCTTCGCAGCCGGAGCCCATCAGGATGATGACGTCTTCAGCATCGGGAGCGCCGACATAGTCAAACAGGTTGTACTTGCGGCCGGTGATCTTGTAGACCTTCTCCATCATCTCTTCGACGATAGCGGGAGTAGCCTCGTAGTACTTGTTTGCAGCTTCACGGTTCTGGAAGTAGATGTCGGGGTTCTGAGCGGTGCCCTGCTGATGAGGATGCTCGGGGTTAAGTGCCCTTTCACGGAACTCCTTGACTTCGTCCCAGTTGATGTAAGGCTTGATGTCCTCGTAATCGATCATGTCGATCTTCTGTACTTCGTGAGAGGTACGGAAGCCGTCAAAGAAGTGGAGGAAAGGAACCTTAGCCTTGAGGGTTGCAAGGTGAGCGACCAGAGCCATATCCATGGCTTCCTGGACGGAGTTGGATGCCAGCATTGCAAAACCGGTCTGGCGGGTAGCCATAACGTCAGCATGGTCACCGAAAATGCTCAGAGCATGAGCTGCCAGAGCACGGGCGGATACATGGAAGACGCAGGGAAGCAGCTCGCCGGCGATCTTGTACATGTTGGGGATCATGAGCAGCAGGCCCTGAGAAGCGGTGAAAGTGCTGGTGAAAGCACCGGCTACCAGAGAGCCGTGAACAGCACCGGCAGCGCCGGCTTCGGACTGCATTTCTGCAATGCGCAGCTTCTGGCCGAACAGGTTGATCCTGCCGTTAGCGCTCCACTCGTCGGCAACTTCTGCCATGGGAGAGGACGGGGTAATGGGGTATATCGCGGCGACATCGGAGAAAGCGTACGCGATATGACTGGCGGCGGTATTGCCGTCGATCGTCATCTTCTTGCCCAAGTGTAACACTCCTTCGTGTAAATATTCGCTTAACATGCCGTTTTTGCACCTTTGTGATGCACACAGCATGCCAATCTTCTACAAATAATTATTATAAAACTTTTTCTCTCCATTGTCAAACGCATTTGAGCCATTAAAGGTGGAAGTTTGTAGTTTTTTTGTCAAAGAAATATAAGAGAGATTTATAAAAACAGCGATATCTATTGCATCTTTACATATATTTGTGTTATTATTAAAATTACCGGATGTATGGAAACAATTTTCTGTTTTCCTGCGTCTATATTTAAGATATAAATTTATTACCGCTGTAAATTTGCAGCAGAATCTGTCATCAAGGAGCGTATCATAAAATGAAGCGTTTTATTACCCTTTCACTTATCGCAGCACTGATCGCGGCTATGCTTTGCGGCTGCAGTTCCCCTGCCGATACGGGCGGTATCATCATTTCCGATGAGCCCATGGATACCTCTGAGCTGATCATTATCGAGGATGAGACCGCTGCCCCCACTCCCGCAAAGACTCCCACCCCTGCTCCCTCTGCTACCGCAACAATCGCTCCCACCCCGACTGTTGAGACCGTGACCGAGGCCCCCGATCAGGTCGACCTTTCCATTGCCACCAACTTCAAGTCTCTGGTCAAGGACAGCGAATATGTTCTTCTGGTCGATGTCGAAAAGGACAACGGCGTAGTTGACGTGCTCAAGGGCACCGAGACCGCAGTTCTTGCTCCCAACGCATATATCGGCGAATGGCAGTACAGCGTGAAAGTCACCGAGGTATTGAAGGGCAAGGGCGATAAGGACGTAAAGGCCGGCGACACCATCACCTACTCCATCCCCTACGAATACTGCATGAACAAAAAGACCAAGCCCATCACCAAGGAAAGCAGCTTCATTGCGATCGAAGAGGGCAAGAGCTACGCTCTGTTCCTTTACTATGACGGCGATATGAAGTACTTCTCCCCCGCAGGCAGCGAGCCCAACAAGTTCGAGCTCAAGGATGAAAAGCTTTACATCCACACCACCCAGACCGATCTGGCTACCGCCTGGAACGCAGGTTCCACCGGCGGCATCGCTCTTTCCAACCTCAAGAGCGCCTGCAAATAAGTAAAAAGCTGGTATTGATATGAAAACTCTGACTATGGGCGCGATCCTTTGGGATATAATGCCCTCGGGCGAATATATCGGCGGCGCTCCCTTCAACGTATCGGGCAACCTTGCAAAGCTTGGCTGTCAAAGCGCGATCTTCTCCTGCGTGGGTGAAGACGAAAGGGGAGAAAAAGCGCTTGAGGCCGTGGAAAAGCTCAACGTAATGAAGGACTTTGTGCTTCTGGATAAAAAGCTGCCCACCGGCACCGCTCTTGTGCATTTTGATGAAAAGACCAACGAGCCCTCCTACGAGATCCCGCTCTCCGCTTTTGATGCGCTCAGAGCCGATGACGAGCTTGTAGCTCAGATGCAGGCTTTTGAGCCCGATCTTCTGTATTTCGGCACGCTCGACCAGCGCGATGTTAGAAGCCGCAGCGCCATATCCGCGGTGCTTGAAAGCGTGAGCGCCAAGGAGACCCTTTTTGACGTAAACCTTCGCCTTGATTTTTACAGCAAAGAGCTTTTGGAATACGGCTTTGGCTATGCCACGATAGTGAAGATCAACGAGGATGAGCATGTTGTTTTGTCCAAGCTGCTCTATAACGAAGAGCTTTCAAGAGAAGAATTTGCCTTTAAGCTCAGATGGGATTTCCCCAACATCCATACCGTTATCATAACCTTAGGTTCAAAGGGCTGCATGGTCGCAAACGGCGAAGACGTGTTTACCGTGCCTGCAAAAGAAGTGCAGGTCGGCGATACCGTGGGCGCAGGCGATGCTTTCAGCGCTGCGTACGTTTGGGCAGTGCTTTCAGGGTACGACGCAAAAACCGCAGCCAAATGCGGCAGTGCGGTCGGCGGTTATGTCGCTTCCAAGATCGGTGCTCTCCCCGATTGGGATGCTTCCATTTATGAGGAGCTCAAAGACATCTGCAAAAAATAAAAATCACAGCAGCGCAGGCCATAGGTTTGCGCTGTTTTTGTATGAAGGAGAAAAAACATGCAGGAGATCAGCAAAAAGACATTGTTTTCGGCATGGTCAGGCGAATATAACATCTATCGCATACCGGGTTTGGTCGCCTTAGACGACGGCAGCATCATAACCTATTGCGAAGCAAGGCAGGAGAACAACGACTGGTCGGCGCTCTCTATCCAAGCCCGCATTTCAAGGGACGGCGGGCAGACATGGGGAGAAACAAGGACCATCGCAAAGGCCCCAAACGGCGAGCCGGTGAACAATCCCGTGATGATCGCTGGAAAGGACGGAACGGTACACTTTTTATGGCAGATCGCATATGTCAGAGCGTTTTATCAGGTGAGCGAAGACTACGGTGAGACCTTCTCCGCTCCCGTTGAGATAACCGATGCTTTCAACGCCTACCGCGAGCGCGACGGATACAACTGGAACGTGTTTGCCTTAGGTCCCGGGCACGGCACGATGCTGTCCACGGGCAGGCTCGTTATACCCGTCTGGGTTGCCTTCGGCGAGGGCAGAGCGCATGCTCCCAGCTTTACTTCCGCTGTCTACAGCGACGATAACGGCAAAACATGGCAGGCGGGCAATATCATACCATGGGACGAAGGCTGCCCGAGCATGAACGAGACCTGCATAGCCGAGCTTTCCGACAAAAGCGTTCTTTTCAACATCAGAAATGTAAGCCGCAGGCTTCACCGCGCTTCAAGCATTTCAAAAGACGGCGCAGAAACCTTTTCCGATTACAGCTTCGAGCCCGACCTTCCCGATCCCATCTGCTTTGCGGGAATGGCATCCGGAAAAACAGAGGGAAAGCATGCAATAGTATTCTCAAACTGCGCCAACTCGGAAAACAGAGCAAGAATAAACCTGACCGTAAGGCTCAGCTTCGACGACGGAAAAACATGGGCGCATTCAAGGCTTATTGAAAACACGGCGGGCTATTCCGACTGCGCCATATCCCCATCAGGCGAGTGGATATACTGCTTCTACGAGCAAAACAAGGACGCCCACTACGGCACAGAACCCAGGCATCTGACATTTGCAAGGATGAATATTGACTGGATCAAGGATTGACAAAAAAACAAGGTGCAATATTGCACCTTGCTTTTTTATATCTTGATATCGTATTCATCATCGATCAGAATATAGTCAAGACCGTGATCCGCGCATGCTTTTATGACCTTTGCGTTATCGGCAAGGGCAATATCTATGGTGTAATCGGAGTCGTCCATGCGTTTTTCTATTACAGAAGAGTAGTTTTTTATATCGTCAAAATGCTTTTTTATATAGTTTTCGCTCATTACAAGGCAAATGTATTTGATGTGTGAGATATACTCCTCATCAAAATCCTGCGCCCAGTCAAACGGAATATAACAGCCCTCGACTATCAGATTCTGATCATTTTCTATAGCCGTTTTTATCATCTCGCGAACTATCGGCCAGAGATATCCGGTCAATTCCTCATCGCCGCTCAAAGGCGTAAGAATTGTGTTCCCGCTCCTGATAAGCCCCATTTTGAGGTGATCTATCGAAATATACGGATAGCTGTATTTTTCAAGCAGCTTCTGTGCAAGGTTGGTTTTGCCGGTATGAGAAGCGCCGGCTATGAGGATTATCATTCTTTTCCCATCCAATCTCCGTCAGGCAGCAGCCAGCAGCAAATGTGGGAGGCAAAGCCGTGGCAGCAGCTTGCTTTGGTGCTGTCATGCTCCCAAAGGGTGCCGGTCATATCGGCCATATTTTCAAAATAGCCCTTGATTTCATCCTCGACCCTCATTTGCATGCCGTTTTTCCTTAGCATATCAAGGCGCAGATAATTGCCGATGAAAGAATTTGCGGGCCAGACCATGGGATATGCGCCCGTTTCCTGTCTTTGGGGGCCGAAATCGTTTATGAGCCTATCCCAAAGCTCTTTATACATATCGGGCGACGCGGTGCCAAGGAAGAACGCATAATACTGGTTAGCCTCGGAAAAATCATCCAATACCACGAGCTTCCCTTCCCGCCTTACTGCATGGTCGGCAAAGAACATTTTACCGCTTTGAGGCTCTTGTCTGTACGCAAGCTCCCTGATGGTCTTTTCCATAGCATCCGCTCTTGCTATAAGGCTTTCATCGCCGTACAGGAAACCTGCATCGCGCAGAGTCCTTGCATAGAGCATATTGGTGGGAAAGCTTACATCCTGCACGAATTCCGCTGCCTTGGACCATTCAATAAATACCCAGCTATCAAGCTTTTCAATGAGCCCGATATCGTTCAGATAACCGTCCATATGCTTTATGAAGGCATATACCTTTTGACGCATATCATCGATGGTCTGCCTGTCGCCTGTGCGCCCAAGGTATTCCCTTAGCTCCAATATGAGCCACATTACCCAGTTGGGTATGTATTCGTTAGTGACCGCATCGGAAGGATAGCACATGGGCAGCATGCCCTCGGGTATATTTTTTAAGTTTTTGGGTGCAAGGAAATAGTTTCTTATAAAGTTTCTCTCAATATCGCTTCTGCCTGTGAGCGCCTTTTCCACTCTGCCTGTAAAAAAGCTGTCGCAAAGCCAGCCTGCGCGCTCCCTTGAGGGGCAGTCCATAAAGATATCCACAGCGTTCTGCTTGAAAGTCTCAACGCCTGCGTCGAAGATCTTTTTAAGAGTCAGATCGCTGCCCTCGTATTCGGCAACGATCGGCTCTGAGCATTCAAGAGGAATGATGGAAATATCGCAAAGCTCGGCATCCTCGCCAAGCACGGCAATTTTCAGATATCTCATAGTATAGGGCTCTATGGAAGTATACTCATATTCGCCCGGCATCAGATCAATCCTTGACGCTGCTCCAAAGCCGATGCGCATAAAGTTAACGTCATTATCCGTCAAAAGCTCGTCAAAGCTCAGCAGCAATTTGACCTGACCGCTGCATTTTATCTTAAAGGAAATAAAACCGCTCTTGATAAGCCCGAAATCTACGATAGCATAGGTATCCTTTTTAAGATACGGCAGCGATACATCATTATTAGCAGTGCACTCAAGCGCCAGAACCTCATCATCGATCACGGTTTCAAGCTCGCTCATTTTGAATCCGTCAAGCTTTAGGCCTTCAATATCAAAATGCCTTCCGTAATTCTTCTGCGGCTTGATATCTCCCATTTTTACGCTGCCGCAGCAAACCACATTCTTAATTGGGAATTTCTCAAAAACATAGTTTGGTATACCGCGCCCTATAAGCTTCTTTTCTTCGGTCACACAAACAGGTTCATCATCAAAAGCAGCTTCAGGATCGCATTTCCATGCTTCGTAGCTTTCATCGAGCTTGTAAAACTCCGCAAATGTGCGCTGGATGGTCAGGCGCTGTACCTTCCTTATCCTGTAAGGCAAGACCCTCGCGGAAAAGCCGTATTCGCCCGTTGCGGCGACAACATTTCCTTCCGCCTCGATCTCTGCCTGCAAAAACGAAGGCTGTTTGGGGATATAGAAGCTTGCGCAGTTATAGCCGGCGACCTCTATCGCCAGCACATTTTTGCCTTCTTTAAGAAACGGCGTGATATCGATCTCGTCCACCCTGTAATAGCCGTGGGCGCATCTTGCGGGGCCGTGAGCAGCCAGAGCTCCGTTTATCATGAGCCTGTATATGGACTGCGCAGCGGCTCTGAAAACGACCTTGCCGCCGTTGTAATCAAAAATATTCCTGAAACCTGCGGTCAGGTTCACCGAAAGCTCCTTTCCTTTAAGGAACACAGGTCTTGCTTTTTTGAACATTTTGCACCTCCGTGAAGGTTTTGGTGGAATAATTATAGCACAGCAAAACAAAAATGGCTCCGCTATTTTGAGCGGAGCCGAAAAATTTATTCCTGATTCTTTTTGCGGTTTGCGCGCATGCGCTGGTTGCTGTCAAGGATAGCTTTGCGGATGCGGATGTTCTTGGGAGTGATCTCGATAAGCTCGTCATCGTCCATGAAATCAAGCGCAAATTCAAGGGTCATGGGACGGACGGGTCTGAGCCTCATCGCGTCTTCGGCAGCTGCGCTGTTGCGCATGTTGGTGACCTGCTTTTCCTTGCAGACGTTGACCTCAATATCGCCGGGGCGGGAGTTGCGGCCTACGACCATGCCGGTATATACGGACTCACCGGGGGTGATGAACATTTCGCCTCTGTCCTGAGCGTAGAACAGACCGTAACGTACGCTGGTGCCGGTCTCATAGGCAACAAGAGAACCGCTGATACGGGTTGCGATATCTCCCTTGTAGGGCTCATAGCCGTCGTATACACTGCTCATGATACCCTCACCTCTGGTCTGGGTCATGAACTCGTTGCGGTAGCCGAAAAGGCCGCGGGAGGGAACGGAGAACTCCATCCTTACCCTGTCGCCGTTTACGATGTTGGTGACAACCGCGCGCCTGTTGCCCAGGGTCTCCATAACACCGCCCATGTAAACTGCGGGAACGTCGACGACCACCTTTTCGATAGGCTCGCATCTTTTGCCGTCGATCTCCTTGAAAAGTACAACGGGCTTGGAAACAGCAAACTCATAGCCCTGACGGCGCATATTTTCGATAAGAACGGTGATGTGCAGTTCGCCTCTGCCGGATACCTTGAATGAGTCGGTAAACTCGGTATCCTCGACTCTTAAAGAAACGTCGGTGAGCATTTCGCGCATGAGCCTTGCACGAAGATGCCTGGAGGTTACATACTTGCCTTCCTTGCCTGCAAATGGGCTGTCGTTTACCTTGAAGGTAACGGCGATGGTGGGCTCGGAAATTCTTACAAAGGGAAGGGGCTCGATATTATCCTGCGGGCAGAGGGTATCGCCGATGTGGATCTCCGGGAAGCCCGAAACAGCGATGATATCGCCGACCTTTGCTTCCTCGATCTCCTGTCTTTCAAGACCGTTGAAGCGGTAAAGCGCGGAAACGCGCTCGGCTGCGGGGACCTCGTCCTTGGAAAGGTTTGCTCTTACGCACATCATGCCCTTTCTGATAACGCCGCGTTCCACCCTGCCGATGCCTATTCTGCCGACATAATCGTTATAGTCGATGGTGGAAATAAGCGCCTGAGTGGGGCCTTCCGCGTCGCCCTTGGGAGCGGGGATGTATTCAAGAATGGTATCAAAGAGAGGACGAAGATCCTTGCCGGGGGTGTCAAGATCGAGAGTCGCGGTACCCTGACGCGCAGATGCGTAGATGAAGGGGCATTCGAGCTGCTCTTCGCCCGCGCCAAGATCGATGAACAGATCAAGGACTTCGTCTATGACCTCCTGAGGTCTTGCGTCGGCGCGGTCGATCTTGTTGATAACGATTATAGCCTTATGACCAAGCTCCAGAGCCTTCTGCAGAACGAATCTGGTCTGGGGCATCGGGCCTTCAAAGGAGTCGACGAGCAGAAGAACGCCGTCGACCATCTTGAGCACGCGCTCGACCTCACCGCCGAAATCCGCGTGACCGGGGGTGTCGACGATGTTTACATGAACGCCGTTGTAATCAACAGCGGTGTTTTTTGCAAGGATGGTGATGCCGCGCTCACGCTCTATATCGTTGGAGTCCATAACACGGTCATGCACGACCTGATTTTCCCTGAAAACGCCGGACTGCTTGAGCATTTCATCGACCAGAGTGGTCTTACCGTGGTCAACGTGAGCGATGATCGCGATATTTCTTATGTCGTTTCTAATGATCTCCATTTTATATAATCCTCTATTATCAGAATGCTAAATTACCTTCGCCGTGCAGAACGCGCACAGCATCGTTTAATGCATTGATATTTTCTTCGCTGCCCTCGCAGAGGAAATACGCGCCGCCCTCTGCGCCGAGCACGCCGCCCTTTGCCACAAGGCTTGCTTTAACGCCAAACAGGCTTTCAAGAGCGTCAAGCTCGGTGAAAACCTCGCCGGGGATGCTCATGAGCCTGGGGCCGGGAACATCCGTATCGCACATCTTCTTTACCAGATCCGCGATGGGCTCGCTGACCAGCTTTTCAACGCCTGCGGCAATATATATCCTTGCGCGCCTGCCGTAATATGCGCCCATGAGGTGCATTGCGGTGCCGCCTGCTGCGTTGCCGATAAGGATGCCTGCGGTGCGGTCACAAAGGTTTACAGCGTTTGCACCCTTTACGATGATATCGCCGTTTCCCATATCGGCTGCCACCTTATCTATGGTCGCGCCTTTTTCCCATTTGCCGTTTACGATATATACATCGCCCGAAAAAGGTCTGCCGTTTATCTTTTGACCTGCGGGTACGGTGATGCCCCTATAGAACGCACCGGGATCGAAGCTTTCGGTCACGCCGATCTCCTTTAAGAGCTCCTGTGCGATATAAGCGTTGGTGGTGCCTGAGATCAGAAGTATCCTGCCTTCTTTGAGCTTAGACTGAACCTCGGGGAGCTTTACAAATGCCTTTGCAATAAGGCGCTTGCCCTGAGCCACGGTCAATAAGAACTGAGTTTTCATGTTTTTTCCTCCCTATCGCGTTGCGACATCGGTCAGTTCAAGTCCTTCGTTATTTTTAAGCGCCCAATCGATAGACCAGTCGCTGTCAAAGAGCAGAACGGGGCGTTCCTGCCTGTCCACCGCTATCCTTGTGGAAGATATCAGCCTTAGCTTTTCCACGGGCACGGGGGAGTTCACTATCCACCTTACAAATCTGTAGGGCAGCATTTCCATTTTTGCATCAACGCTGTATTCGCTCTTGAGCCTGTGCATGAGCACGTCGAACTGCAGAACGCCTACAACGCCGACTATATAGTCTTCCCTGCCGATATCGATCTGCTTGAAGGTCTGAACCGCGCCTTCCTGCGCAAGCTGTCCCACGCCCTTCATGAACTGCTTTCTCTTTAAGCTGTCGATAACGGATACCCTTGCAAAATGCTCTGGAGCAAAAAGCGGGATGCCGGCATATCTTATGTGCTTACCTGTGCAGAGAGTATCGCCAAGGCCGAAGATGCCGGGATCGAAAAGACCGATGATATCGCCGGGATAGGCGTCCTCAACGCCTTTTCGCTCGTCCGCCATGAAGGTCTGGGGCTGTGCAAGCTTAACGGGCTTGTCCGTGCCCGAATGCCATACCTCCATGCCCTTCTGGAAGGTACCGGAGCATATCCTCATAAATGCGATGCGGTCTCTGTGCGCGGGGTTCATATTTGCCTGAATTTTGAATATGAAGCCCGAGAAATCCTTGGAAGCGGGGTCGATATAGCCCACATCGGCTTCCCTGCCAAACGGGGGCACGGTGTATTCAATAAACCTTTCAAGGAAGCTCTCAACACCGAAGTTGTTCATGGCAGAGCCGAAGAACATGGGGGAAAGCTTGCCTGCTCTCACCTTTTCAAGGTCGAACTCATCGCCCGCGCCGTCCAGAAGCTCCAGCTCGTCGCTTAACCTTTCAAGGTAATGGCTCTCGATAACTCCGTCGGCTTCCTCTATCGGGATGCGCTGCACATCAACCTGAGTCTGACCGTGCTTACCGCCGGAGAAGAGCTCTATCTCTTTTCTCTCCCTGTGGTAAACGCCCTGGAAATCGCCGTCAACGCCGATGGGCCAGGTCACAGGGCAGCAGGTGATGCCCAGCACGCGCTCGATCTCTTCCATCAGCTCAAAGGGATCGCGGGCGGCGCGGTCCATCTTGTTTACGAAGGTGAACACGGGGATGCCCGCTTTCTTTGTAACATTAAAGAGCTTTATGGTCTGCGCTTCAACGCCCTTTGCCGCGTCGATCAGCATAACCGCGCTGTCGGCTGCGATGAGGGTGCGGTAGGTGTCCTCGGAGAAGTCCTGATGACCGGGGGTATCAAGGATGTTTATCCTGTAACCGTCGTAGTCAAACTGCATGACTGAGGAGGTTACGGAAATACCGCGCTGCTTTTCTATCTCCATCCAGTCGGAGGTTGCATGGCGGTCGGATTTTCTGGCTTTAACGGAACCCGCGAGCCTTATAGCGCCGCCGTACAGCAGCAGCTTTTCGGTCAAAGTGGTCTTACCTGCGTCAGGGTGAGATATGATCGCAAACGTGCGCCTGCGCTCAATTTCGTTCATCAAAAGCTCGTCGGGCATACTAACACTCCTTAGGGCGATATCATAACATCTTATTATATAATGTCAAAATAAAAATTACAAGTATTGTAAGCATTTGCCCCATAAAAAATACTTATTTCAGCGCAAATCAGCAATTTTGAGGAACAAAAAATCTCCCGCACAGAAGGTGCGGGAGATATCGAAAAATCTATTTGCCCAAAACATTCATTGCGGTACTGCTGCAATCATAACCGGTATTGTCTATCCACGGTCTGAGCATATTGCTGCAGAAATACAGACAGGCACAAATAATCAAAACTATTATTATGAATAATATGTTTTCAATCACCTTTTTTCTGTTCATGCACTTCCCCTACACTTTTCAAGCAAAGACCATCTTGTCCAAATACAAAGAAGTCGTGGTCCATACGGAGGACCTTGGAAAGTGTTTTTTCGGAAAAACCTCTCTCCTGCACAAAGCAGTATAGCAATTAAGCATAAGATAATAAAGCAAATGATATACTGCTTTATTTGATCATTAGATTGATATCTCAACTCATCACCTCGGATACGCATCAATAGCACTCACAATATTCTTGCATACGGTGCC
>SVHB01000096.1 GCA_015056005.1 Clostridiales bacterium
CAGAGATTTGGACAGCCAATCTTCCGTTTCAACACATAAATATTTATTGACATATGATATCATATGCGCTATCATAATATATGAAAAGGGGTGTACGCGATGGAGATCAAGCTCAAAAAGCAGCCGCAAAAATATCTTGAAAGCGTGGATGCTGCCACTCGCAAAAAGCTTTACAGGGCACTTGAGCAGCTTGCGGAGTTAAAGGGTGATATCGTTCGCATCGCGGGGACGCAAAACAAATACAGATATAAGATCGCCCATTATCGAATACTGTTTGAATGGGAAAAAGGAGACATAATAATAACAGTCATCGAGATCAATACCAGAACCAACATCAAATATTAGGAGGTTTTTTTATGGCAAAAAAACTGACTCCCGAAGAGATCGCACGTAGAATGGCGCAGATAGATTCACTGCCCGCAGAGCAGCCGACAGAAGAAGACCTTGCTGCATTCGCCAAAGCAGACGCAGAAGATGTATCCGAAACCATATCCCTTGAAGAATTCAAAACCATGCACGAGTACAGCGGCAACCTGATGCTCAGGATACCCAAAGAGCTCCATAAATCTCTCGCAGAAGCCGCAAAAGCAAACGGCGTAAGCCTTAATCAATACGCAATGTATAAACTTGCAAAACAATAAGACGGTAAAAATACCGTCTTTTTTTATAAACGTTAGAATGATATGCGCACTTTAAGCATGTTTGATCAGTAACTACCCTAAAGTCTAACTTCCCTAAAAGCAATCACGCGTGACCCATACTTTACGGGTCACGCGTAAGCTTCAGTATTCAATTACTCGACAAAATGCCGCGGGATCCAAGGGATGCAATCCCTTGGTCAGAGAGCTCGAGAGGTGAAACCTCTCGAACGTCCCCCAATCGTCACTTCGTGAGCGATATGTTTGCTTCGCAAACGCGATATGCGCCTTCGGCGCACGATATGTGCGCGAGAGGGCTTCTTTGCCTTAAAAATACTAACCGGTTCTTCAGCCGTCATAAATTTCACGTTCTTTTATATCCGCGCACGCAAAATACTCCTATCCTGTTCAAATTTGCTCTCGCAAAACAGAAACGGGCGATTGAGTGTCCAAATCTCTGTCGTATAACTCCCCTGAAAAGCAATCACGCGTGACCCATACTTTACGGGTCACGCGTAAGCTACAGTATAAAATTACTCAACCAAAATGCCGCGGGATCCAAGGGATGCAATCCCTTGGTCAGAGAGCTCGAGAGGTGAAACCTCTCGAACGTCCCCCCCTTCCTCAAGACCCCTCACATATTTCCTAATAAACCCGTGCAGGGCGTTTGTCCTTCACCAGCCCTGCTTTTTGAGGTACTCGATGGAGGTTTCTACGTCTTCCATTGCGGTGCCGAGGCTGGGGCGGTCCTGTTCGACTACTACCCACTGCGCGCCGGCTTCGACGGAAGCTTTAAGAATAGCGGGCATATCCTGCATGCCGGAACCGACGGGGCGGAACTCGAACGCGGAGGCTTTCTTTTCCTCGGGGGCGATACCGATCAGGTCATAAAGAGCGCCGGAGGTCTCGCCGGACTTATAGAAATCCTTGAGATGAACGATGGGCGCGCGGCCTGCGTACTTTTTGATATACTCAACGGGATCCTCGCCTGCGACCTTGACCCAGCAGGTGTCAAGCTCGGTTTCAAGCAGGTCAGCGGGGATATCCTCATACATTGCATCCAGAGCGTACCTGCCGTCTTCCAGCTTCACGAACTCGAAATCGTGGTTGTGGTAGAGCAGCTTAACGCCGTTTGCCTTGCAGACCTCGCCGATCTTTCTGAAGTTTTCAAGAGTTTCGGGATAAGCGGGGGTGCCGGGGCGCAGCTCTTCAACCATGTAGGGAATTGCGATGAACTTGCAGCCGATCTCGACGTACTTCTTTACCGTACCTTCCATGTCCTCAATGAGCTCTGCATAGGGAACATGAGCGGAAATGGCGGTAAGGCCGGTTACGGCAAGGGCTGCCTTGATCTCGTTTACGGAAAGGCCGTACAGACCTGCGAACTCAACGCCGTCATAGCCCATTTCCTTTACAGCGGACAGGGTGCCCAGAAAATCCTTTTCAGCGTTATCGCGCACGGAATAAACCTGCAGCGCAATGGGAAGTGTTTTATTCATTTGCATCTCTCCTTTTGATTTTGATTATGATAAACTGTTTTCATTTTTGTCATTGTTCTTTTTCTTTCTTTTCCATGTAGAAACCGACATGGTGATGATCATCGGGTAGATCTCGAGCCTTCCAAAGAGCATATCAAAGGAAAGCACTATCTTTGAAAACCACGAAAACTCGGAAAAATTGCCCATAGGGCCGACTACCTCAAGACCGGGGCCGATGTTATTGAAGCAGGCGATGACCGATGTTACCGTGGTTGTAAAATCAAACCCGTCAACGCTTACCAGAAGCATGGACAGCGCCATTATCAGCATGTACGCAAGGAAATATATGTGCACGCCGTTTATGACCTCCTGATCAAGCGGTTTTTTGTCCAGCTTGATAAGGGAAACGCTCCTTGGATGGGTGAGCCGCCTCATCTCCCTGAAGGTCGATTTTACCATTATCATGATCCTTGATACTTTAAGACCGCCGCCCGTGGAGCCGGCGCTGGCGCCCACGAACATCAAAAGCACAAGTATCGTCCTTGAAAGCTCCGGCCATAGGTTGAAATCCGCCGTTGCAAAGCCGGTCGTGGTCATAATTGAGGCCACCTGGAACGCGCCCAGCCTTATCGCCTCTTCAAAGCTTCCGTACATGGGCAGTATGTTTATGGCGATAACTATAGAAGCAACCGCAAAGATCACCCAGTACCATTTGAGCTCTTCGGATTTCCATATCCTTGAAAACTGCCTGAGCAGCAGCATATAGTAAAGCGAGAAGTTCACGCCCGAGAGCATCATGAATATCGTGATGACCCACTGCAGGTACTTGCTCTCATACGCGCCGATGGAAATGTTGGTAATGCCAAAGCCGCCCGTACCGACCGTACCGAAGGTGATCACAAAGCTGTCAAACCACGGCATGCCGCCCAGGCGCATGAGGATGATCTGGATAACGGTGATGGCGATGTAGATAAGATAAAGTATCATCGCCGTGTCCCTGGCTTTGGGAACAAGCTTGTCCACGCTGGGCCCGGGGACCTCTGCGCGCATTATGTGCATCGACCTATCCCCCGACATAGGAATGATCGCCATTATGAACACAAGCACGCCCATGCCGCCTATCCAGTGCGTGAAGCTGCGCCAGAACTGTATCGATTTATCCAGCACCTCTACATCCGTAAGTATGGTCGATCCTGTGGTGGTAAAGCCGGAAACGGTCTCAAACACCGCGTCGATATAGTTTGGTATCGCACCGGAAAGGCACATCGGCAGCGCCCCGAACAGCGACATTATTATCCACGCAAGACCCACCAGCACAAAGCCGTCCCTTGCGTATATCGCTCTGTTCTTCGGCTTATTGAAAAGCGTCCATGAAGATGCAGCCAAAAGCAGCACGATTGTTATCGCAAAAGCCTTTACCGATTCAATCTCGCCGTTGCCTATGCCTATGAGCATGCTCGGCACCATCAGCGCAGCTTCGACCCTTAGCATAAAGCAGAGTATGTAGCCGATCATTCTGTAATTCATATTACACACCCACTAAGAAAATATCTTCGATCGAATGCAGCTTTTTAAGCGTTGTGACAACGATCACGCTGTCGCCCGCTTCCATGGTCGTATCGCCGTTGGGGATTATGGGTACGTCCCTTCTTACCACAGCAGCGATCAGAAGGTTCTCCTTCAAGCGGAGCTGTTTGAGCGGCACGCCTGTGAACTTTGCGTTTTTGCCGATCCTGAACTCTATCGCCTCTGCCTTGCCGCCGACGATGCTGGAGAGCGATTCCATGGAAGAGCCAACTGACTGCTCCATGGCTCTTACATACCTTACTATCTGCGCAGTGGCTATCGCCTTTGGCGAAATAACGCTCTCTATTCCCGTGCCCTCGCCCAGCACTTCCAAAAACGACAATCTGTCCACCTTGGCTATGACCTTCTTCGCGCCCCTCTTTTTGGCGTACATGGAAAGTATGATGTTTTCCTCGTCAATGCCGGTTAAGGCAACGAAAGCGTCGGCATCCTCCAGCCCTTCTTCCTCCAGCACCTCCTGATCTGTGCCGTCGCCAAGTATGAGCTGTGTTTTGGGAAGACGCTCCGCAAGGTCCATGCACCGCTTTTCGTCCTGCTCGATTATCTTTACGCTCATGCCCGCGTTTTCAAGGTAGCCCGCAAGATAATACGCTATCCTGCTGCCGCCGACCAGCATAACGTCCCTGCCGCGCTTGGTGAGCATGCCCAGAGCTTTCAGAAAATTGGAAATATTCTCCGCAGTTCCGGTAAGGTTTATCCTGTCGCCCGCCCTGAGCACGAACGCGCCGTTTGGGATGTAAACCGCGTTTTCCCTTTCGACCGCGCAGACAAGCACCTTGATCTGCCATTTTCTGTAAATTTCATAAAGCGACAGGTTTACCATCGGGCAGTCCTTGTTTATCGGCAGCTCGATTATCTCTACCCTGCCGCGCACAAAGGTGTCTATCTTGGTAGCGCTCGGGAACCTGATGAGCCTGGATATCTCCCTTGCCGCAGAAGATTCCGGGTTCACCGACATCGAAAGACCCAGCATGTCGTTTATCAGATACATCTGCTTTGCGTATTCGGGGTTCCTTACCCTCGCGATAGTGTGCCGCGCCCCAAGCCGCTTTGCCATCATGCAGCACATGACGTTCATCTCGTCCGTTCCTGTGACCGCAATGACCAGATCAGCCTTCTCTACGCCCGCGTCAAGCAAAACGTCCGCAGTCGCCCCGTTGCCCTGAAGCGTGCGTACGTCCTGCATGTCCGCGCTGTTCCTAAGCGCCGCCTGCCTGTTGTCAATGACTACAATGTCATGACCTTCATTGGATAATTGTTCCGTGAGCGCAAATCCAACTTTGCCCTCGCCAATGATAATTATATTCATGTGCTTTCCTTTGGTTTCTTGGGGGGTACGTTCGAGAGGTTTCACCTCTCGAGCTCTCCGACCAAGGGATTTCATCCCTTGGATCCCGAGACTTTGGGATTTAGGTGATTTTGCTTTGGCTTACGATGAACCCGTAAAGTATGGGTTCATCGTGATCGTTTTTCAGGGTAGTTATGCGACAGAGATTTGGACAGCCCATCGCCCGTTTCTCTTTTACGAGAGCAAATTTGAACAGGGTAGGAGTATTTTTCGTGCGCGTATTCTTCGTTCGCGAAATTTATGACGGCTGAAGAACCGATTTGTTTTTTAAGGTAATCCAGCCCCCTCGCGCACATATCGCGCGCCGCAAGGCGCATATCGCGTTTGCGCAAGCAAACATATCGCTCACGAAGTGACGATCTTGGGGGTACGTTCGAGATGTCTGCGCCTTTTTTCTTGGAAGAAGGCGTTGCCTTCTCCCAAGCCCTCATCCACCAAGGGATTTCATCCCTTGGATCCCGAGACTTTGGG
>SVHB01000097.1 GCA_015056005.1 Clostridiales bacterium
CTTTGGGAAGAATCGCAAGGCCTCTGTTTTCATCACCGAGAACTAGAATCTCATTACCAGGCTGAAGGTCAAATAAATCTCTTGCCTCTTTAGGGATAACAAACTGTCCTTTTTCTCCGATTTTTACCATCCAGGCATATTTTCCTTTTTGTACATCCATAACTTTGCCTCCTTGTAGTATGATTAGTATGAATAATCATACTACAAGGAGACGGTGTTGTCAATGCTATAAGAAAATCTTGAGAGCAAGTTTTCTCCGTGATGTTTGGGTTTTCGTCTGACAAGGGCAAGGCCCTAGGAGACTGCCCTCTGCATAGGAGCCTGGTACAGCTGATGGGTAGCCGTCAACTGGTACTAGGTACAAAATACAAAAAGCGATTTTCTCCTATCGATTGGGATTTAACCTGGTCAACACAGCCTGATTATGCAATTAGTATGCCAAAAGACCGTGATGGTCCTTTGTGCAGAAGTAGACCACAGAAGTTATAAGAATATAAGATAAACATGAAAATCCAGCAAAAATATCAAGTAGTAAATTCGAAGAATTTTCCGAATTTACTACTTTTTATATTACCTTTGATGGTAAAGATATGCCACACTATACCGAAATATGCCATGAAGCAGAAAGCGCATACTACTTGAAAAGTTTTATGTTTTATAGTAAACTTGGCATATCTTAATATAAAGTTGCATAGTTTGGAGTTTTGAATAATGATAAAGATACTATTCGTATGCCACGGCAATATCTGCCGCAGCCCTATGGGGCAGATGATATTTGCGGATATGGTGAAAAAGCGCGGGGTGGAGAGTGCGTTTGTGATCGATTCGGCGGCTACCAGTACCGAGGAGATCGGGAACGGGATATATCCTCCAGCAAGGCAGATGCTTTTGAGCAAAGGTGTGCCGCTCATCGAGCACAGGGCGGTGCAGGTAAGGAAAGAGGATTACGGGAAGTTTGATCTGTTTATTGCTATGGACAGATGGAACGTCAGCAACATGAAGCGCATTTTCGGCGGCGATCCGGATAACAAGATACACCTTATGATGGAATATGCGGGGCAGCTGAAGGAGGTTGACGATCCTTGGTTCAGCGGAGATTTTCTGACCACATATGAGGACCTTACCCTTGCATGCCAAAAGCTTTTGGATAAGCTGATGAAGGAGCATGATCTTGGATGAAGGTAAAGCTGACCGTGCTTCAGAGCAGCTGCAGAAGCGGCTATCACAAAAACGGTGATGTATATATTGTTGACGATATTTGCCCGCCGATATGCATTGAGCTTTGGAACTGCCTGTATCCATATCTTTTTGCGATCAAGAACGGAGCAGAGCTGGACGCGGGCGAAAAGAAAGCAAAGTGCTTTACTGTGCGCTGCCCAGACGGTGAGCGGGTAGTTGTCAAAGGCGAATTATACGAAGAAAGCGAACGGAGCTGATGCGCCGTTCGCTTGTTTGTTTATGTTGTTTACAGCTTGAACGATAGCTTTGCGCCTTTTGAAGTAAGCTTTACCGATTTTGTGAAGCTTTCATCCTTTGAGCGGAGAACAAAGGTGAGCTTTTCGGGGAAGGGATAAAGCCCTTCTGGGTCAGAGCAGATGATCTGCTGCTCTTTTTCGTCCCAGCTTATATCGATGGCGCAGAAATTGCCGTCATCGCAGGTGTAATCATTGCCGCCGTCGAGGTAAAGCGTGAACTGCGCATCTTCGCCGGGGTAGATCTCTATAGCGTCAAGCTCGCCCGTGCCGCCTGCGCTGATGGGGATGATAGAGCCTGCTTTGATATAAAGGGGCATGCTCTCAACGGGTGCGATGGCATCGATATACTGACCGCCTTCGTAGAGATCCATCGTGCGCTCATCATACCATTTTGCTTTGCTCGGGAGGTAGACCCTTCTTATGGGCTCATCGGCATCCTTGCCCATGGGTTCATATACCGGGCAGACGAGGAACGCGGGGCCGAACATATACTGATCGTCCGTTTTTACTGCGATATCATCGTGTGCAAAATCGAAAACGAGCGGGCGGATGAAGCTGTCGCCAAGGAAATGAACATGCGCCATGAGCGAATAGCTGTAGGGCATCAATCTGTATCTCAGGCGGATATAATCCACGATGCTCTCATAATACGTATCGCCCGGATCACCGAAATGCCAGGGCTCTCTTGGAGTATCGGTGCCGTGGGAGCGCATTACGGGAAGGAAGGTGCCGAACTGCAGCCAGCGCAGATAAAGTTCTTTATAGTTATCGTCGCTTACGCCGCCAGAATAATCGCCGCGCCAGAACCAGCGCTCCTCCGCTTTTACGAAGAACGCGCCTATATCCAGCGTCCAATACGGATAGCCTGATATCGACATATTGAGCGCCTCGGCGATCTGGTTTTTAAGTGTTGACCATTTTGCTGCGGTATCGCCGCTCCACAAAAGTGCGCCGTATTTCTGGATGGAAGGATAGCCGCTTCGGGTGAGGTTTAATACTCTTCTGTTATCGTGCTCTTTTAAGCCGTCATAAACGCCCATTGCGTGATAAACGGCGTAAAGGTTTGCCCGTCTTGCGCCAAGGTATTTCTCAAGGTCGCTGCGCGTAAGCTCAAAGCGTTCGCGCTCGCAAAGCTTTACGCTTCCCGACCAGTCGGGAGTGCAGGGCTCGGTGGAATCGCACCACCATGCATCGGTACCCGCACTGTAAAGCTCGCGCCTAAGCTGATCAAAGTAAATTTCTCTGCCTCTTTGGGAAAAAGCATCGTAGGCCGATGCGTTTGCAAGCAGCAGGTTTTCTTCCATGAATTCCCTGTTGTTTTCGCAGCCCAGGCTCATATTGGGCCAGACTGAGATCATGAAGGCAACGCCCATATCGTGCAGCTCTTTGACCATTTGGGGAAGATCACGGAAACGGTATTTATCAACATATTTGTTGCCCCATTTTCCATCCTCCCAGCTTTGCCAGTCAAGAACTATGCAGGAAAGAGGAATATTAAGCTCCTTGAATTTCTTTGCATGGTTTATGATATCCCACTGATCGACATAACGCTCCTTGCTTTGAACATAGCCCATTGCCCATTTGGGAAGCATTGCCGCCTGACCTGTAAGAAGTCTTATGCTGCGAATGAGCTCGGGTATGCTTTCGCCCTTTATGACATAATAATCAAGGCTGTCTAAAGCGGAGAATTCAAGCTCCATCTTTGAGTCCTTTTCATCAAAGGTAAACACGCATCCCGCGTCGAAGAAAAGCGCCCAGCCCTTATTTGATACTATCACGGGCATCGGGATCATCATATTGTTCTGGTAGAGATATTCATGCCTGCCGTTTCTGATGAAATGACCGTCCTCCTGCTGACCCAGACCAAAGATGAGCGAATCGGATATATCAAAGGTCACTTTGGCGCAAAAGGAGGTGCCGTCGGATATTTCGCTTGCTTCATCGACAGTCCACGATTCGCCGTTTGCGGTTTTTATAGACCTTATTTTGACATTTCGGCCATCGTATTTGGTGAGCTCTTTTTCTGTCATGCTAAGAGCAGTCTGCTTTAAGAAAATCTCGCCTTCGTATTCGAATTCGATGCCGTTTTCGTTATAGATTGCGTCGATCTTTGATCTTCCGATGAAAGGTTCGCCCTTATCTATCATTATTGAAGGCTCGGGGATTTCGCCGGCGCAAAATACCACGCGCAATATGTTTTCGTCAAATGAAAAAGTTTTTGGTAAAAATTCCATTTGAAGCACCTCTTTTATTGTTTGTTTCAAGAAAAATATACCATATATATGCATTTCATGCAATAACCACCTTGAGAAAGCGGTTCTTATTTGCTATAATTTGCTTATAAAGCAGTAAAATCAGGCAGGTGAGATATGTGGCGGAGCGTAAGCCTTTTGAATGCGTTAAAGCAGGTCCGGATAATCCGAAATACGAACAGATGATTTCAAGAGAGGTTCCCTTATATAAAAAGGACGCCGATATCAGAAACGAGTTTGAGCGCGACTATACAAGGGTGCTGCACTCGCTTGGCTACAGAAGGCTCAAGCATAAAACTCAGGTGTTTTTCAATACCCGCAATGACCATATCTGCACAAGGATAGAACATGTGAACCATGTTGAGTCCGTAAGCTACACCATTGCCACCTATCTTGGGCTTTCCACTGCGCTTACCAAGGCAATCGCCATCGCGCACGATCTGGGACACTCGCCGTTTGGACATCAGGGCGAGCGCACGCTTAAAAGGATATCTCAAAAATACCTTGGCGAGACCTTCTGGCATGAAAAGAACGGGCTGAATTTTGTCGATAATATAGAGCTTCTGGAGGACGACAAGCGAAGGATGCGCAACCTCTCTCTGACCTATGCGGTACGCGACGGCATTATTTCCCATTGCGGAGAACTCGACACTGCGGTGATCAAACCGAGGGATGAGTTTATTGACCTGAACGATATCAAAGTGCCCGGTCAGTATTCGCCCTTTACATGGGAGGGCTGCGTGGTAAAGCTTGCCGACCGCATCGCCTATGTCGGACGCGATATTGAGGATGCTGTAAGGGTAGGCTTTATCGGCAAGGATGAGCTCAGGCAGCTTGACGATATGGCGCAAAGGTACCATGTTGCCGCAAATACCACGGGCATACTCCATAACATGATAACAAAGCTGAGCGAAAACTCCAGCCCCGAGCGCGGCATCGGTTTGCCGGAGGAATATATAGAGATGCTCAACGCCATAAATCAATTCAATGTGGAGCATATTTATCGCCATAAGCGCTTTAATTTTTATATCAAATACGTTGATCTGGTGCTGGAAAGTGCCTTTGAAGCGCTGATGGATGCATATTCGGGCGAGGATACTCTTGAAAAAATGCTGCTGATCGGAAACGACGGCAAGGCTCCCGAGTATTTAAGGCAGTTCGGGCAATGGCTGAGCCAGTTTTGTATGGTCGAAGGCGACAAAAACCCAAACAAAAAGATATACGGCAGGCTGGACAGCGAGCGCACGTATATGCGCGCCGTGATAGATTATATCTCCGGCATGACCGACCAGTACGTGATCAGGATATTTGAAGAGCTGACTATGTTTTAAGCAAAACAAAAGAGCCCCATTGGGCAGGGCTTCATAAAACAGTTAATCCTCCCTATGAGAAATCTCATAGGGAAGATTATTTTGCATTGGTGCGGTTCAAAAGCGCATATAACGCATTACACCGAAAGGTGTATAGAAGTGCGCCCTTATTTCTGCCGGACAGGTTGTTCATTCTATTCTTACTTAGTCAATATATGCCAAATATCGTTTCCAACAAAGCCGCATCTTCGATATAGCATTTCAGGCGATGTTGGGTTGTTTACTTTGCCAGATACTGTTGCAAAATCCGCAATGCCCGTCATTCGTTTTAAGAGGTTATTAACGATTAGCTGCCCAACTCCTCTTCCTCTATAAGCAGGTATGACCTGTATCCATTCCAGAATTCCCTCATGTATTTCTTTGTCAAAGTCGGCAATACCGCACCCTGCTATACATGAGGC
>SVHB01000014.1 GCA_015056005.1 Clostridiales bacterium
GGAGAAAAGGATGCCTGCGCTGTGAGCAAGGGAGCTTAAAACGTAATCGCTGCCCCAAAAGGACATATCGCGGTAAATCTGCGCACTGCCCTGCCCTATCCATTTGGATTCACTTATCATGGAGCGAATGAGGTTTGTTACGCCGCCCGGTTCGGTCGGAAAAAGAGCCTGCCTGAACCTTTCAAGGCGATAGCCGCTTGAAAGGAGCCTGAATATGAATAAGAGCACGCCGGTTGCGGTCAGGCAGGAGGCAAAGAGGAAGGTCTTCTTTTTGCCAAAGGAGAACCAATCGCGGTTTGCACAGACAAGGAAGCTTATAAGGCCTGAAAGGAGCACGATGAGCGACCATGTCATATTGTTTGAAGAAAGGCAGAGATACAGGCAGGCAAAAAGTGCCAAGACCGATGCAAAGAGGCCTTTGAGCTTTTTGCCGCGCATGGCGTACATTATGCCGGCAATGCCTAAGGGCATGAAGCAGGCGATATAGGGCATGAACGAGCCGAAGCCGTTGACTGTATTTTGAGAATAGTTTGCAATAATGCCATGGGCGAGGATGCCGAAATAGAGGTGGTACGGGCGCTTGCCTATCATTGTGAAATCCAGATGGCAGGTGGTCACCATAAATGCGCTGCCTATGATCAGAGCGGTGATTTCGCGGGCAAGGTCAATGGAAGAGCCGCAGGCAGCAGAAAGGAAGTATCTGACATAAAGGCCCGCAAAGCATAGAAGGATGACGATGGAAATTAGCATGAGATCGGGTTTGGGGCGATGTATGCGGTCAAGGGATATTCCGAGAGCCTCACTGTCTCCGGTTTGGCGTATGGATTCTTTTACAGCGTCGCTCTCGCTCATGCCGCTTTTGAGCAGGGCTTCATATTGATCATAGAGATGGTTCTCGATCTCCCTTCTTACAGGTTCGCGGGCGGCTTTGAGCCTGAGCTTTGAGGAGACTTCGAGAGCATATTTCCTGAATTCTTCATGAACGGACAAGGTTTGCACCTCCCTTGAGCACCATTGAGACGGCTGAAGTGTATTTCTCCCACTGGGATTCTTTTTCTGAAAGGGCGGTCTTTCCCGATTCGGTGATGGAATAGTATTTCCTTGTGCGCCCGTTTTCCTCACGCTCATAGGAGGTTATCCACTCCTTGCTCTCGAGGGTATGCAAAAGAGGATAGAGGGTGCCTGTTTTGAATTCAAAGACGTTTTGTGAACGGCTTAAGAGCTCTTCTATCATCTGGTAGCCGTACATATCGCTGCTTTGCAGAAGCTTTAGGACGAGCATCGCGGCGCTGCCGGCGGTAAGGGATTTATCTATGGGCATGATTTTGACCTCCTATATGTAGACCATCTACATATATTATATATAGATCATCTACATATGTCAAGAAAAAGCGGGGGGGTTGAGATGAAGGTTTTGATGGGATAGGAAGGGGCAGATCGTTATTAAAACAAAGAAAGCAAAAAAAATATAAAAAAATTTTTATGATGTCACAAAATGTCATACTTAGGGGGGTAGAATCCGATCATGGAACGCGGAAGATCAGATACGTTCCCGCAGAAAAGCAAAGAGAGGTGATGCAAGTTGAAGAAATACAGCGCAAGAGCGCTGGAGAAGCAGATCATGAAGGAGGCGTATGGGGCGCTGGAAGTGGTTGGCGGGATGCTCAAAAGCGAAAGCTGCAAGGACGCGGACAAGCTGAAGGCAGCGGACATGCTTTTGAAGTATTCGCTCAAGGAAGGAAAGGAGACGGAAGATGCAAGCGGAAATCAGGTGATCAGGCTGGTGCTGGGAAACAGCGCGCGGGAGGCGGCGCAGTAGATGCCGCGAAGTATGGAACAGGACAGCATTCTTGCCGCTAAAGAGGTGATGCCGCACAAGGCTATGGAAGAGCACGCGATGGTACAGAAAGGCAGGGAGCTGTGCACTATTGAGCTGGGTACTCCAAACGAGAGGCAGGAGGAATTCTTTAAGGCACAGACGAGGTTCGTTGCATACGGCGGCGGCAGAGGCGGCGGGAAGAGCTGGGCAGTGCAGCGCAAGGCGATATTGCTTGCGGCAAATTACGATGGGATCAGGATACTGATACTCAGGCGCACGATGCCCGAGCTCAGAGAAAACCACATACTTCCGATGCGGATGCTTTTGAGAGATGCGGCGGTTTACAGCGCAAACGACAGGGCGTTCACATTTCCCAACGGGTCGAGGATACTTTTCGGGTACTGCGACAGCGAGAGCGATGTGCTCAGATATCAGGGACAGGAATTCGATTCGATATTCATTGACGAGGCGACGCAGTTTACGAGGTTTCAGTTTGAGACGCTGACGGCTTGTTTGAGAGGTGCCAACGGTTTTCCAAAGAGGTTTTATTTAACCTGCAACCCCGGCGGGGTCGGACATGAATGGGTAAGGAGGCTGTTTATAGACAAAAGATACGAAAATTCGGAAAAGGCGGAGGATTATACGTTTATCAAGGCACTGGCTATAGACAATCCGGCGCTGATCGAAAACGATCCCGGATATATGGACATGCTGAAGAATCTGCCAAGCGAGATCAGGAGGGCTTGGCTGGACGGTGACTGGGATGTGTTTGCGGGACAGTATTTCAAGGAGTTCAGAAGGGATGTACATGTTATTAAGCCCTTCCCCATACCGCCCAACTGGAGGATATACAGAACTATCGATTACGGTCTGGATATGCTGGCATGCTACTGGATAGCGGTGGACGAAAAGATGAACGCTTATGTTTTTAAGGAGCTGCACGAGCCGAACCTGATTATCGCAAAGGCGGCGCAGAGGATAAACGCCATGACAAAAGAGAAGGTATTTTTGACACTTGCGCCGCCCGATATGTGGAACAGGAGGCAGGAGACGGGAAAAAGCGTTGCGGACATATTTTCCCAGCACGGGATAGAGCTTATACGCACGGGCGGCGACAGGGTGAGCGGCTGGCTGAGCATGCTGGAGTGGCTTGCGGTATACGAAGGAGAGGATGGAAGCAAAAAAAGCGCTATGCGGATATTTGAGAACTGCGAAAACCTTATCCGAGATATACCAAGGCTCAGGCATGATGAAAGGGATCCCAACGATGTTTCCATAAACCCGCACATTTACACGCACGGGCCGGACGCAATAAGAGGTTTTTGCACGATGTGGCCCATGAGGGCGGGAAGCGTCGTACAGGAGGATGTACCCGAATATTCGGGGTTCATTAATTACGGAGTATAAAGGAGAAAGCAAATTGGCTATGGGTATTATAACCGGGATCGCGGTGGTTCTGATATCTGCATACATTGCAAGGATCACGGCTATCGAGTTCCTGGAAAGGACGGAAAAGAGCGAAATACAAAAGACAAAAAGCGACGAAAAAGCAATAAGGCTCATGAAGCAATGGGACAATCTTTTTGCCTACAACGGAAAAGCACAGGACACGAAGGAGGAGATGGATGAACAGCATTAAAAACGAGAGCGCCATAAGCATTTGGGATCAGTACGAAAAAGGCGCTGCGTTTAAGGAAAACATCGGGCTTTACGAAAACGTAAGGAAAAACGAGAATTTCTACATCGGCAGGCAATGGGAGGGAGTGAACGCCCCCGATCTTGAAAAGCCTGTGGTGAACATACTCAAAAGAGTTGTGGCGTATTTCATTTCCATGCTGGTATCGGATGATATCAGCGCAAAGGTGGAGCCCTATGAAGGCGCGGATGAAAGCGTACAGCTGATGAGCAAATGCGTGAACGCAGAGCTTTCAAGGCTGATAGAGGACACGAATGCAAAGATGATGGGCAGGGACGCCATAAGGGACGCTGCGGTTTGCGGCGACGCCTGCGTTCATATTTACTGGGACAGCCAGAAGAACAGAAACGCCATGTACAAAGGCGGTATCAGGATGGAAGCGCTGCACAATACCAATGTATTCTTTGGAAATGAGAAGGTATGCGACGTACAAAGGCAGCCTTACATCATAATCAGCATGCGCAGCGATATCGAGAAGCTCAAAAACGAAGCTAAGGAAAACGGCTGTGAATTTGAGGCGATAGCATCCGACAGAGGCGACGATGCCAAAAGCGGTATTTATCCCGATCACAGTGAGAACATGGCAACGGTGCTCATAAAATACGAAAGAGATGAGCAGACGGGTCATATTTGGGCAAGTAAGCTCACAAGCGGCGGTTTTATACGCAAAAAATGGGATACCGGGCTTGAATTATATCCGATAGCATGGCTGAGTTGGGAAAAGGTGCGTTCCTGTTATCACGGTCAGGCGGCTATAACCGGGCTTATCCCCAATCAGATAGCGATAAACAAGCTTCAGGCTATGCTGATAAAATCGGTGAAGGATATGGCTTTCCCGAAGATCATCTACGATGCAACGAAGCTCACAAACTGGAGCAATAAGGTCGGCGAAGCCATAGGCGTATACGGAAATCCCAACGAGGCGATAGCAAACATTATGCACGGCGCGAGCGTTACCCCGCAGATACAGGGGCTTATAAACGATCTGGTGTCGCTCACAAAAGAGACTATGGGCGCATCGGATGCGGCGCTGGGCATGATAAGCAACCCTGACAACACGAGCGCGATAATCGCTATGCAGAAGGCAACCGGCGCGCCGCTTGAGCTGCAGAAGATGAGCTATTATCAGTGGATAGAGGATTATATCCGTATATTTATCGACATGATAAGGGTTTATTACGGCGTGAGGTTCGTGACCGCTCCCAACGGTATGAACGTGGTCGATTATTCGAAGATCGGTATGCTGGGAAGCGATGTTCAGGTGAACGTCGGCGCGGCTGCGTACTGGAGCGAGCTTACACAGGTGCAGACTGCCGATAACCTCTATCAGAGGGGACTCATGGATGCAAAGACTTATCTTGAAGCCATCCCCGAGAGCTATATCCGCAACAAGACTCAGGTTATCGACAATATTGAAACAATGAAGGAACACGGAGGTTTGAATGGAGCTGTTCAGTAAGGAAAACATGGCTGAAAGAGACGATGTGCTCGATATTTTTGACGAGTATCTGCCCGATGACATTGAAGAAGGGCTGGATGACATCGATATCGAGGATGGCGAGGAGATCATAGACGGCATCCGCGTTGTATATAACGGCAGGGAGCAGACGGTCTCAAGGGATGATGCGCCCACGCTTATACAGAAGGGCATGAATTACGATCATGTCGCAAAGGAGCTTGAGGAGCTCAGAGGCGAGACATCGATAAGGACGATAAAAGAGCATGCCGCCAAAAGAGGCGTTGACTATAAAGAGTATATAGGGATGCTGGAGAGGATGAGTTTTGCGGGCGAAGCTGACGCACTTAAACAAAAGGGCGTTATCGATAGGACGCAGGAGCTTATTCTGAAAGCGGATGAAATCGAGCGCGAGGCTGAAACCAAGCGGCGCGTGAAGGAGCAGTATGAGAAATTCGTGCTGGAAAATCCCGATATCGACGCAAAAGATCTTCCCGAGGAGGTGCTGAAGGCTCCGCTTGAGGGCGGAGATATAATGCTTTCCTACTTAAAACACAAAAATGCGATGCTGACAGCTAAGCTTAGCGCACTTACAAACCATGAGGCGGCAAGGCATAATTCCGTTGGCAGCGCATCGGGACAGGGTGAGGAAAGCGAAGAAGAAGGCGACATGCTTTGGAAGGCATTTATGGGCAGGTCAGTATAAAGACCGATCATATCGTACATCTTTGCAGGTTAAAAATGCCGAACAAACAGTTCGGGCGAAGACACCTCATCAGTCAGCAAAGCTGACAGCTTCCCCTCAAGGGGAAGCCAAGATGCGAAGCAAGATTCTCGGTATATCAAGCTTTGATAAAGGCATGTACCAGCCTATAAAAGCAAAACATCGTTAAAGAGGTGCAAAACATATCTTATGGAAAAAAGAGACATACAAAAACAATTTCTGATTTGAATTGGAGGAATGATACAAATGGCAATTAATCTGGCTAACAAATATTCAGACAAAATCGCGCAGCATTTTGCGCAGACTTCTTTCATTAAGGGCATGACGAGCAATGAGTATGACTTTGTGGGCGTAAAATCCCTGAAGATCTACACTCTTGCTACCGTGGCTATGAACGATTACAACAGGAACGCATCCGCGAACAGGTATGGCGAACCTTCAGAGATCCAGGATACCTTCCAGGAACTGGTCATGAAGAGAGACAGATCTTTTGTGGGCGTTATCGACAAGGGCAACGATGCAGAGCAGATGGGCGTTAAAAACGCTATGAGGTGGCTGAGGATCCAGATGGATGAAAAGGTCACCCCCGAAAGCGATAAATACGCTTTTTCCCAGTTCATTATGAACGCGGGCAAGGTGGCTGCGATCGAAGAAGCGCTCGACAAGGACAATGTTGTGGGTCATCTTGCCAAGGCGATGGCGTACCTTGACGACAAGGGCGTGCCTTATGTGGGCAGGACCATATACATCAACACTTCCACCTATTCCATGCTCAGGCAGGCGCCCGAGTTTATCGGCGTGGACAAGCTGGGCGAAAAGGCACTCAGCAAAGGTGTTGTGGGCGAGTTCATGGGCGCAAAGGTCGTAAGGGTACCCAACGCATACCTTGCAAACGGTACTTATTTCCTTATCACCTATAAGGAGAGCGTTATGTTCCCCTGGAAGATCAGCGATACCAAGCTGCATGAGGATCCGCCCGGCATCAACGGCGCACAGATCGAGGGCAGGTTCAATTACGATGCGTTCGTTCTGGGCGCAAAGGCGGACGGCGTATACGTCGGCGCTGATGCAGCTTACGCTTTGAACGCGCCCGAGATCACCTGCTCTGCTCCCGGTACTTCCGACATGGTGATCAGCTGCGAGGATGCACAGACCATTCTTTACACCATCGACGGCAGCGATCCCAGATACAGCCCCGATGTACTCACCTACTCCGGCGCGGTAAGCACCGCTGACTGGGCAGGCGATGTGACCGTTAAGGCTGTGGGCTACAAACAGGGCAAGCAGACTTCCGATGTGACCGAGGTTACATACACTGTTGGCTAAAACAAGGATATTGGGCGCACTTTAAGTGCGCCCAATCTGTTTACGGAGGTGAAACATGGCTTTTAAGGCAATAGAAAAGCTTAATTACAGGATAAGCGAGCTGCCCGACAGGGTCACAGGGCGCAGCGATTACATAAAAGGTTATTTTGACGGAAATGCGCTGCAGCTGATGGCGGCATACAATCAGCTTGTGGACGAGCTGAACGCAAGCGGCAGCGCGGGAAAGCTCGGCGCGGTGCTTTACGGCAGCGATTCGGTGAAATATATTCGGCTTGGCAGCGACAATCAGATAGAAGTGAGCGACGACGGCAAGGAGTGGGTATCTTCATCGGGCGGCGGTCATGTGATATATGACAAAGACGGCATAGCACAGGTGCAAAGGGCAAGGCTCAAGTTTATGGGCGCGGATGTAAGCGATGACGGCACTTACACTGTCGTTACCCCCTTTAAGGGCGACAAAGGCGACAGGGGTGAAAAAGGCGACAGAGGTGAAAGGGGCGAAATCGGGCCTGCCGGCAAGGTTTATATTCCAAGCGTTGACAGGGACGGTCAGCTTATGTGGGAGCTTCGGGATGATACGGGTATCGCCATAGACGCGGTGAACATAAAAGGCATTCAGGGCGCTCAGGGTGAGCAGGGCGAAAAAGGCGATCAGGGCGCTCAGGGTATTCAAGGCATGCAGGGGCCTGCAGGTCAGGACGGCGAGGACGGCATATCGCTTACCATAAAGGGAGTTTTTGAAACCTTGGATGAGCTTACCCGATCCGTTGATTCGCCTGCGGCAGGCGACGGCTACGCGGTTGGGAATGACGGAAATTACAGGATATACATCTGGGATGCGGTTCATGAAAGCTTTGCCGATATGGGCAGCTTCGGGATCATGAGAGGTCCCAGAGGGCCGATGGGCGAGCAGGGGCCGCAGGGAATCCAGGGTATACAGGGCATCCAAGGCAAGCAGGGTCCAAGAGGTTTACAGGGCGCGATGGGCGTTCCCGGCGCTCAGGGCTTGCCTACCGTGGTCAACGGCAAGACAGGTCAGCAGATCGAGCTGGATCACACAGATGTCGGAGCTGCGGCAAAGGAGCACGTTCATACAGTTGATGAGATCACGCTCCTTGAAGAAAAGCTTAAAGAAAAGGCCGATCTTTCGGTATCGGTTGAGTTCACGCTGTTTGCAGACGATGCTTTTGAAAGCGGCGGTTACGGGTGTTTCAGGATAGAGAATGAGGCTATACATTCAGATTCGGTGGTGCACATAGCCCCCGCAAAGAACATCGGCGAAAACGGGTACAAGACTTATTTGATGGCGCATTTTATTTGCACAAGGCAGGAGGAAGGGTTCATTGAACTGACCTCATACGGAAATACGCCTGAGACGGACATCAGATTATCGATGAGCATAGGAGGTTAAGATGCCTGTATTCATACATTCAAGCGGCGGCGGGGTGGATATTTCCTCTACCACCGCGAAAAAAGAGGACGTGCTTTCAGGAAAGGTGTTTTACCTTGCAGACGGTACAAAAGCACAGGGAAGCATTGAATCGATATCATCCAAAGAGCATACTCCCACGGTTTCGGATATAATTATACCCTCGGGGGTATATATTGCGGGCGATCAGGTGATAAAGGGAGATGCAAACCTTATTGCATCAAACATAAAAAGCGGTGTGAATATATTTGGCGTACTGGGTAATTATTCGCTTGCTTCAAAGACGGCAAGCGGCACGTTTTCCGGGTATACGCTCAAGGTGAACACCGGATTCAGACCGCTTGGGGTCATAGTTTATACCACGAACAGCTCATACAACACCGGCGACGTTATTCTGGCTGCAAGGCTGTTTACATCTTCGGGCGGCTATGTTTCAAGCACCGGCGCTTACTGCTATGATAACAACGGTCAGAGGATCAGGACAGGCGGAAGCTATATCGGGGCAACATCAAACGGGTTTGAGTGGTCCGCTTCAAGCATAGACACTTACGACGGCTACATCAACGGATATATGAGATCCGGCAGGTGGTATGCGGTCGGCATATAAAAGGAGGTGAAACAATGGCGTTTAAGAAAATTGAGGCGCTTGAAAACCTTATAAGCAGGCTGTCGAACAGGGTAACCGGGCAGGCGGCTTATATAAAGGAATATTTTGATGGCAGCGCCAAGCAGCTGATGAATGCTCACAATGAGCTTGTGGACGAATTGAACCAAAACGGTGCGAAGAACATCCATGCGGTTGGCTATGAAGGCGAAGGCATCAAAAAAGTCAGGCTGAACAAGGACGGTCAGCTGGAAGGTTCCGATGATGGGCAGACATGGTTTACCGTATCGGGCGGCGGTCATGTAATTGAGGATGAAAGCGGCGAAGCTTTACCGCAGAGGTCAAGGCTTAAATTTTTGTCCGCAGCTTTATCGGATGACGGCGAGGCGACGGTCGTATCGGCGATAAAAGGCGACAAGGGTGATAAGGGTGATAAGGGTGACAAGGGCGATAAAGGCGATATGGGACAGCAGGGTCTTCCCGGCAAGGTATACGTTCCTTACATTGATGAAGAAGGTCTGCTCAGATGGAGGATATCGGATGACGGCACAACAGAGCCCGAGCCTGCGGATGTTAAAGGTCCTATGGGTTTGCAGGGCGAGCAGGGTGTACAAGGTGTGCAGGGCTTGCCCGGCACGCCCGGCACCGACGGCAGAGAGGTGGAGCTTTCAAGAAACGACACGCACATACTGTGGAAATACAAGGACGAGAGCGTTTGGTATGAGCTTATAGAAATAGCGCTGCTCAAAGGCGATGCATCTGCCACCATAAGGATCGGCAGCGTGACTACCCTGCCCTACGGTGAGGATGCAGAAGTTGTAAATTCCGGCAACGAAAACAATGTTATCCTGAATTTTGCTCTGCCCGAAGGTCCTATCGGTCCAAAAGGTGATACCGGTGAAAAGGGTGAACAAGGTATTCCGGGGGATCAGGGTATTCAAGGCGAAAGAGGTGCACAGGGTGAAAGAGGCGAGCCCGGCTACACGCCTGTAAAGGGTACGGACTACTGGACTCAAAACGACAAGGATGAAATAGTTGATGATGTGATGGGACTTTTGCCAAAGGCATATGTTTCAAGCATCAAGCCAACAAATGATCTTGGAAATGACGGCGATATCTGGCTGGTGGTGAACGAATAATGGCAAGCTATGTTTGGGATGTATATAGCGTTGACATGTATTACATGCAAAGATACAGGGATGAGGCATGGCATGTAAGCGGGATCTCATCTTCAAATCCGGCGTTCATGAGCGCAAGATTCATATTCAATGTTTTAAGCGGTCTTTACAGACTGTCCGGATATAAGCAATACAGCGCGGGCGATCATCCAACGATGATCTATGTAAATGTCGGTACATATCAGCAGAACACCATGTATTACTGCGAAAGCGGTATTTACGGCACGGGTACGGATATTTATCCGAAAGACCCGAGCAAAGCCGGTGTTTACACAAGCGAACTTGAGCCTTTTGCAGGTGATCTTATCTCGACGGCATCTGCACAATATGCGGATGCTTACCCTCAAAACGGTACAATAGACAACACAAACTGGTACATACTCAGAGGCGCGCCCGACAGGATCAGCTATTCTGAGTTCGTTCAGCCGGGTAAAGAGATAAGGATCACATGGTCTGAGGGTATTAATCCGGAATCCTATAGGCTTGAGAGATCCACAGACGGCGGTATAAGCTGGACAACGCTTTCAAGCGAGCTGGAAGATACGGAATACATCGACACAAGCGCTGCCTTGCTTGCAGCGGGAACAAGCCTGATGTATCGAATATGCACGATCGGAGAAAGCGTGGAAAGTGAGTACACTACAGGCGGAGTGCTGACTATATCCCAAAGCGCTGTGAGCGTTAAGATTGGCGGACAATGGAAGGAAGCTGCGGCGATGTTTACAAAAATCGGCGGGATTTGGCACAGGTCCGTTTACGGAAGCGAGGGAGATATAATAACCGATATGCACAAATACAAAGTCGTACATGAACAAACAGAAGGAGTGGTTTAGAAATGACAGGCAGGGAATTGCTTGAAAGCGCACTGGCGCTGATGGCTGAGGAAATGCAGGACGCTGCGGATTACGAAAAGCAGGCGCCTGCGCTGATAAGGCTGATGCTGACGGAGTTGTTCGATCTGAACAACTCCGTTTTGGTATCAAAGGGGAAAGCTCCGCTTGTACAAGCGCCTACAATTGCCGATCTTACAGCTCAGATAGTATACGAGGATGAGATCGTTTTGGGCGTTATGCCCTATGGGCTTGCGGCAAAACTTTCGCTTGACGATGACAGGGCGAAGGCGGCGTATTTCAACGCGGAATATCTTGAGAAAAGGCGATATTATTTGAAAACCGTATTTTCGGATATCGTTGATATTTACACGGAGGAATAATGGCATACATAAATTTGACAAGCGAAAAGCAGTATGTGCAGAGGATAGACAAGTTCGGCGGCGTGGATTTTACCACGAACGAGACTCAGGTACCTATTACAAGGAGCCCTGACGCGGTGAACATGATCGCTGACGAGAAGTTCTTCCCTGTAAAGAGGGCAGGCTATGAGAAGCTGCATGATTATTTTGAGCACATATACGGACTTTTTACGATGGAGGATGAGATCGGGAAGACGCTTATAGTACATTCGGGCGACAAGCTTTATGCTTACGGTCAGGAGGAAGCTTTGACAATTGATATGGCAAAGAGTGCTTCCACGGCATTTTTATTCGGCGATGCCCTTTACATACTGGACGGATACAAATACAGAAAGGTTTTCAGAAACAGCGAAGGGCTCTTCGAGTGCATGGAGGTATGCAGCGAGGCGTTTGTGCCCACTACATCGATATCAAGGACACCCGACGGCGCGGGGACCGCTTTTGAAGCGGTGAATCTTCTGACTCCCAAAAGGATAAACAGCTTTCTGGGAAACGGAAGCTCTACCCTTTATCAGCTGGACACAGGCAGCATTCAGGAGGTTACAAAAGTGGTTGCAGATGGGACGGAACTTACAAGCGATAAATACAGCGTTGACATAGAAAACGGAACCGTTACTTTTTTGAGTGCGCCTAAGGACGGAAACGGAGTGGACAATGTTATTATTCACTTTACCGCTTCGTCAGACGGTCGGGAGGATATAAACAGGTGCAGTATTTGCGGGATATACGGCGGCGAGAACGATACGCGAATATTTTTATCCGGAAATCCTATGAAGCCCAATGTGGACTGGCAAAGCGGACTTTACGATCCCACATACTTTCCCGACACTGGTTACACCAAGATCGGCAGCGATGCTTCGCCGATAATGGGCTATGTGAGGCATTATGACGCGCAGATAATAATCAAAGGCAGCGGTGCGGACGCAACGCAATGGCTCAGGACCTTTATGCTGGATGAAGAGCTGAACCCCATGTTTCCTGTGGCGCAGGGCGCAAATGCTGCGGGTGCTGTGAGCACAAGGGCGTTTGCGGTGCTGGGCGATCTGCCGCTGTTTTTATCCCAGACCGGCGTTCACGCGGTTTACGGTACGAGCGTAGACAACCAACGAAATATCAGATCGATATCAAGAGCGGTGGACAAGCGTTTATGTGCCGAAGGTGATCTTAAGAACGCTTTGGCGGTCGAACTTGCGGGAAAGTATTATCTGTTCATAAACGATCATGTGTATATTGCCGACTCGGCACAGAGATACACGGATTCACAGAGCAGCTATCAGTATGAATGGTATTACTGGGAAGGGCTGCCCGTGACGGCTGCTGTCGCTTTTGACGGAAGGCTTTATTTCGGTGCGCATGACGGTTCTCTTTGCAGGATGAAGCGCAGGGAGGATGTGAACGCATTCAACGACAACGGCGCTGAATATAAGGCTTATTGGACGACACCGATGTTTGAGCTTTCAACGCTTTACAGGACTAAGACTGTCAGGGATGTAGCGTTCATGCTTATGCCCTTTGCGCACGGTCAGTACAAGATCTACTACAGATCGAGCAAAAGGGATTGGGAGCTCATAAAGGAAGGCTCGACGAGCCTTCTGGATTTCAACGACATTGATTTCAATGATTTTTCGTTCTCTGGGCTCTGGGTACCTGAGATGAGCAGAACAAAGAGAAAGGAGCGCAAGGCTGAGAGCTTCCAGCTCAAGGTGGTAAACGATACCCAGGATACATCGCTGGGGCTTTTGGGGCTTGAAATTGTTTTCAGGCAGAGCGCGAGGGTGAAATAAGATAGAAAGCAGGATCTTTTTAGCGGGAGACATACTAAGGCTCGGGACTAAAGCTTATGTTTCCCTGATAGACGGAAACGTGTTTTTGCCTGTGGATTATCCGGAGGCATGGGAAGAATTGGACGACGGAGAAATAAAGGAGGAAGAAGATGATCAAAAGATATAGTTTGAAAGAAGACAGATACAGGGCTTTATCGGAACATTTTACCGCAGGAGAGTTTGCCTGCAGGGACGGAAGCGACGAGATACTCATTGACGATGCTCTGATAGATGCGCTCGAAGAAATTCGGGCGCATTTCAATATGCCGGTAACGATCACGAGCGGGTACAGAAGCCCTGAGTACAATGCATCTATAAACGGCGCGAAAAAGAGCAAGCATATGCTTGGACAGGCTGCAGACATCAGAGTACAGGGTGTTTTGCCGATAAAGGTCGCCGCATACGCGCAGGAGATTGGCATGGGCGGAATCGGACTTTACGACTACGGCGGCATGAGCGGCTTTACTCATATTGACACGAGAGACGGAAACTGGCGCGGGGTCCAGATATCATCCAAGGGATCGAGCCTAAGCGTGAGCAAGTATTTCCCCACTGTGAAAAAGGGCAGCACCGGGCAATGCGTGGTCATATTGCAGAGGGCTGTGGGCGCAGAGGATGACGGTATATTCGGAAAGAAGACACTGGCTGCTGTGAAAGAATATCAGAAAAAGAAGGGGCTGGAGCCTGACGGGATAGTCGGGAAGCTCACATGGAGGTGCATAATTGATGGATAGGTTTGAGAGCATACTAAAAACGATCGGATGCGCTGCATCGGGCGTTATCGGATGGCTTTTCGGCGGATTTGATATACTCTTTGGAGCGCTGCTTTTCTTTATGGCTCTGGATTTTGTGACCGGCATAATAAAGGGCATGATGCTAAGAAGCGATAAGAGCGCAAACGGAGCGCTGTCATCGAACGCCGCATTCAACGGAGTGCTGAAAAAGGCACTGATACTGATGGTGGTTGCAGCTTCGGCGATGGCGGACAAGGCGCTTTCGCCGGACAATGTGATACTCAGGACTATGGTGACGGGGTATTACATTGCCTGCGAGGCGATTTCGCTTTGTGAGAACGCCATAACCTGCGGTGTTCCTTTGCCAAAGGGATTCAGGCAATTATTTGAAGGAATAAAGGAGGAAGAAGACGGTGAATAACGATTATCAGGCAGTAAAAAACTACGAGCAGATGATGGCGGCGCTGAGTCAGGGCAAAAATTACGGCAATATCACGCCCGAATATTTGGAGCATTTTTCCACGGCTCAGCTCAAGGAGATGGCACAGGCTCCCTATTATTACAATATAACCTTTCATGATTCCTCTTCCGGTTCAAGCAATAACAACAACACCTATTATGAACCCGTGAGCACGAGCAACAGCAATTACGGGTTTGGATATGCGTATGCTTCGGACTATGTCAAGATGCTCAAGGATGCGCAGCAGGCACAGCTTAAAGCGAGGGCGCAGGCTTTGGAGGATGAAGCAACAAGGCTTGCAGCTGGCAAGGCTGATATCGACGCGCAGGCTGATGAGGCAAGAAAGGATATTTACACGAATGCAAGGCTCTCTGCTATAGGCAACAACGAAGCGCTGGCAAACCTTGGACTTGCGGGAAATTTATATTCACAGCCAAAGAGCGGGTATTCGGAAACATCGAGGATAAGTGAGGATAATGCGCTCAGGAGCGGACTTGCAGGTGTTGAGGAAGAGAGGATAAGGGCGAAGAATGAGGTCGATTTGGCGATATCGAAGCTCAGAAGCGAAGGCGAGAAGGAGAAGGCCGATCTGGTGGCAAAGCACGCGCAGGATCTGATAAATCTGATGATGAGGCAGATCGTGTAGGGATACTATGCAGTGTGCGCAGGATTGGGTTACTTGTTATGACTCCATCAGTCGCCCTTCGGGCGCCAGCTCCCTCGGGGGGGCGCCTTTAAACCACCTCAATCGTTGGAATAATCGTTACACGTTTACTCACTAAATCTCTATCGCATAGCTCACAAAAAAACAAATCAAGTGTTGCCCATACTGCAGTCGTGCGGGACATGAGCGCGTGATATACGCCTTGTGGCGTATTAGGAATGACATATTCCTGCGGAATATGATATATGCGCTGCGCACACATTTCGATTAGTAACTACCCTAAAGCCCAACCACCCTGAAAAGCAATCACGAGTGGCCCATACTTTACCGGGCCACTCGTAAGCGAACGTATTCAATTACTCGTCCGCGTCTCGGGATAAACCCGAGCCGGGCTTTGGCTAAAAACAGTCCACCGGACTGTTTTCTTAACGCGTCGCCCCCAAAGCCGCGGAGTCCAGAGGATGTAATCCTCTGGTGGATGAGGGTTTGGGAGAAGGCAAAGCCTTCTTCCACATAAATAACTAAAGAATAAAATCTATCTGCAAGAGGAAGAAAAATCTTTGGGAGAAGGCGAAGCCTTCTTCCAAAAAGAGCCCAGAGCGCGAGAGGGCGGAGCCCTCTCGCCTTATCCACGGCTTGCAGCAGCAAAAAAGGACACGACTCATTGTCGTGTCCTTTCTTTACTTAAAGTTTGAATCTCTTATTCGTCTGCGCTGAGGTCAATATCATCGATGGGAGTGGTGGGATTATCACTGTGCTCTACGAGTTCGATGGACTTGTAGCGCTTCATACCGGTACCTGCGGGGATGAGCTTACCGATAATGACGTTCTCCTTGAGGCCCTGGAGAGTATCGACCTTGCCCTTGATGGCGGCTTCGGTGAGGACTCTGGTGGTCTCCTGGAAGGAAGCGGCGGAGAGGAAGCTCTCGGTTGCAAGGGATGCCTTGGTGATACCGAGCAGGACGCGCTTGCCGATAGCGGGAGTGCCGTCGCGCATGACGCATGCTTCGTTCTCTTCTTCGAAGTTGTAGAGGTCTACGAGGCCGCCGGGGAGCATATCGGTATCGCCTGCGTCTTCGACGCGGACTTTCCTGAGCATCTGACGGATGATAACTTCGATGTGCTTATCGGAAATATCGATACCCTGCAGACGGTAAACGGTCTGAACTTCCTTGAGCAGGTATTCCTGAACGCCCTTGACGCCCTTGATCTTGAGGATATCATGGGGGTTGATGGAACCTTCGGTGAGTTCGTCGCCCGCGCTTACATAATCGCCGTCCTGGACCTTGAGCCTGGAACCGTAAACGATCTGGTAAGAAGCGGTCTTGCCGTCTTCGGCGGTGATGATAAGCTCGCGCTTTTTCTTGGTGGTATTGAGAGATACTTTACCTGCGATCTCAGCCATGAGCGCAAGACCCTTGGGCTTTCTGGCTTCGAACAGCTCGGTGATACGGGGAAGACCCTGAGTGATGTCATCGCCCGCGACGCCGCCGGTGTGGAAGGTACGCATGGTGAGCTGAGTACCGGGTTCACCGATAGCCTGTGCAGCGACGATACCAACGGCTTCGCCGATATCGACGGGCTGGCCGGTTGCAAGGTTGGAGCCGTAGCACTTGGCGCAGACGCCGTGGCGGTTGCGGCAGGTAAGGATGGAACGGATCTGTACCTGCTTGATGCCGGCGTTTACGATCCTATCGACCTTATCATAGGTGATCTCGGTGTTGATGGGAACGATGACCTCGCCGGTGTTGGGATCGATGATATCCTCTGCGGAAAAGCGGCCGAGGATACGGTCTGCCAGAGACTCGATCTTTTCCTTGCCGTTGGTGATATCGCAAACGGTGATGCCGCGGATTGGCTCGCCTCTGTCTGCGAAGCAGTCGTCGTCGTAGATGATGACTTCCTGAGAAACGTCAACAAGCCTTCTGGTGAGGTAACCGGAGTCAGCGGTCTTAAGAGCGGTATCGGACAGACCCTTTCTGGTACCGTGGGTGGAGATGAAGAACTCCAGCATGGTGAGGCCTTCTCTGAGGTTTGCTCTGATGGGCAGCTCTATGATCTTACCGGAGGGGTTGGCAACGAGGCCGCGCATGCCGGCGAGCTGACGGATCTGGTTGATGGAACCGCGAGCACCGGAGTTGGACATCATGTTGATGTTATTGAACTTATCAAGAGTCTTGAGCAGTGCATCGGTAACTGCCTTGGTGGTCTTATCCCATACATCGATAACGGCGTTGTAACGCTCGTTCTCGGTGAGCTCACCGCGGCGGTAGTTGCGCTCGATACGCTTGATGGAGTTTTCTGCATTTTCAAGCAGCTCTGCCTTCTGGGGAGGTACGACAACGTCTGCAACGGAGACGGTAATGGCGCCTCTGGTGGAGTACTTGAAGCCCTGAGCCTTGATCATGTCGAGCATGGTCGCGGTCTTGGTTATACCATGTACCCTGAAGCAGCGGTCAACGATCTTACCGATGAGTTTCTTATCGGCAAGGCCGGAGACTTCCAGATCGAACATGGTCTCGGGGTTGGTACGATCGACCCAGCCAAGATCCTGGGGGATCGCCTGGTTGAAGATGATCTTACCTGCGGTGGTATCGATGATCTTGCTCATCTGAACGCCGTTGAGCTCTCTGCGCATTCTGACATGAATAGCTGCCTGCAGGGAGATCTCGCCCAGCTGATAGGCAAGGAAGGCTTCGTCGGGAGAAGCGAAATATCTGCCCTCGCCCTTTGCGCCGGGGCGCTCGATGGTGAGGTAGTAAGAACCGATGATCATGTCCTGAGTGGGAGTGACAACGGGCTTACCGTCCTGAGGCTTGAGGATATTGTTATAAGCCAGCATCAGGAAACGAGCTTCTGCCTGTGCTTCCATGGACAGGGGTACGTGAACAGCCATCTGGTCGCCGTCGAAGTCCGCGTTGTAAGCGGTACATGCAAGGGGATGGAGCTTGAGCGCTCTGCCCTCGACAAGGACGGGCTCGAAGGCCTGGATACCAAGCCTGTGCAGGGTAGGTGCACGGTTGAGAAGAACGGGATGGTCACGGATGACTTCTTCAAGAACATCCCAGACCTCGGGGCGCAGGCGCTCTACCATGCGCTTTGCGCTCTTGATGTTATGAGACAAGCCGAGTTCGACGAGTCTCTTCATTACGAAGGGCTTGAACAGCTCGATAGCCATTTCCTTGGGCAGACCGCACTGATAGAGCTTAAGCTCAGGGCCTACAACGATAACGGAACGGCCGGAGTAGTCAACGCGCTTACCAAGCAGGTTCTGCCTGAAACGACCCTGCTTACCGCGAAGGAGGTCGGACAGGGACTTGAGGGCTCTGTTGCCGGGACCGGTAACGGGGCGGCCTCTTCTGCCGTTGTCGATGAGTGCGTCAACGGCTTCCTGCAGCATGCGCTTTTCGTTGCGAACGATGATATCGGGAGCGCCGAGCTCAAGGAGCCTCTTGAGACGGTTATTACGGTTGATAACGCGCCTGTAAAGGTCATTGAGGTCAGAGGTCGCGAACCTGCCGCCGTCGAGCTGGACCATGGGGCGCAGTTCCGGAGGAATGACGGGAACTACGGTGAGGATCATCCACTCGGGACGGTTGTTGGACTTGCGGAAGGATTCGACAACTTCGAGCCTCTTGACGGCGCGGACGCGCTTCTGGCCGGAGTTGGACTTTAAGTCTTCCTTAAGCTCTGCGGAAATCTGCTCAAGATCAAGAGCTTCGAGCAGTTCCTTGACTGCTTCTGCGCCCATGCCGGCACGGAAGGAATCGGCACCGTACTGGTCGATGGCTTCGCGATATTCTCTGTCGGACAGAAGCTGCTTATACTCAAGATTGGTCTCGCCGGGATCGAGAACGACGTACATCGCAAAATAGAGTACTCTTTCAAGAGCCCTGGGAGACAGGTCGAGCAGCAGACCCATTCTGGAAGGAATGGCTCTGAAATACCAAATATGGGAAACGGGGGCTGCAAGCTCTATGTGACCCATGCGCTCGCGGCGAACTTTGGCGCGGGTGACTTCAACACCGCACTTGTCGCAGACGATGCCCTCATAGCGGACTCTCTTATACTTACCGCAATGGCATTCCCAGTCCTTGGTAGGTCCAAAAATGCGCTCGCAGAAGAGACCGTCGCGCTCGGGTTTAAGGGTCCTGTAGTTGATGGTCTCCGGCTTTTTTACCTCGCCGTAGGACCATTCGAGTATCTTCTGAGGAGATGCAAGCCCTATCTGTACAGCGTCAAAATTGTTTAATTCGAACAAAACTGGTTCCCCTTTCTATATCCGGGTGAAACGGGCGTTAGCGGAAGGCTTTTTTAGAAGCCTTCGCCGTCGTCATCGTCCAGGTCGTCAAGGTCAACAAGATCACCGAAATCGGGCAGATCGTCAAGATCGCCGAGCTCGAGGTCTTCGTCATCAATAAGGTCGTCCTCGCTGCGCTGAGCCTCGGCACCGGGAATGCGGATTTCGCCTTCGTCGCCTTCGAGGTTGACATCGAGGGTGGGACGGTCGTCCCTGCCGTCATCGGAAAGCTCGATCTCCTGATTGTTTTCGCCAAGAACCTTGACATCAAGAGCCAGAGACTGGAGTTCCTTGATAAGAACCTTGAAGCTTTCGGGAACGCCGGGTTCGGGAATGTTCTCGCCCTTTACGATTGCTTCGTAGGTCTTTACGCGGCCGACAACGTCGTCAGACTTGACGGTGAGGATCTCCTGGAGGGTATGAGCTGCGCCGTATGCTTCAAGAGCCCAAACTTCCATTTCACCGAAACGCTGACCGCCGAACTGAGCTTTACCGCCCAGAGGCTGCTGAGTAACGAGGCTGTAGGGACCGGTGGAGCGTGCATGGATCTTATCGTCGACAAGATGGTGCAGCTTGATCATGTACATATAGCCGACGGTGACGCGGTTTTCAAAGGGTTCACCGGTACGTCCGTCATAGAGGGTCATCTTACCGTCTCTGTTGTAGCCGGCTTTTTCGAGGCATTCCATAACGTCGTCCTCGTTAGCGCCGTCAAAGACGGGAGTTGCGACATGCCAGCCAAGGGCCTTTGCCGCATAGCCAAGGTGAGTTTCAAGAACCTGACCGATGTTCATTCGGGAGGGAACGCCCAGAGGATTCAGAACGATCTGCAGAGGTTCGCCGGTGGGCAGGAAGGGCATATCCTCTTCGGGGAGGATCCTGGAAACAACGCCCTTGTTGCCGTGACGGCCTGCCATCTTATCGCCGACAGAGATCTTTCTCTTCTGCGCGATATAAACGCGGACCATTTCGTTTACGCCTGCGGGGAGCTCGTCGCCTGCTTCGCGGGTGAAGACCTTAACATCGACGATGATGCCGCCTTCGCCATGGGGAACTCTGAGAGAAGTATCTCTGACTTCCCTTGCCTTTTCGCCGAAGATGGCGCGCAGGAGGCGCTCTTCGCTGGTGAGCTCGGTCTCGCCCTTGGGAGTGACCTTACCTACCAGAATGTCGCCGGAGTGTACTTCGGCGCCGATGCGGATAACGCCGCGCTCGTCCAGATCCTTGAGAGCCTCATCGCCGACATTGGGGATGTCGCTGGTGATCTCTTCCGGACCGAGCTTGGTGTCTCTGGCTTCGGATTCGTATTCCTCGATATGGATGGAGGTGAATACGTCGTCCTTTACGATGCGCTCGGAGATCAGGATAGCGTCCTCATAGTTATAACCTTCCCAGGTCATGAAGCCGATGAGGATGTTCTTGCCAAGAGCGATCTCGCCCATATCGGTGGACTGACCGTCTGCAAGGACCTGACCGCGGACAACCTTTTCGCCCTTGACAACGATGGGACGCTGGTTGATGCAGGTACCCTGATTGGAGCGGGTGAACTTGATGAGCTTATATTCATAAAGCTTGCCGTTATCTGCACGGAGCTTGATGAGGTCTGCACTGACATACTCGATGAAACCGTCGTCATCGGCAAGGATGCAGACGCCGGAGTCTCTTGCTGCCTTGTACTCGATACCGGTACCGACATAGGGAGCCTGAGTGGTCAGAAGTGGAACCGCCTGACGCTGCATGTTCGCGCCCATCAGAGCACGGGAAGCATCGTCGTTTTCGAGGAAGGGAATCATGGAGGAAGCGACAGAGACGAGCTGCTTGGGAGAAACGTCCATGTAGTCGACTTCTTCGCGGTTAACCTCGATAATTTCCTCTCTCTTGCGGACGGTAACGCGCTCGTGGATGAAGTAGCCGTTTTCATCCAGAGGTTCGTTGCCCTGTGCAACGATGAAGCCGTCTTCTTCGTCGGCGGTGAGGTAATCAACGATCTCGGTGACCTTCTTGTTCACCTTATCAACCCTGCGGTAGGGAGCTTCGATGAAGCCGTACTCGTTGATCTTTGCAAAGGTCGCAAGAGAACCGATAAGACCGATGTTGGGACCTTCAGGAGTTTCGATGGGGCACATACGAGCGTAATGGCTGTAGTGAACGTCTCGAACTTCGAAGGAGGCACGGTCTCTGTTCAGACCACCGGGGCCCAGAGCGGAGAGCCTGCGCTTGTTGGTGAGCTCTGCAAGGGGGTTGGGCTGGTCGAGGAACTGGCTCAGCTGAGAGGAGCCGAAGAATTCCTTGATTGCGGCGGAAACGGGACGGATATTGATGAGAGCCTGAGGAGTGACCTCGTTGAGGTCCTGAATAGCCATGCGCTCTCTGACCACGCGCTCGAGCCTGGAAAGACCGATGCGGATCTGGTTCTGCAGAAGCTCGCCAACGCTTCTTACGCGGCGATTGCCCAGATGGTCGATATCGTCGGTCACGCCTACGCCGTGCATGAGACCGTAATAATAGGAAACGGAAGCGACCATATCCTCAACAAGGATGTGCTTGGGGATGAGCTTGTCAAAGTTCTGCTTGATCAGAGCCTTGATCTCATCGACATCGGAGGTTTCCTCAAGGATGGCGCGCAAAGTGGGCATATGTACCTTGCCGTAGAGACCCGCCTCAGAAGGATCGAAGGTGAGGAAGGGCTTGGGATCGGCAAAGTGGTTGGAGATGACCTTGACGACAGCGCCGTCGGCATTGATCAGCACGTCGTTGATGGCGGCCTCTTCGATATGGCCCGCCAGCTCACGGTCGATATAGGTGCCTTCTTCGCAGATGAGCTCACCGGTATTGGGATCGATAACGTCCTGAGCTGCGGTGAAGCCTTCGATACGGCGGGAGATGGCAAGCTTCTTATTGAACTTATAGCGGCCGACCTTGGCAAGATCGTATCTCTTGGGGTCGAAGAACAGAGCACGGATAAGGGAGCGCGCGGAATCTACCGCGGGGGGCTCGCCGGGACGCAGGCGCTTATAGATCTCTACAAGACCTTCGTCCTCGCCCTTGGAGCTGTCGCGCTCAAGGGTTGCACGGAGCTGCTCGTTCTCACCGAGAAGATCGATGATCTCGGCATCGGAGCCAAAGCCCATGGCACGAAGAAGAACGGTGAGCGGTACCTTGCGGGTGCGGTCTACGCGAACCCAGGTAACGTCGTTGGAATCCTGCTCGTATTCCAGCCATGCGCCTCTGCCGGGGATGATGGTGGAGGAGAAAAGATCCTTACCGGTCTTGTCCTTGGCAACGTCGAAATACACGCCGGGAGAACGGACGAGCTGAGATACGATAACACGCTCGGCGCCGTTGATAATGAAAGTACCCGAGGGGGTCATGAGGGGGAAGTCGCCCATAAAGACGTCCTGCTCCTTGACCTCGCCGCTCTCTTTATTGATGAGGCGTACGCGGACCTTGAGCGGGGCGCTGTAGGAAACGTCGCGTTCCTTGCACTCCTCCATGGAATACTTGATGTTGTTCATATCGAGCTTATAATCGGTAAACTCGAGTACGAGGTTCTCGGAATAATCGGTGATGGGCGACACGTCGCTCAGCACTTCCCTGAGATCTACATCAAGAAACCTCTGATACGAGCTCTTCTGCAGCTCGATCAGATGGGGCATCTCTATGCATTCACTGATCTTGGAGAAGGTCATTCTGGTTCGTTTTCCCATTTGCACTGGCAGTGGCATCATAACCGGCTATCACTCCTATAATAATCTTGCAAAGATGATCTTTGCAACGGGAACGCACCCAGAGCATTCGCTTGGGGGACGGTAAGGGGCTATCCCCTGCCCGCCTTCCGGAAAAAATTTTTTGAAAAAAATTTATTTTTCCGGTTGCATTTTGTTACGTTTTAGTGTATCCTTGTACATGTAAGCTGCACAAGAGCGCATTAAACACACTGTTAATGCAATTTACTATATTATCATCGTTTACACCATATGTCAAGGGGTATGGTGTGATTTTTTTGCCCGAAAATCGTAAAAAAGTCATTTTATTTGGCTCAATGCGGTTTTCGGGTATTTTGATCTTTGTTTGCGTAATTTTAATATCTTTTTAATTTTACTATCTTGTATTATAAGATAGTGTGTGTTATAATGCAGTCAGAGGTGATAAAATGAATCCGCAGCTGAAAAAAGGTGTACTTGAGCTTTGCGTGCTTTGTGCGCTGCAGAACTCGGACAGATACGGGTTTGAGCTGGTGAGCGTGGTATCGAGCCACATAGCGATGTCGGGCGGTACGATCTATCCCCTGCTCAAGCGGCTTTATTCGGAGGGACTTGTGAGCACCTATCTTGTGGAATCGCAGGAAGGACCGGCAAGGAAGTATTATGCGCTGACACCCAAGGGAGAGGATTATACAAAGACGCTTATAGAGCAATGGCGAGAGCTTGTGAGCGGAGTTGAGAGCATTATAAACGAAGGAGGACGGACTGATGAAACGATCTGAGTTCATGGAGATTTTAAGGCGCACGCTTGGCAGCCTTTCAAACAGCGAAACAGAAGAGCTCTTCCGCGACATAGAATCGCATTTCGACGAATGCTCAGGGCGCGGGATGAGCGAAGAGGAAGCCTGCGAGCAGCTCGGCGATCCCGAGGCACTCGGCAAGGAATTTTTATCTACAGTGCTTGACAGCAGGCAGGCACAGGAAGACGATCTTGCACGAAGGCTCAACCGCAGCGAGCAAAATTCCGAAAGCGATCCCGATCATACAGTTAACGATGATCTTGGCAGGATAATATCCGAAAACATCAAAAACGGTATGGCAAATGCAGATATCGGACGTACCATATCCGAAAAAGTCAACGCGGGTATTTCCGGAATGGTAAACAATCTTGTATCAGGAATGAGATTCGGCAAAGATCATGCCTCAGATAAATCGGGCAATGATGCCGGATACATAGAGTTCATCGATCTTTCTGACTATGATACAACGATGGAATGCGATGACGGCAGCCTCGATATCGAGCTTGATAATATAACGGAAGTAACTGCAGATCTTAGGAACGCAGATATCTTTGTTTCTCAATCCCCAAACGGCATGACGAGAGTTACGGTCGAAGAGGGCAATGTGCGCGAAGAAAGCAAGATCGTTGTGGCTGTCAAGGATTCAAAGCTTCTGATCACGCACAAAGGCCGCGCACAAAGGGGCAGATGGCACGGCTTTGATTTCGGCTTTTCCACGCAACCGTTTGAGGTACACATAGAGCTTGGCGCAGATCATGATGGTTTCCCGGGCGCTTTGCTGCTCAAGACCACGCGCGGCGATATTGAAATCGGCGGCATCAGGGCAGCCGATATCAGCGCATCCTCCGCAAGCGGCGATCTTAACATTTCTGATCTTTGCGCAGATCAGGGAATGATCAAGCTGAACACCGCAAGCGGCGACATAGAGGCGATACGGTTAAAGTCCGTTAAAGATATCAAAATAAGCACTGCAAGCGGCGATACAACAGCATCCGACATTGAAGCCGCCGGTAACGCTCACATAACCGCAGGCAGCGGAGATATTGAAGCTTCTCATATCCGCACAGGCGGAAAGCTCATTTCAAGCACCGGCAGCGGAGATTTGACCGTATCGGAAGTTGAATCCGGCATTGAACTTAATTTGACCACCGGCAGCGGAGATATCGAGGTTTGCGCAAACGCATTGGGCAAGGTCGTATTATCTTCCGGTGCGGGCGACATTGATGCATCAGTGATTGGATTCAGCGCACTTAAAGCATCATCCGGCGCAGGCGATATTTCCGTCAAGCTGCCAGATGGCATCAGCTCTACAATATACACAAGCACCGGCATAGGAGATATTTCAGTCGATCTGCCCGCTGTTCGCTCAAGCGGTTCCTCCCGCAAAAAGACCTTCATTACAGGGAAAGGCGATATCGAGATAAAGCTCACATCCGGCTGCGGCGATATAGACGTCAGATAAACAAAAAAGGCACGGTATACCGTGCCTTTTTTCTATACTTTTTTCCTGCCGGATTCTATAAGCTCTTTTTCAAATTCCTCGGGGTGCTTGAGATAATAATCCTGATGCTCTTCCTCTGCGGTATAAAAGCTCTTGAAGGGTTCTACGCTTATATATACCTTTTTGCCGCTTTCCTTTTCGAGCGCGGATATACCGTTTTGGGCAGCATCTTTTTCGGTTTCATCGGTATAATAAACAGCAAGGGTATAGGAATGTCCTCTGTCTATAAACTGACCGCCCTCATCAAAGGGATCGACTCCGTTTATGAAAATATCGAAAAGCCTTTCAAACGATATCTCGCTGTCGTCATAGTCTACGCGTATGGTTTCGCGGTGACCCGTTTGCTGGGTCTTTACGTCCTTATAAGAAGGATCGGCTTCATCGCCGCCGGAATAGCCGCTTATGACATCGATAACGCCGTTTGTTTCCTTGAAATCCGGAGTGATGCACCAGAAGCATCCGCCCGCAAAATATGCCGTTTTCTTCATATTATTCTCCATTTGGAACTATTGCCGTCATTCGTCGTCCAAAAGATCACCAAGACGCTTTTCGTCGGTTATTTCTACAGTGCCTCTGGTTATCCTGACAAGACCTTCGCTCTGGAAATATTTGAGCATTCTTGTTACAACTTCCCTTGCGCTTCCAAGATGATTTGCGATCTGCTCGTGGGTGATCTTGAGTATTTTTGTGCCCTCAAGCAGGCTTTCTTCAAGCAAAAAACCTGCGATGCGCTTATCAAGGCTTTTCCACATGATCTGCTCCATGAGCCACATGACCTCGGAAAAGCGGGTCGCCATGAGCTCGTTTGCGTAATTTGCAATAACAGCGGAAGAATTCATGAGGTTTTTGAAAACATCGGGCGGTACAATATAAAAAGCAGTGTCGCGCTCGGCTTCTATCATGAGCTCAAACTGCATTCCGCTCATCATGCATGCGGCGGACAAAAGGCAGGTATCCCTTTCAAGCAGGCGGTAAAGGGTGACCTCTTTGCCGTCGGGGGAAAGCGAATAGGCTCTGAGCCTGCCGGAAACAACTATTACCAGCCCCAGACAATCCATGGAACCTCGATGGATGAGCGTGCCTTTTTTTGCGGTACGCTCAAGTGCGGATGATCTTAATACTTCCTGCTGCTGAGCATCCAGCTTATCCCATATGGGAAAATAATTGGAAAATTCCATGAAACCGCCTCCCTTCAATAAAAGTATAAGACAAATATCCGCCGCAGTCAATATTTTCCATGCTTTATGTAACTAAGTCACAGAAAACATAATTGATAAATATTATCATTAAGCTATAAAAGAAATGGAGGCAGAAAGATGTTTGCACCGGAAGTATTGCAGGGCGTATTTATTCCGTTCCTTGGTACCGTATTGGGATCAGGACTGGTATTTTTCATGAAGGGCGCTATGAACAGGAGCCTGCAAAGGGCGCTGACCGGTTTTGCGGCGGGCGTTATGGTAGCAGCTTCTATATGGAGCCTTATCATGCCCGCAATGGAACAGGCAGAGCACATGGGAAAATTCGCCTTCGTTCCCGCGTTCATCGGCGTATGGCTTGGAGTACTTTTCCTTATGGTACTGGATAAGGTTATACCTCATCTGCACATGAACAGCGAATGCCCGGAGGGTATCAGCTGCGGGCTCGGGAAATCCACGATGATGGTATTTGCGGTGGCTCTGCACAACCTGCCCGAGGGCATGGCGGTAGGCGTTCTGCTGGCGGGCTGGCTTTCGGGAAGCGAGACCATCACCTCTGCAGCGGTACTTACCCTTGCGCTTGGCATTGCGATACAGAATCTGCCCGAAGGCGCGATAATTTCGATGCCCCTGAAAAGCGGTGGAATGAAAAGCGGCAAGGCATTCGGATACGGTCTTTTGTCCGCAGTGGTTGAGCCGATAGGCGCGGTACTTACTCTGCTGCTTGCAAGCATCGTGACCCCTATTCTCCCCTACATGCTCGCCTTTGCCGCAGGCGCGATGCTTTACGTGGTTGTTGAAGAGCTTATCCCCGAGATGAGCGAGGGCGAGCACAGTCATCTTGGCACCTGGTTCTTCACGCTCGGTTTCACGCTTATGATGGTGCTGGACATTGCACTGGGATAAATGTTTTTACAAAATCCGGATAGACTATATTTACCTTAATATGAAAGGAGCGGTATTGATGTCCGCTGTAAATTTTAACAAAGAAAGTTTTGACAAGGCTGTTCTTGAAGAAAAGAAGGCTGTATTGGTAGATTTCTGGGCGCCCTGGTGCGTATACTGCAAAAGGATCGGCCCCGCATATGAAAAGGTTGCTTTGGAGCGCGAAGGCACGCTGCTTGTCGGCAAAGTAAACATTGACGAGGCTCCCGAGATCGCAAGGAGATACAGCATCGACACCATTCCCACCATCATGCTGTTTGTAGGCGGCGAGCCCGTGGCGCATGTGGTCGCTCCCGAGTCCAAGGCAAAGATCGACGGCTTCATTTCAGAGCACTTGGTTTAAGGTGGAATAATGGCACAGATATATGACAGCATAGTGATCGGAGGAGGTCCGGGCGGATACACCGCAGCGCTTTATCTTGCAAGGGCGGGTTTGAGCGTACTTGTGCTTGAAAAGCTTTCCGCAGGCGGTCAGATGGCCCTGACCGAGCAGATCGATAATTATCCCGGCTTTGAAGAAGGCATTGACGGTTTCACCCTCGGCGAAAAAATGCAGGCGGGCGCTGAGCGTTTCGGAGCCTTAACCGAGCTTGCCGAGGTTCAGAAAGCGGAGCTTTTGCCCCAAATCAAAAGGATCCACACCGATATCGGTGAGTTTCTTGCAAAAACCGTTGTGATCGCAACCGGCGCAGGTCCCAAGCGGCTTGGTATCGCAAACGAAGAAGAGCTTACCGACAAGGGCGTACATTACTGCGCTTCATGCGATGGCATGGCATACAAAGGAAAAGTCGTTGCCGTTGTGGGCGGCGGCGACACTGCAGCGCTTGATGCAAAGACGCTTTCGAGGATATGCAGGAAGGTATACGTCATTCACAGGCGCGACACCCTCAGAGCCGCAAAGGTTTATCACGAGCCTTTGATGAACACAGAAAACATCGAGTTCGTTTGGGACAGTGAGGTTGCAAAGCTTCTGCACGGTGAAAGGCTCAACGGCGTTAAGGTCAAAAACGTCAAAACGGGGAACGAGAGCGAGCTCAAGCTTGATGGGCTTTTCGTCAGCATCGGCAGGAACCCCAACACCGAGCTTTTCAAAGGTGAGGTCAAAGTCGACGATTCCGGTTACATCATAGCCGGCGAGGACGGAAAAACCAACATAAGCGGCGTATTTGCTGTTGGCGATGTCCGCACAAAGGCGCTCAGGCAGATAATTACTGCCGCCGCCGACGGCGCAAACGCCGCGCACGGGATCGAGGAGTATTTGACGTAGTTTTTTATATTGGGAGAAGGCTTTGCCTTCTCCCAAAGTCTCATCCACCAAGGGATTTCATCCCTTGGTGGATGAGACTTTGGGATCAGTAAATTTTATGCGTTGGCTTACGCGTGACCCGTAAAGTATGGGTCACGCGTGATCTATTTTCAGGAGAGTTATTCTTTAGGGTGGTTACTAATCATCATGTGCGCGAAGCGCATATATCATATCCCGTAGGAATATATCATTCCTCATGCGCCGCAAGGCGTATATCATTGTTTGCAAAGCAAACCCGGCGTATATCATTGCATACGAAGCAAGCCGTATATCGCCTGAATGCCCGCATAATAAATCACGCGTTGCCCATACCTTCCGGGCAACGCGTAAGCAAACGTATGAAATTATCTGTCTCCAAAGACTTAGGAGTCCAGAGGACAAAGTCCTCTGGCGGATGAGGGCTTGGGAGAAGGCAGAGCCTTCTTCCAAAAAACGTCCTCCCCTCCTAAAACCTTAAACCATATAGCCGTTTTCGTTGGAGAGACCGTTATCGTTGATTATATCGCCTGCGGCTTCGATGAGCTTATAAGGGATCTCCTCGCCGCCGAAGGTGAGCGAGGGATCAACGTCCCACGAATCCTTGCCGTATGCGCGGAAGTGATCGCCGAGCCTTGCTGCGTTCTGAAGGACATCGCCTTCCATTCTTTCGCCGAGCTCGACCAGACCGCGCACGGCGTTGGTTATGCGCAGGGAAATATCGTCGGCGCTGCCGGGCTCGCCGTCCTCGCGCTCAGCCCAGATGCGGGCGATAGCGCTGGCAAAGCAGTTGGCGCTGGGCACCATGAACCCGTCGTAGCGATCGAACCACGAGCTGTAATCGTATTCAAAACCGCGAAGGGTATAAAGAGTGTCGTCATCATACTGAGAAAGAACGAACTCATCTCTGCCGCTCTTATCCTGATAGCAGAAGAAATGCGGGTATTTATGGGCAAATTCGCATATGGACTTGGGTGAGAGCTGATTATGGGTGACAGCGGGATCGTTGACCAGAGCGATCGGCACGCCAAGCTCCATTATCGGGGTAAGATCGTCGACCAGCTCTTCATCGGTCATATCGTCACCTACGGGCAGGTATACGAGGTAACCGCAAAGACCCGCTGCGATAAGGTTTTCGATATGGTCGCCTTTTTTGAACTTGCGCTCAAGAGCGGCAAGATGATAATAAATGCAACCAAAAGCGTCCTGCGCCTCGTCTTCGAGCACGGCAAAGAGCACGCGCATGCCAAGCGCCTTGGAATCCTCAAGGCAGATATTCAAAACAGAGTCGCACTGCTTTCTCGTGAGCCTGTAACCGTCGCCGGTTTCGCCTGCGGCAACCAGACCGCCGACATGGGGATAAAGCGAGCGCAGCATTGCCCTCATCCTGAAGCCGTCAATACCGCCGTCGGGGTTATAATGCGTGAGCATGGGACACCAGATGCGCGGAACGCCACCCGGGAACAGCCTCTGCATAAGTTCATTGCGTTTTTCCATAACTACATCCATTATCCTCATCTCCGTAAAATCAGATTTGGCTTTATTTTAACATATTTTAAGCCAATGCGCAAGCAAGGGCTTTAGTCAAACGCCGCAGATACTGCAAATGTTAATTTTTTCACTTGCAAAAATCAAAGATATGCTATATAATATTTATGTTCACGCCGAGCCGCTTTTGCAAGGCGTGGGCAGGTCTTGTGCAACGAAAGTGCTGTGAACCGTGTCAGGGTCGGAAGGCAGCAGCACTAAGCAGCCGCTGCGTGTGCCGCAAGTAACCTGCCTGCGTCCTGCAAAGGCGGTTCTTTCTTTATATATATGAAGTTGACTCATATGTATAAATGTGTTATACTGTATGTGTTGAAAGACAATTTAAGGAAGTGAATATATGCTGCACAGCTCCTGTGATGATGCCGGAAGATATCTCTTTTTGGAGGGCAGCAATGCATATGCATACTCTTTCCTTGGCGCTCATCCACAAAAGGATGGCGGCAGGGATGGTTTCGTTTTCAGAGTTTGGGCTCCCGCCGCCAAAAGTGTGCACGTAACGGGCGATTTCAATTTCTGGAACGAAAGTGAATGGCCGATGAAGGATATCGGCTACGGCATATGGGAATGCTTCATACCCGGTATCAAAGAATTTGATACGTATAAATATTCGATAACCACTTTTGACGGGCAAAGCTTTATGAAGGCCGACCCCTTTGCATTCCATGCAGAGACCCGCCCGGGCACAGCGTCCAAGACCTACGACCCCGAAGGATATATGTGGACGGACGAAGAATGGCTCAAAAACAGAGCCTCGTTTGACCCATATCACAGCCCGGTAAATATATATGAAATGAATCTGGGCTCATGGAAAAGGGACGAGGAAGGCAGAGTTTATACCTATGAGCGCATAGCCGACGAGCTTATCCCATATATATTGGACATGGGTTATACTCATGTGGAGTTTATGCCGCTGACGGAATACCCATTTGACGGCAGCTGGGGCTATCAGGTGACCGGTTATTTTGCTCCCACCTCAAGATACGGCGAGCCAAAGGAGCTTATGAAGCTCATAGACAGGCTGCACAACGCCGGGATAGGCGTTATTATGGACTGGGTACCCGCGCATTTCCCCAAGGATGCTTTTGGTCTCAGGCGTTTTGACGGCTCTCCCCTTTTCGAGTATTCCGACCCAAGGCTCGGCGAAAACGAACAATGGGGTACCAACAGGTTCGATTTCGGCAAGGGCGGCGTAAGATCGTTTTTGATGTCCAGCGCCGTATATTGGCTCAAGGAGTACCATCTGGACGGTCTTCGGGTCGACGCGGTCAGCTTTATGATCTACCTCAATTACTGCAAAGAGGATGATCCGAGCCTCAGGAACATCTACGGCGGCAACGAAAACCTTGAGGCGATAAGCCTTCTGCAGAAGATAAACGAAATTGCCTACAGGGATTTCCCGGGAGTTATGATGATGGCGGAGGAAGCCACCGCTTTTCCGATGGTCACAAAGCCCAAATACATGGGCGGCCTTGGTTTCGGCTTCAAGTGGAACATGGGCTGGATGAACGATATCCTTTCATATGTAAAGCTTGATCCGATATACAGAAGCTATCACCATAATAAGCTCACCTTCTCTCTTATGTATGCGTTCAACGAAAACTTTGTGCTTTCGCTCTCGCATGATGAAGTGGTCCACGGCAAATGCTCGCTTTTGAACAAGATGCCCGGTGATTACTGGCAGAAGTTTGCGGGGCTGAGAACGCTTTTCGCCTATCAGTACGCGCATCCCGGCAAAAAGCTGAACTTTATGGGCAGCGAATACGGGCAGTTCATAGAGTGGAAGGACGACGACCAGCTTGACTGGTTCCTGCTCGATTACGATAACCACAAAGCGATGCAGGACTATGTGCGCGATCTCAATGCGCTGTACAGGCTCACCCCCGCCCTCTGGCAGATAGATGACAGCTGGGACGGTTTTTCATGGCTCGAGGCAGACGATAACCAAAACAGCGTGCTTGCGTTCTTCCGTCAGGATAAGGACGGCAGAAGAGTAGTCGCAATAATCAATTTTACACCTCAGTATCTGCCCTCATACCGCATCGGCATGCCCGATAAAGGAAGGCTCGATCTTCTCATCTGTTCCGACGATGTAAAATACGCCGGTTCGGGCAAAGGCATGCAGGAGAGCTATGAGGTAAAAGACGGGCTGCACAAGCAGTACCGCCATTATGTCGATATCGAACTGGCGCCTCTTGCCGGTATGATATACTCATATGAATATATACAGGAACCCAACCCGAAAAACGACGAAACCATTACCGCCGCAGACAGGTTCGTTCCGGAATATGTAAAGAGTTACAACAGCGATCGAAAGGACTGATACCACAATGAAAAAGAAGCTGCTTGCAATGCTGCTGGCCGGTGGTCAGGGCAGCAGATTGGGTATCCTTACCCAGCGCATAGCAAAGCCTGCTGTTCCCTTCGGCGGAAAATATCGCATCATCGATTTCCCGCTTTCAAATTGCTCCAACTCCGGCATTGATGTAGTCGGCGTGCTCACCCAGTACAGACCCCTTGAGCTCAACACCTATCTTGGCACCGGTCTTGCCTGGGACCTCGACAGAGCCGACGGCGGTATCTTTGTTCTGCCCCCCTACCACACCGGCAAAACCGGTACCTGGTATAAGGGCACCGCAAACGCTATTTATCAGAACATAGCTTTCATCGAGCAGTACAGCCCCGAATATGTGCTCATCCTCTCCGGCGACCATATCTATAAGATGGACTATGATGCAATGCTTTCAGAGCACATCAAAAACAACGCCGATGTTACCATCGCTTCCATCGAAGTGCCGTGGGAAGAGGCTTCCCGTTTCGGCATCCTCAATACCAACGAGGACGGTTCAATAGTCGAGTTTGACGAAAAGCCCGCAAAGCCTCGCTCCAACAAGGCTTCCATGGGCATTTATATCTTCACCTGGGAGATGCTCAAAAAGTATCTTACCGAAGACGAGGCAAAGCCCGATTCTTCCAACGACTTTGGTAAAGATGTGCTTCCCGCAATGCTCAACGACGGCAGAAGGATGTTCTCCTATGCGTTTGAAGGCTACTGGAAGGATGTTGGTACCATCGAATCCCTCTGGCAGGCAAACATGGATCTTCTGGAGAGCCCGCCCGTGTTCGACCTTTACGAGGATACCGTCGAGCGCGACAGAATATATTCCCACAACCCCGTACAGCCCCCGCATTATATCAGCGCAGAAGCTGAGGTCGGTCAGTCCATCATTACCGAAGGCTGCGAGATCTACGGAAGTGTAAACCATTCGGTAATGTTTGCGGGCGTTATAGTTGAAAAAGGCGCAAGCGTCCTTGACAGCATCGCTATGTCTTACGCTCAGATCGGTGAAGGCTCAAGGCTTGAAAAGGTCATGGTCTCCGAGCATGCCGTTATCGGCAAAAACTGCGTTATCGGCGGTTCGGGTGCAGTAACCGTAATAGGTGAAGGCGTTGTAGTGCCCGATAACACCAAGATTCCTGCCGGACTGCAGATCGGCCCGGATTACTTCAAATAAGGGGGAGCAGTCATGAACGATACTTTCGGACTTATCATAACCGGTGAAAACGAGCCCACCATGCGTGAGCTCACCCGCACCCGTTCCGTTGCTGCAATGCCTATTGCGGGCAGATACCGCATCATCGATATACTTATTTCCAACCTCGTCAATGCCGATATCTCCAATGTCGGCGTAATTACTCAGCGCAATTATCATTCTTTGATGGACCATCTGGGCTCCGGCAAGGAATGGGATCTTTCCAGAAAGCGCGACGGTCTGTTCATCCTGCCGCCCTATGTTTCCAGCGAAAACACCGGAACCTACACGGGCGTTCTTGATGCACTCAGATCCAACATCAACTACCTGCGCAGGTCCGCTCAGAAATACGTGCTCCTCACCGGCTCAAACACTATCTATAATGTAGATTTTGACAAGATGTACGAAGCACACATCAAGAGCGGCGCCGATATCACCGTGCTTTACAACCACGTTGACGAGCATCCCGCTCATCCCAACCCCAAGCTTTCCTATTTTGATTTCGATGCAGAGGGCAGAGCGATCGATATGGAGATCATGCCCATAATGCCCACCTACCACGATGTTTCCATGGAAGTTTATCTGATGGAAAAGGATCTTCTCCTTTCCGAGCTCTCCATGGCTATCGCCAGAGGCAGGACCGAGTTTGAGCGCGACATTATCCAAAGAGAAATGCGCAATCTTAAGATCTGCGGCTATAAGTACGAAGGCTATGTCGCAAGGGTCGACTCTATAATGAGTTTCTTCAACTGCAATATGGATATGCTCAACGGCTCCGTGCGCCGTCAGATCTTCGCAGGCAGCCGTCCCGTATACACCAAGGTGAAGGACGAAGTCCCCGCAAAGTATGAAATTGGCGCAAAGGCATCCAATTCTCTTGTTGCAGACGGCTGCATAATCGAAGGTACCGTTGAAAATTCGATCCTTTTCCGCGGCGTACATGTGGCAAAGGGCGCTGTTGTTAGAAATTCCATTATAATGCAGGCAGGCTCCATAGGCGAAAACTGCGAGCTGGATCACGTTGTTTTGGATAAAAACGTGCAGGTCAGACGCAAACAGAGGCTTGTCGGTACCGAAAATTATCCTGTAGTGGTTGGCAAAAACATGATTATATAATATAATAGGAATGTAGAAACCCCACAGTTCAGGGAGGACTTTGTGATGAAGATTTTGTTTGCGGCAAGTGAATGCGCACCTTTTGTGAAAACCGGCGGTCTGGCCGACGTTATGGGCGCTCTGCCCAAGGCGCTGGCAGCCAGAGGAGAAGAGGTTTGCGTTATCCTGCCCCTTTACAAGGATTTTGCCCAAGCCTATCGTGAAAAGCTTACTCACGAGATGTATTTTTATATCAACCTTGGCTGGCGCAGACAGTACTGCGGCATAGAGACTCTGGTAGAAAACGGCGTTAAGTATATTTTCCTTGATAACGAGTATTACTACGCGCGTCCCAGTGTCTACGGCTACGGCGGCGACGAGTGCGAAAGATTCGCTTTCTTCTGCCGTGCAGTGCTCGAGGCTATTCCCCATATCGATTTTATCCCCGATATCATCCACTGCAACGACTGGCAGACCGGTCTTATCCCCGTGCTGCTCAGGACTCAGTATCAGTGGCTCGACCTTTACAAAGACATCAAGACCGTCTATACCGTACATAACCTTCAGTATCAGGGCGTTTTTGATATCAACTATGTTGAGGATATGCTGGGCCTTGGTTCCTGGATGTATACCGCAGATAAGCTTGAGTTCTACGGCGGCTGCTCTTTCATGAAGGGCGCTTTGGTATATGCAGATAAGCTTACCACCGTCAGCCCCGAATATGCCAAGGAAATAACCACTCCTTACTACGGCGAGCGCCTTGACGGCGTTATCCGCGCCCGCGGCAAGGACATGAGCGGTATTATAAACGGCATCGATACCGGTGTATACGATCCCCATGAAGATCCCGCCATCGAGCAGAAATACTGCCTCAAGAGCTTCCATCTGAAGGCAAAAAACAAGGCAGCGCTTCAGAAGGAAATGGGTCTGGACATCAATCCCGACGTTCCCGTTATCGGTATGGTCACCCGCCTTTCCGGACAGAAGGGCTTTGACCTTGTCGAATACGCGCTCAACAACATTATGAACCTCGGCGTTCAGATGGTAGTATTGGGCACCGGCGAAGAAAGATACGCCAACCTGCTCAGATGGGCTTCCTGGCGCTATAAGGGTCAGTTCTCCGCCAAGATCGAGATGAACCTCGGCCTTGCAGACCGCATCTATGCGGGCGCTGATATGTACCTCATGCCCAGTAAGTTCGAGCCCTGCGGCCTGTCCCAGCTGATCGCCATGCGCTACGGCACCGTTCCGATCGTAAGAGAGACCGGCGGTCTGAAAGACACCGTTCAGCCCTACAACGAGGTCGAAGGCACCGGCACCGGCTTTACCTTCTACAGCTACAACGCCGATGATATGCTCGATGCTATACGCAGAGCGACCAAGACCTATAACGACGATCCCGCCGCTTTCAAGGGCATTGCCAAGCGCGGCATGGCCGGCAACTACGGCTGGGATGCTTCCGCCGAGAAGTATCTTGCCATCTACAACGAGCTGGTCAAATAAATTATCCAAAAATATCGGCGCGGCATTATCTGCCGCGCCTTTATCAGCTTTATAAGTAATAAAAAGGTTAAAAACATGCTCAAAGAAATAGAAAGATACGTGCCCAAGCACAAATTTTCATTGATCCTTGAGATAATCGGGATCGTGTTTTTCATACTTTCATTCAGCTGGCTCTGCAGCGCATTCAGGATCATCTTTGACGCTCCCTTTATCGGCTATCTCCCCTTCCCTGTCGCCATCGTATTAGTTGTATACATCTATCAGAAGCGCATTGTGGAATACCGATACACCATAGTCAACGATATCCTGAAGATAGAAAAGATATACGGAAAAAGAGAAAGCGTTATCGCCAATCTCAGCACCAAAAGCATCGATATCTACACAGCATACGATAAAAAGAACCCGCAGGTCAAACCAAGATATAAATGCATTTTTTCTTCCAGCACCAATCTGACATTGCTCGTATATACCCAAAACGGCAAACAGGAAGCGTTCGTATTCTCTCCCAGCGACAGGATGAACGAGCTGATCATTGAAAGAATGAACGAAAAAGAAGAACCGACGGCAGAATAACAAACAGCGAAAGGCTCCCGAAAAATCGGGAGCCTTTCTTTTTTATAGAGAACTCATGAAGCTTAAACAATTTATCTGTTGATAGCCCTCTGGTGAGAAGCTCTGCGAACCGCAAGCACTTCTTCAAGGTTCATCTGAATAAGACCTTCCTGGAATTCCTGCCAATTTGCATCATTCAGCTCGATATCGCCGGTGATGAACTTGGTGATGGTTTCATTCTTATAGGTCTTAAGATCGCTCTCAAGCTCTGCAAGAGTAGTGGATTCCTCAGAGGTGTAATACATTCTGGGCATCAGAGAACCGGTGTAATCGGTGGAATTGTTCCAGGTCTCGATAGCCAGCAGCTGATCGTCGTAAACCAAGGTCTGAACCAGATAAGCTTCATCCTGCGGGAAGGGACCGGCAATATGAGAGCGGACGAACTGGCTCATTGCGATGGACTGAACATGAGTGGGGTTGTTGTAAACCTCGTCATTCCATCTGGGGAACTGATCGCCGTAATGGCTCAGATCAACGGGAGATGCGAATTCGGAGTAGTTGATATAGTCGAAGTTGACGCCTTCCTTACCGAAGTTGTAGATGGTCCAGCCTTCATCGCTATAACCGAAGTCAAGCAGGCGGCAAGCAGCCTGAACGTTATCGCAGGAGGTGGAAATAAATGCGCAGTTGCTTGCAACATTCAAAGATGTGCTGCCGAATCTGCCGGTAGTACCCTTTTCAGTCTTGAGGTAAGGAATACCTACAAGATGGAAATCCTCGGGAGAGTTGGGGGCGGTGTTTACTCCGGAAGAACCGTTGATGGTGTCATAGTAATAACCGATGCCGCCTACGGTCATGCCGAAGAAAATGCCGCTCTTGCCGCTCATAACTCTGGAGCGGGTCTGCTCGGTATTGATGGAAGCGATCCAGTCGGGATCAACAATGCCGTCCTTGTTCCACTGATGAGCCTGCTGCAGGAATTCACGGAAGCCATCCTGAGCGGGACCATACTGCATAACGCCTGCTTCATCAACATACCATTCCCAGCCAACACCATATGCGCCGGTGATAAAGCCGCCGGGGCTCCAGTAATCAAGACCGGTGATGAGCAGAGGATGTTCAGCATATCCGTTTTCCTGCATAGCATAAAGGATGGTGTTCCAATCATCAATGGTCTCGGGCAGGTTGTTCTCATCAAAGCCGAGGTTCATTTCCTTGACCCAGTCCATTCTCATCAAAGGACCGTAGAAGGTAAGGAGCAGGTCATCCTCGCGGATAAACGGGAAGTTTGTGTAATTGCCGGAATCGGTTACCCAGTTGGAGACCCATTCGGGATGCTCATCAAAGTATGCCATGAGGTTCGGGCACCAGCCGTTATCGATAGCCTCGTTTAAGGCAATGATAACGCCGTCTTCGATAGCCTTATCTGCACCGCCGGGATAGTACGAGGTGTTGCCAAAATCGCGCTCGATGATATCGGCGTAATCGCCGGATGCGATCATCAGGTTGAACTTTTCAGCTTCCTGACCCGCCGGGGGATGTATGAATTCGATCTTGGTATTGGTTGCTTCCTGAATCCATCCGAACATGGGAGAATCGCCCCAGTTGGTGTAGATAGGAGCTACCTTGGATACGTCGATAGCCATCCAATAGGACAGCTCATCGGGAGCAGCCTGAGTCTCTTCGCCGCCGGTAGCTTCTTCGCCCCCTCCGGTGGTGGTAGATGCGGTAGTACCGGTGTCGCCCGCAGAACCCGTGCTGCCCGTATCGGTACTGTCATTTGCGCAGCCGACCATTGATACAAGCATAACGATGCTCAACATCACAGCCAGCAATCTCGCTCTTTGTTTCATTTTTCTTTCCTCCTTTTTGTAAATCATCTATCAGCTTTCATGCTGCTAAACTTCAGAAAAGGTATTATCCAAGAAGGAACCGCGGAGCGATATATGCCGGATACCGCCCCGCAGGATAGTGGCGATTTATTAAAGCTTTTATATTTTATGTAAGTTATATTACATATTTCTGATTCAATTGTCAATATTTGCTCAATGTGCACCCAAGGCGCACTATTGCATAAATACAATAATTTTGCTTATTTTATCGTTATATATTTGTATTTCATATGTTTTCCGCTTTTGTACATATAACGTTAAACCGCCGCAAGATTCGCATAGTCAAATTTAACGTTAAACCATCTGTTATTTTCTTATTCAAAAGCATTTTTTATTTTTACACCGTTCAACTGGTTTAACGTTAAACGAAATTAATTTTGTTGATTTACATTATTCATTACTTAATTTTGTTATTTGCGCCACAAAAAAAGTACACATTCCATTTGGAATGTGTACTTTGATCATTTGTCTCAGCGTCTTCCCGCTCCGCCGCCTCGGGAGCCTCCGCCACCGAAACCGCCGCGTCCTCCTCCGCGGGAGCCTCCGCCGCGGGAACCTCCAAAGCCGCCGCTTCTTGAACTTCCCCCGCCAAACGAGCCACGCGATCCGCCAAAACCGTTCCTTGAACCGCCGAAGCTGCTCTTTGATCCTCCGCCGAAGGAATTGTTCCTTGGCGGATTAAAGCCACCCCCGGGAGCTCTCGGTGGCTGCCGCACTATCGGCGGACGATGGATGACCGGCGGGCGATGGATTATTATCGGCCGCACGGGGTTTCTGTATACCCTTCCGTATACCCTGCCCGGTCCCGAGAACGATCTTGGGATAGCGCTTATGACTGTTACAAGCACGATAACTATAATGACGAAAGCAATGATAAATACGGCTGCGATCATCCTGCCCAAAACCCGTCCAAAGCTACCTTGGCTCTCATAACGCTCCACAGGCTCATATTCCGGGATGATCGGCTGAGAGGATACTCCGCCGTAATAAGACGATTCTGGTTCTCCGTAATAGCCTGTGAGCACGTCATATATCGCGTCATAGGTATTTATAACTGCGCTTTGGTAATCGCCGTTATCAAAATCCGCTTCCATGTGCTCATCAAGGATCACCTGAAGAGTGCCGCTTGAAAGGATGGTCTCAAGCCCGCTGCCCTGAGCGACCCAGTATTTCTCCTCGCCTATTGCAAGCAGGATGAGCACGCCGTTGTTTTCCGCTTTGGAGCCTACGCCCCATGCATTGAAAACGGTGTGAGCATATTGCTCGCTCGTGGCTCCGTCCAGAAAATCTACGGTCAGCACAGCGATCTGCGCGCCGCAATGCTCTGACAGCGCCCATGTTTTATCGGCAATATACTCGCATATCTCTTCATCAAGCACATTTGCGTTATCGGTGACAAAAACATACTCCTTGGAATATTCCGGCACCTTTATCGCCGCAAAAGACACGGAACAAAGCGATATTACGACCAAAAGCGTCATCAAAAATGCAATGATCTTCTTTTTCATGAGGTTATTTCTGCCACCTGCCTATAAAACCTATACTTTACCTGAAATACTCTGCCTTAGGAACTCCCATTATATCGGCTAAAATATTTGCAGGGAAGGACGAGCGTTTATCGTTGTATTCCTTTGCAATATCGTTATACGGATCCCTTGCAATGGTATCATTTCTCGAAGCCATATCAGCGGGGATCGAGCGCACAT
>SVHB01000015.1 GCA_015056005.1 Clostridiales bacterium
CAAGGTCTCCGCGCTCACCGGTGACGGCATCGATAACCTGCTTGAAATGATCCTGCTGGTAGCGGATGTTAACGAATACAAGGCCAACCCCAACCGTCAGGCAAAGGGCGTCATCATCGAAGCCAAGCTCGACAAGGGCCGCGGCCCCGTTGCCACCGTTCTGGTTCAGAACGGTACCCTCAGAGTCGGCGACGCTATCGTTGCAGGTACCGCCTACGGTCGTATCCGCGCAATGATCAACGATAAGGGCAAGCGCATTGACGAAGCCGGTCCCTCCACTCCCGTTGAGGTCATCGGTTTTGGCGAGGTTCCCAACGCCGGCGATATCCTGAACGTGGTTGACGACGACAGGCTTTCCCGTCTGGTTGCAGAGGAGCGCCGCGACAAGCTCAAGGCCGCTCAGCTCAAGGCTGCTTCCAAGGTCACTCTGGACGATCTGTTCAACCAGATCTCCACGGGCGATATCAAAGAGCTCAACGTCATCATCAAGGCAGACGTTATGGGTTCTGTCGAGGCAGTCAAGCAGTCCGTTGAAAAGCTCTCCACCCCCGAGGTCAAGGTTCATTCCATCCACGGCGGCGTAGGCGCCATCAACGAGACCGACGTTATGCTTGCATCCGCGTCCAACGCCATCATCATCGGCTTCAACGTCCGTCCCGACGCACTTGCAAGGACCGCAGCAGAGCGTGAAAAGGTCGATATCAGGCTTTACCGCGTAATTTACAACGCTATCGAGGATATCACCGCAGCTATCAAGGGTATGCTCGCTCCCAAGTTCAGAGAGATCGTGCTCGGTCATGCTCAGGTCAGGCAGACCTTCCGCGTATCCGGCGTCGGCACCATCGCAGGTGCATACGTTACCGACGGTACCGTCAGAAGGAACGCAAGCGTTCGCCTGCTCAGAGACAACGTCGTTATCTTCGAAGGCAAGCTGTCCTCCCTCAAGAGGTTCAAGGACGACGCCCGTGAAGTTGCCACCGGCTACGAATGCGGTATCGGTCTTGAAAACTACAACGACGTTAAGGAAAACGACGTTATCGAATGCTTCATCGACGAGCAGATCGAAAACTAAACGCTTGATACTTAACAAAAAATATACGCAAAAAGGCGCGTGGAAGGCATCTTCCCGCGCCTTTGGTGCGATTTATGATAAAGTTTAATATATAAATAATTTATGGGGTGATGTAATTTTGAGTTTTCTCAAGAGACGTAACGTGGACATGCTCAACGGGCCTATCCTCAAGAACCTGATCATTTTCGGTCTGCCGATCTTCTTCGGCAGCGTTTTCCAGCAGCTTTACAACATGGTCGACAGCATCGTTGTCGGCAAATATGTCAGCGCGAACGCGCTTGCGGCTGTCGGTTCCACCGGCACCATATCGATGCTCCTTGTCGGCGTTATGATGGGCTTCCCCACAGGCGCGAGCATCGTTGCGGCGCAGTTCCTGGGCGCAGGTCAGAAGGACAAAATCAAGACCACTATTTCCACGACCATGATCTTTATGGTAATTTTGTCCATAATCATGACCGTCATCGGGCTCTGCCTTTCCTCTTTTATAATGGGCTGGGTCAACGTTCCCGATGAAATTTACGCCGATACAGTCCTTTATTTCAGGATATTCATCGGCGGTATGCTGTTCATGGCGCTTTACAACTTCTTCGCATCCTTCCTGCGCGCTCTTGGCGACAGCACCACACCCCTTATTTTCCTCATCATCTCCAGCCTTCTGAACATCGCCGGCGACCTTTTCTTCGTTCTGGTCCTCAGGATGGGCGTTGCCGGTGTTGCCATTGCAACTGTTCTTGCGCAGGCGGTCTCAGTTGTGCTCTGCTTTATATACGTCAGCAAAAATATCGAGTATTTCAAGTTCAGCAAATCCGAGTTCGTGTTTGACAAGGTTCTTTTCAAGGATATCCTTCGCCTCGGTCTGCCCTCCAGCCTGCAGTCTTCCATCACCGGCATCGGCATGGTAATGGTACAGAGCCTTATCAACAGCTTCGGCCCTGTTTCCATTGCCGCATACACCGCCGCAAACAAGATGGAAGCGCTCTGCAATCTGCCCATGACCGGCATTTCCATGGCTCTGTCCCTGTTCGTAGGTCAGAATATCGGCGCAAACAACCAGAAGCGCGCCCAGAAGGGTCTCAATCAGTCCATCGTGCTCTCAGTTGTTCTCTCCGCTGTAATGTCCCTGCTCATCTTCCTGTTTGGCAAGAACATCATGACCCTCTTCGTAAACGAAAGCGAGATCGAGGTCATAAATGTCGGCGCGACCTTCATGCGCACCTGGGCGCCCCTCGTATTCGCTCACGGCATTTGCTCCTGCTCCACCGCCTTCCTGCGCGGCGCGGGCGATTCCTTCCACGCCATGATCTCCATGTTCTTCGACCTTATCGTCAGAACCGTTTTCGCTTACTTCTTCGCCCTTATCCTCAATATGGGCTTCATGGGTATCGCCTATGCCCTCCCCTGCGGTTGGATCGGCTGCTCCCTCTATTCCATGATCCGCTACTACACCGGCGGCTGGAGAAAGAAGTCCGTTATCAGGAGATAGGAAGAGGGGTACATTATTTTTGGGGGTACGTTCGAGATGGCTGCGCCCTCTCGAGCTCTGGGCTATTCTTGGGAGAAGGCGTTGCCTTCTCCCAAAGATTTTTCTTCCCCTGGAAGATAGATCTTAGTCTTCAATCATTTACGTGGAAGAAGGCGTTGCCTTCTCCCACACCCTCATCCACCAAGGGATTGCATCCCTTGGATTCCTGATACTTTGGGATTAGGTAATTTCATACGTTTGCTTACGCGTTGCCCGAAAGGTTGGGCAACGCGTGATTTATTTACAGGAGGGTCAAGCTTTAGGGTAATTACTAACCAAAACATGCGCGCAGCGCATATTTCACGTCCCGCAATGAAATGTGTGAATTTTGTTGGAGCGTGTCAAGCGGCTAATCAGTAACTACCCTAAAGAATAATTCTCCTGAAAAGAAATCACGAGGAACCCATACTTGACGGGTTCCTCGTAAACTGCAGTATGAAATTATTTAGTCCCGATGCCGCGGGATCCAAGGGTTGCAAACCCTTGGGCCCAGAGCTCGAGAGGGCGCAGCCATCTCGAACATACCCCGGGCTTGGGAGAAGGCAAAGCCTTCTCCCAAAAATATTTTCCCCAAAAACTCTACATCTTCTCCGGAGCCTTGACGCCGATGAGGTCAAGACCGATGGCGATGGCATTACGTGCGCATTTGGTGAGCGCAACGCGGGCAGCGCGCACGGAGAGATCGTCGTCCATGATACGGTTATCGAAATAGAACTTGTTGAACGCCTTGGCGATATCGACGGTATGGCGGGTGATCATGGAGGGCTCATATTTGTTTGCAGCCTCGGCGATGACCGCGGGCAGCTTCTCGAGCAGGGAAATGAGCGCCTGAGAAGCGGGATCGGAGAGCACTGCATAATCGGGCTGGGGCAGATCGCCGTCAGCCTTGCTTATGGCAGAGCAGCACCTTGCGTGGGTATACTGAACGTAGGGACCGGTCTCTCCGTCGAAATTGAGGGCTCTGTCCCAGGAAAAGACCATATCCTTGATACGGTTATTGGAAAGCGCGCTGAAAACTACAGCGCCCAGACCAACATCCTGAGCGATCTTATCCATATCGGCAAGATCGGGAGATTTCTCTTCCATGATCTGCTTTGCCTTGGCAACGGAAGCCTTGAAAACATCCTCAAGGTAAATAACATGACCTTTTCTTGTGCTCATTGCGCCGTCTTCCATGGAAACCATGCCATAGGGAGTGTGCACAAGGCCCTCTGCCCATTCATAGCCCATGAGCTCGATGACCTTGAACCACTGCTTGAAATGCAGGTTCTGCTGATAGGCGGTAACATAAATGCACTTATAGAAATCATAGGTATCCTTGCGGTAAAGCGCAGCGGCAAGGTCTCTGGTAGCATAGAGAGTTGCGCCGTCGGAGCGCAGGATCAGGCATGGAGGCATGCCGTATTCCTCAAGATCAACGATGGAAGCGCCGTCATCGACTTTCATGATGCCCTTCTCTTTAAGCTCTTCGACTACTCTGCCGGTCTGCTTGAAGAAGAAGGCTTCGCCAAGATAGCTGTCAAAGGTGATGCCCAGCATATCGTAAATGCGCTTGACTTCCTTGAGGGTGATCTCCTTGAACATGTTGTAAATGCTCATGGCTTCCTCGTCGCCATCTTCAATGCGCTTGTTCCATACCCTTGCTTCGTCCTCAAGGGCAGGATCCTTCTCAGCCTCGTCATGGAAACGAACGTAAATCGCAACAAGCTCCTGCATGGGATTTTCGGAAAGCTTCTCCTCGCTGCTCCACTTCTTGAACGCGCAGATGAGCTTGCCGAACTGAGTGCCCCAGTCGCCAAGATGGTTGATGGAAACGGTCTTATAACCAAGGAAATCGAAAATCCTCTTTAAGGAATTGCCGATAACTGTGGTATACAGATGACCCAGATGGAAAGGCTTTGCGATATTTACGGAGGAATAGTCAAGACAGATGGTCTTGCCTTCGCCTTCAACAGAGGAACCGTACTTCATGCCCGCATCAAGGGCGGATTCGATAACGGTCTTAGCATAATATTCCTTTTTGATGAAGAAATTGAGATAACCGCCGTTTTGCTCTGCTCTGTCAAGGAAACCGGCTTCCATGCCCTCGGAGAGAGCCTTTGCGATCATGGGCGGGCCCATACGCAGCTCTTTTGCCAGCCTGAAGCAGGGGAAGGCATAGTCGCCCATCTCGGGGTTCGGGGGCTGCTCGATAAATGAGTATATGCCCTCTATCTTTTTGCCGTACTTTTCATCGAGCTTTTTTTCAATAAGCGCGGTGATCTCCTGTTTGAAATCCATGTTTATCTCTCCTAAAAGGTAATTTTTATATTAGTGAGGAATGTTTAAGCCCGTGAACTGAATGTCCTCAAAGGGATAAATGATGCCAAGCAGCTTACCGTAAATAAGATCACGGTCTATCATGCCGACATAGGGAAGCCTTGAATCGCCGCTCATAGGACGGTTATCGCCGACCACGAAATACTGACCCTCCGGCACGGTGATGGGACCTAAACTGTCGTTTGCATGTATGGCGTAAGAATCGTCTATCTCCACGCCGTTTACATAAATATCGCCGCCGATTATCTCTACCGTATCGCCGGGAATGCCGATAACGCGCTTTACGATCCTCTCATTATAATAAACGCTGTGGCAGTTGATGATATCGCCCCTTTGAGGATCGCCGATAACATAACTGAAACGGTTCAGTATGGTCAGCTGCCCGTCGTGAAGCGTATTGTCCATGGAAGGGCCGGATATCCTTACGGGTTCAACGCCGAAATTCCTGACCAGAAGTCCTACAACGATCGCAAGAGTTAAGGTCAGCACCCAGCTTAATATTTCTTTGCCCATAGTCTTTTTATCTTCTTTTTTATTCTCGGTGTTTTCGTTTTCCTGACAGCTTTCCTGAATATTTTCTTCCTTGATATTGTCGGTCATGGTATGTTCCTTTCGTTCTCATCTGAAATATCGAGATACTTGCTTTTTACGGTCGTGACGGATGCGATAAGCATTCTCCTTATCGTACCGCTCATATTTGAAAGCCTTCTGTATGTTCTAAGGTCGATAGCCTCGATCTTATAGAGCACTTCAAACCAGTAATCGGTCTCATAGCATTCTTTGAGCGCGATCTCCATCTTGTGCACAAAATCGGCGGGACTTTGGGCATAATGCGCCTCGTGCGAATTAGCGCCGATGGAAGAGCACGATCTTAGCAGCTGATTTATAAACACAGACCTGCCTCTTATGCCGTCGCAGACAGCAGTGACCTCTACAACCAGCTCAATGGCAAGCTCTTTTATAGTTCTACCCTTCATAAGCGGTACCCTTAAAAAACAAATATTTTAAGTGTCTGCTGCTTTGTTCCCTTTCAGGACTCGCTATCCGCGGTATCTCCATGCGATACCGTTTTTTTGTATCTCTTTTCAAACTCCCCGCGCTCGAGCATGATGACTCGCTGGCACGTGAGACATTTGAGCTTGACATCCGCGCCGATCCTGGTCACTTCCCATTTATCTGAGCCGCAGGGATGCTTCTTTTTGGTCTGGATTATATCGCCAAGGGCTATTACTACCATAATAACCGCCTTCCTTTACGATACCGATGATCTCTTTACAGAGTTTATATGCTTTTCCACCTTGCGCTTGATGCGCTGAAGGGCGTTGTCTATGCTCTTCACATGCCTGTCAAGCGTTTTGGCGATCTCCTGATACGACTGCCCCTGAAGATACAGCGAGAGGACTTCCCTTTCAAACTCCGAGAGCATCTCAAGGATATCCGCCTCTATCTGCACAAAATCCTCGTGGGAGATGAGCATCTCCTCAGGGCTTGCGACCTGACCTTCCGAGATCACGTCCATGAGAGTTCTGTCGCTCTCGTCGTCGTATATCGGGCGGTTCAGGGACACATAGGAATTGAGCGGAATGTGCTTTTGCCTTGTTGCGGTCTTTATCGCGGTTATGATCTGCCTGATAACGCAAAGCTCGGCAAACGCATGGAACGACGAGAGCTTATCGGACCTAAAATCCCTCACCGCTTTGAAAAGACCTATCATGCCTTCCTGCACGATGTCTTCCCTGTCCGCGCCTATCAAAAAATATGCATGTGCCTTGGATTTTACGAAGTTTTTGTACTTGGAGAGTATGTATTCGTTTGCAAGCACGCTGCCTTCCTGCGCCTGCAATACGACCTGCTCGTCCGTAAGCTCCAAAAACTTTGCAAATTCCGGTTTTTTCTGAAAATCGTTACCGTCGTACATGTGCCGATCGGCTGCCTCCGTTTCGTTCTCGCTATCCTCTGCGCATTTTCTCGAGCTTTTCAAGTATCTCGGGAGAAAGCCTCATATCAAGGGAAGTTTTGGGCTCCTTGGGATGGGACTGCTTTCCCGTCTGCCTTGCGCCCATAACAAGGCTCCTCAGCTCCAGGGATGATATCCTTGCAGCGCCCCTGCCCATAACTATGGTCTGCTCAAGAAGATCGCTGGTTGCGACCCTGACCTCGATCTGCTTTGTGAGGTTTTTGCAAAGATCGTTTATGAGCCTTTCGATATAGTTGTCGGCTGTCTCGCCGTTTTTGGTATATACCACTTCGATACCCGAAATATTTTCCTGAGTCCTCAGCGCATTTTGCCCAAGATATGCGTCAAAAACCAGGATGACCCTGTCGTGGGTATAGCCGGCGTAGTCGCACATGATCTCTATCAGCTTTTCCCTGCTCTCCTGCAGGTTGATGCTGTTTTTGAAATCAGGCCATGCGCCGATCACGTTGTAGCCGTCGATGACAAGGATCATTATGCTTCGTGCCTGCCGGCTGCTATCTGATATAAAAGCACTGCTGCTGCGCAGGATGCATTGAGCGACTGTATCTTACCGTACAGGGGAAGGGAAACGATATGGTCGCATTTTTCAAGGACGAGCCTTGAGATACCGTCGCCCTCGGAGCCTATCACCAGCGCCACAGGGCCGTCAAAATTTGTTTTTCTGTAATCCACGCCGTCCATCGCTGCGCCGAATATCCAAAGGCCTTCTTCCTTGAGCTCGTCCAGAGTTCTGGGAATATTGGTGACCCTCGCTGCTTTTATATACTCAAACGCGCCTGCCGCTGTCTTTGTGGCAGCGGGGGTAAGGCCTGCCTGACGTCGGGATGAGAATATGATGCCGTGCGCGCCTGCACATTCCGCGCTTCTGGCGATCGCGCCCACGTTCTGCGGATCGGTAATGCCGTCAAGAACGACTACAAAGGGAGCCTCGCCCTTTTCCCGTGCGGATTCAAGGATCTCGTCGACCGTATAATACTTTGCGCAGGATACGTAAGCAACAACGCCCTGATGGGCAACACCGAACGCGTTGAGGTTATCTCTGTCGGTCTCCTGAATGGTGATGTGCGCCTTTTTTGCCCTTGCCATTATCTCGTTTATGGAACCGTTGATCTCGCCTCTGGCAATAACGATCTTTTCGATGTCTCTGCCTGATTTAAGGGCTTCCATAACCGGATTTCTGCCATAAAGCATATTCTCGGGCAGCTCTACAGGCTCCACGGGAGCTTTTAATCTTTCTTCTCTATCAAACCTTCTGTTATCCCTTTTTTCAAAGCCCGCGTTGTTGCGCTCACGCCTTACATATGCGTTCTTTTTTTCGTACATCACTTATTCTCCTGTATCCTTGCGTTTAGCTCTTCGCTTCTTGCCTTCATCTGAGCAGCCTTGCCGCAGGACTTATTGCCCTCGGGGCAGGGACCGGAAAGGCATGCGGGACCGCAGGCGCCAAAGAGCGCGGGGGCAACCTTCCTGACCTCTTCAAGCATCCTCCATGCAAGTTCCCTGATCTCCCACTGAGCTCTGCCGCAGCAGCGCAGGGAGAAGAAATGCATGAGCTCTCTTGCGTTCATGGTCACTATAAATCTGGTCTCACAGGCATTGGGGAGAACGAACCTTGCGTCCTCGTTGGCCTTTTCGCCGCCGCCTGCTGCCTTAGAAAGCCTTGCCTGCCAGTTATTATACCAGCTCTGCATCTGAGCCATCTGAGCATCAAATTCCTTTACCGCTTCTTCGCCCAATGCTTCGATCGCGGGGGGAACGATATAACCGAAGGTCTCTCCATCGTTGTTTTCCATGGATACATACCTCTGGCTCTGCACGGAAAAGCTGGCGATCCTGTGCCTTGTGATCTGAGCAAGCAGCGCTCTTGATACGCCTTCAACGGCAAAGGTGAAGGACACATGCTCGGTGGTGGAAAGATGACCCATCTGGGTGACCATCTTTATAAAATCGGTCTGGTCGCGCTTGGAAACGCGCTTTTTCAGAGCATTTAAGTCGGATGCGCTGTAGCAGGTCCTTGCAGCCAGCGCAACCACGTTTTCAGGATCGGGCGTATAAGAAAGAAGGGCAACATTAACGGTTTTGCGCGGCATACTCTTTTTCTCCTTCAAAAATAATATTCATAAGCTCCTCGATCCTCTCGTCCTGATTTGTCAGATAAAGAAAACCGATGAGCGCTTCAAGCGATGTGGCTCTTTGATAATCTGCGGGATCGGCGTTTTTTGGCGCTGCATGGGTCTTTGTGTTTCTGCCCCTTCTGACCACATCCAGCTCCTTTTCGCAAAGGTGTTCCTCTATGCGCAAAAGCGCTCTTGACTGCGCTTTGCAGTTCACATACGAAACGCACAGCTTGTTCAGCTTTCCGATAGGGCAATCCCTCTTTGCAAGCACATAGGTGCGCACAAAAAGATCGTACACCGTGTCTCCGACATAAGCCCACTGCACAGGGTTAAGTCTGAGCGCATGCGCTTCATCCATGCGTTTCAAGTCGAAAACCAAGGCACACCCTCCCACGATAGTTATTCATTTTATTATAGCCCAAAACTTAGCCAAATGCAACATTTGCGTTGATCGTAAAGAAAGTATATAATGTAAAAAACACCCTTTTTCAAGGAGAAATATAATGGCAAGAAAGTACGGCCGTTTTTCATACTGCGGCGTTATGACCAACTATACCTGCACCGCGAACTGCGCTCACTGCATGTTTGCTTCCTCCCCGAACTGCAAAAAGGAATACATGAGCAAGCAGTCCGCAAACAGGATCGCGGATATTCTGCTTGAACACGGAACAGACAGCGTGCACATCGGCGGCGGCGAGCCTTTCATGAACTTCGGCGCTCTTTGCGATACGGTAGAAGCGCTGACCTCAAGGGGCATTATGATAGATTACATAGAGACCAATGCCTTCTGGTGCCAGAAGGAAAGCATGGTCAGGGAAAGGCTTCAGACCTTAAAGCGCCTCGGCGCGGATACCGTTATGGCGTCCGTAGACCCCTTCCACATCCAATTCATCCCCCTTGAGCGCCCGCTGATGCTCATAGACTGTTTGAGAAAAGAGCATATGGGCTTTTTCATCTGGAAAGAGCAGTTTTTACGCAGGTTGTCCGCGCTCGATAAATCGGTCACTCATTCGGACGAAGAGCTCAAAGTCCTGCTCGGCGAAAACTATATTGTCGACTGCGCAAGGGAATACGGCGTTAAAGTAAACGGCAGGGCGATGAACATCGCAAGGCACATTTTCCCATTAAAGCCCGCAAGTACATATTTTAATTCCCCCAGATGCACCAACCTTATGGACGGCGTGCATTGCCATATCGATAATTTTGAGAAGGTAGTGCCTCAGGGCTGTCCGGGCATAAACATCGATATCGACGATTTTGCCGCAATGGAGCTTGAGATCGAAAAATACCCCGTGGTATCCGCGCTCATGGAGGGCGGAGTCAAAAAGCTTTACGAATATGCCTTAAATAAGGGCTACAAGGAGCGCAGAGACGGTTATTCGACCGCCTGCGAGCTTTGCGCACATATCCGCTCCTACCTTTTTTATAATTCTCCCAGCGGCGATATCGGTCCCAAGGGCTTCTATGATAATCTTTTCACCGAATGACGGAGGAATATCATGCTGAAATTTCCTATCTCAAAAGAAGAATTTCTTTCCCCTTCCTCAAAATACCGCGCCCTGCCCTTCTGGGGCTTAAACGGCGAGCTTAAAAAGGACGAGCTTGAAAGACAGATAGATACCTTCAAAAAAATGGGCTACGGCGGCTTTTACATGCACGCGAGGGCAGGACTTGTGACCCCTTATCTTTCCGATGAGTTCATGGAGCTGATCAGAGCCTGCTGCGAAAAGGCCAAGGAAGAAAACATGATTGCGGGTCTTTACGACGAGGACCGCTACCCTTCCGGCGTTGCGGGCGGCATGGTCACAAGGAACCCGGATTTTACCAGAAGATATTTAAGGTTCACCCCCTACAAAAACGGCTGCGCGCCCGCGGGCAAGGTATTCCGCGGTTTTCCAAGGCTTGAAAACGGCAAGCTCCTTGCCATCTACAAGATCGAACTTGATGAGCGCGGTTATCTCAAAGGTTTTACAAGGCTTAAAGAAGATACAGAGGGCGAAAACATCCGCTACGCTTATCTTGAAGCGCAGGCCGCTACCACCGACAAGCAGCAGACCTATGTTGATTGCCTGAATCCAAAGGCTATACAGGAATTTGCCCGCATAACCTACGATCGCTACAAGGAGAAGGTTGGAGAGTTTTTCGGAAACGTCTCGCCTTCCATCTTCACCGACGAGCCCCAGTACGCAGGTCAGGTCTGCTTAAACTTTGCCCTTGATGCAGACGATGCGATCCTTCCCTGGACGAACGACATCCCCGAGACCTTCCTTTCAGCTTACGGCTACGATATCCTCGACCACATTCCCGAGCTCATATACGACCGCATTGATGCGCTTTCAAAAGCAAGGCTCAACTATCACGATCATATCGCAGAGCGCTTTGCCGCTGCTTTTTCAGACACTCTGGGCAATTGGTGCAGGCAAAACGGCATCGATTTTACAGGCCACATAATGAGCGAAGGCAGCCTTGAAGGGCAGACCATGCGCTCGGGCGAGGCCATGCGCTGCTACCGCGCCTATGACATTCCCGGCATTGACGTGCTCGGCAAGGTCGTGCTTGAATACCCAACAGCAAAGCAGGCGCAGTCAGCCGTTCGTCAACAGGGCAGCAAGGGAATGCTTTCCGAGCTTTACGGCGTTTCGGGCTATGATTTTGAGTTCAGGGATTACAAGCTTCAGGGCGACTGGCAGGCGGCGCTTGGCGTAACACTCAGGGTGCCCCATCACGCATGGTACACCATGGCGGGCAACGCAAAGCGCGATTACCCTGCGTCCATCTCGTATCAGGCGCCATGGCACGAAAAATACAGGCTTATAGAGGATCATTTTGCAAGGGTCAACCTTGCTATGACCAGAGGAAAGAGCAGGGTCAAAGTCGGCGTTATCCACCCGATAGAGAGCATGTGGATAAATTTCGGCGCGGGCGACACCTCGGGCGGCATCAGGTCGCAGCTTGAGAGCGATTTCAATGCGCTCATAAACACCCTGACCGAAAACCTCATAGATTTCGATTTCATCAGCGAAGCGCGCCTTCCCGATCTTTGCCCCGAAGGTTCGTTTCCTTTGAAAGTGGGAGAGATGGAATACACTCATATAATCGTTCCCGAGCTTTCAACCATCCGAAAAACCACGCTTGACCGCCTTTGCGCATTTTCTAAGCTTGGCGGCAGTCTCGTCTTCATCGGCAGCTGCCCCGACTATGTTGACGGCGAAAAGAGCGATTCCGCCCTCTCCCTCTACAGCGCCGCCGCTCATGTGGGCAGCGCAGGGGCAAGGCTTATAGGCATGATCGACTCCGCCCGCGATATCGATATTCGTCTGCCCGATGGAGTAAGAGCCAAGCACCTTACCTATCAGCTGCGCGATGAGGGCGATTCCAAGTGGCTTTTCCTTGCCACAACCCGCTTTATGGGCAGCCCTGATGCCGATATGCCCAATCAGGGCATAAAATACAACGTGGGTCAATATTACGGGCCTCAGGTGCTCAAATTTGAACTGAACGGCGTTTATGATATTGAATTGCTCGATACCCTCACCGGCAATATCTCCGCTTTGCCTGTTAGCCATATTTCGGGCAAGACCGTATTTGAGCGCATATGGTATATGCACGACAGCCTGCTTCTGCGTTTGACTGAACATACAGGCGAGCCCGAAGCATGCGTTTACACCGCACCTTCCTTTTCTGAAATATCCCGTTTGGACGGCGAATTCCCCGTAGCATTATCGGAGGACAACGTACTTTTGCTGGATATAGCCAAGTGCGCCGGTATGAAGGATGAGATATTAAAGCTTGACGGCAGGCTCAGGGCAGAGCGCGGCATGCCCGCAAGGGGATTTTTCGGCAAGCAGCCCTACCAGATCAAGCGCGAATCTCCCATGGAACATGTAAAACTCTCCTTTGCGATCAAAAGCGAAACCGTTGTTCCTTCGCCCAAACTTGCGCTTGAGCATAGCGAAACCTGTCGTGTTTTCTTAAACGGCGCAAGCGTGCCGTCCAATAAGATCGCCTGGTACACGGATCGCTCGATCGACGTTATCGCGCTGCCCGAGATCATGGAAGGTGAAAACGAGCTCACGATTGAAGTTCCATTCGGTCTTTGCGATCAGCTTGAGTCCATGTATCTGCTTGGAGATTTCGGTGTAAGGCTTTTGGGCGGCAGCGCCGTGATCACAAATCCCGTGCGCAGCCTCGCCTTCGGTGATTGGACAAAGCAGGGGCTGCCCTTCTTCGGCGGCAATGTAATTTACCGCATTCCCGCGCCCGAAGGTGCGTTTACTCTTCGCATACCGCATTTTCGCGGCGCGCTCATAAGCGTATCGGATTCAACCGGTCGTTTCATCGGCGATATCGCTTTTTCGCCCTATGCGCTCCCGATCCCCGAAGATCACTCTTCTGACCTTCTTGTGACCGTCTACGGCAGCCGAGGCAACGCCTTCGGTCCCCTGCACCACCTCTCGTCAATCCCCTATCAGCAGGGTCCCGATTCGTGGCGCTCCACAGGCGACCTATTCAACTACGAACATTCCCCCTCCCCCAAAGGCATCCTCTCCGCCCCGAGGGTATGCAGGTAGGGTGGGGGGGGGGCGGTTTCTTGGGAGAAGGCTTTGCCTTCTCCCAAAGATTTTTCTTCCCCTGGCAGATGGATTTTGTTCTTTAGTTATTTATGTGGAAGAAGGCTTTGCCTTCTCCCACACCCTCATCCACCAGAGGATTGCATCCTCTGGACTCCGCGGCATTGTGATCAGATAATTTCAAACTGTAGCTTACGAGGAACCCGTAAAGTATGGGTTCCTCGTGATTGCTTTAATAGAAGGTTAAGCGATAGAAATTTACACAGCCAATCGCCCGTTTCTGTTATGTGTTTTAGGAAGTGATAAGAGTATTTTGCGTGTGCGTATTCTTCGTTCGCGAGATTTATGACGGCTGAAGAATCGATTAGTTTGATAAGCAACAAAAGCCGTCTCGCGCACATATCGCGCGCCGAAGGTGCATATCGCGTTTGCAAAGCAAACATATCGCCAACCGAAAGGCAATATCACTGCATTCTCAAATCAAACAAAAAAAGACGTGATAAGAATATCACGTCTTTCTTAATCATTTCAGCGAAAAAGCTTTAAGGGTATTTATGATTATTGCGTCCACTATCTCAAACTGTTCGGGAGTCAATCGCTCAAGCCGCTGCGCGATGCTTTGCACATCGTTCTTTTGAGTATCTTCAACCAAAAGAGAATTGGATGAAATATTCAAAACACTGCATATCTTACTCAGCGTCAAAAGCGAAACACCGACTGTGCCTCGTTCTATTGCAGAAAGAGATTTTGCTCCGATTCCTATAAGCTCGGAAAACTCCTCCTGCGTATAACCCGCTTTCGTTCTTTCTCTTTTTATATTTAAGCCAACCAATATATCCAAAGCCTTCTTATCATCCATACCGCTCACCGCCGCTGATTTAATGTCGTCAGGGTTAATTTAGAACACTGTCATATCCGAAACGAGCGCCTTTTTGGGGCCGATATAGCCGCCGAAGGTGGTGGTTTCTTTGGAGAGGCGGATGTTGTTCAAGACATCGGAGAGTTTGCCGGTGATGGAAATTCCGGTCACGGGGGTCATTTTTTCGCCGTCATAATAGTAAGCAAGCCTTATCTCGCCGCCGATATAATCGCTGTAGAAGTCTACCTGCAGGCCGGACATGGAAATGACCTCGAGGCGCTTGCCCGAAAATACGCTTTCGTCAGCGGTGCCTGCGTCGACCAATGTGCAGCCAAGGCTGCCGGTGGGAGTTTCGCCAAGATACTGACCGAAACGGTTTGCGCCGAAATAATTGATCGCTTTGCCGTTTTCAACCACCTTGATGGAACCGAGCGCCATGCCGTCCTCGTCGAATTTGGAGCTTCTGATATTGCCTTTGGCTTCGCCCGCCATGGTGATTGTGATCGCGTCGCCTTTGATATCCTTCTGGATATGATCGCCCTTCTTGAAAAGGTTTGCATGGGAATAAACGGAAGAATAATTGAGGTCATATGCGATCTGGCGCATAAGCATTGCCAGCTCCTGACCGATCAGAACCACGCTGCAGTCGATCTTTTCCTCAGGCTTTACCGCTTCGTACCTTGCCTTTACCTCATAGAGCTTATCGGATATCTCTTTTTTGACGGTTTCACGATCAAACTGAGCAAAGTTATACTGCTGATAAAGCTCAACGCTCTGTTCTTTTCCGTTATAGGTGGGGATGGCTTCCACCATTGCGTCGTATTTGACCTGAGTTTTATCAAGCCCCAGGCTGTTTATGACCCTCTCGGTGTGCTTGTTGATAAATATCTCAACAGCGTTGAGGGAAGCGTTTTCTATATTATTTGCGGCAAAAACGCTGTCTGCGACCTGCTTTGCAAGCTCCATAGGTTCAAACTGCGAAAAATTGCTCTCGACCGTATATTCTCCCACAGCTTTTTCGGGGAGAGTGTAGGGCTTGTTGTTGATGAGCAGCGCTTTTTCCACGGCTTCTGCAATAAGCTCCTTTATCTCTTCTTCGCCCATGGAAGGATAGACAAAGAACTGGGCGTTTCCAAGGTGATCGCCGTGATTTACATATACCGTGACCTCTTTATCGCAGGTATCGGTGCATCTTACGGTCTCAAGCCTGCCCTTTACATAGAAAAGCTCGCAGCTTTCCTTGCTGTTTACATTGATCTTATAATTACTGACAGCTTCATTTGCCTTCAGCAGCTCTATAATCTTCATCATCCCAGCTTCACCTTCACTTTCAGTTGAGGGCCGCCGTCGCTGACGCGGACCCATTCCTTGTAACCCTTACCGCAGCTGCCCGAGCCGATAACGGTAAAATCATCGGAAACCATGGAAATGGATTTGAGCAGATCGGGAACATAGCCGCTCATGACCACGGGAGAAACATAGTTATCGGTAAGCTTGCCGTCAACTATCTCGATGCCGTATTCTGCAACGCACTGGATAGCCCAGTTTTTGGGGTCTTCCATGCCGTTGTTGGTCTCAAAGAGCATGTAGCCGTGCTTTATGGAAGCTATCATATCCTCAAGCTTGTCGCTGCCCTTTTCAAAGAAGGTGTTAGTCATCCTTGAATAAGCCTTGCGCCTTGTGGACTCGCGCCTGCCGTTGCCCGTGGGAGCAAGTCCCAGCTGGGTCGCGGAAGCAAGATCGGAAATACCGGTCACAAGTATGCCGTCCTTGATGATCTGAGTATCGCCAGCAAGCACGCCGTCATCATCAAAGAAATAAGAGGCAGCGCTCACCACCGCTGCAGCGCCGTCGCGCATGGAGCAGATGGGAGAGGCAACATAATCGCCCACAAACTGCTTTGCAAGCGCCCTGTCCTTCACGAACTGATCCAGCTCAACACCGTGACCGAACGCTTCGTGCGCAATAAGGCCGGTGATGGAAGGATCGGTAATTACATCGTATACGCCGGGAGTGATGGGCTTGGCTAAGGTGAGCTTGCTCGCCTTGTTTATGAGCTTATCGATAAGCGTGGGCAGCTTTTTTACAACATCGCCGATGTTATTGGAATATGCGCCCTCGCGAACCTGTACGACCTTGCCGTTTTCCTTGTATACGGCAAGCAAATTACCGTTGACCCAAGTGTAATTCTGGTCAAGCTCACGGTTTTTGGAGATAAACAGCTTGGAAACTTCAAGCGTGGACAACATCACAATGCCGTTTAAGACAAATTCGCTCTTTGCGTTTAAAGCTGCGCACTGCTCCTTGCAGAAATCCAGAAGCTGTTTCTGAGAAAAAGAGTCAAAATCGTTTTCTCTTGCAAAAGACTTTTTAAGCGCCTCGTCGCTTAAAAGAACTTCGTCGATGGCATCGTCCAAAAGCGCTCCAACATCAAAAGCCTTTTTGATTTTTTCAGCTAAGGCAGCGATATCGCCGGAAATATCATCCAGCGAATATTCAAAGAAATTCCTGCCGTTAGAAAGCTTTATTGCAAAACCGCATTCGGTATCCCTGCCGGAGGAAATGTTGGAGGTATTCCTGTCCACGCGCACAGACTTCGCCTTGATGTCCGCACCGAGTACACTGACATATTCAAAGCTGCCCGAAAGCTCCTTTATAAGCGCCTTCACGATATCGCGCCTTGAATCCAAAAACTTAGAAAAACTCATTGGCTTCTCCTTCTTTGTATATTTAATAAATCCAGTATACCATATTATTCTTAGAAATCCAAGACATGTAAAGCGGTCGTGCTCAGCACGCCCGCAGTGAAATGCGGCTTTCGCCGCGTGAAGAGTGAAATGTCCCTGCGGGACGTGAAATATGCGCTTTGCGCATGTTTTGATTACTTGTTAACTCCCTCAGTCGTTGACATAGCCATTACACGTTTTTTCCCTAAATCTTTATCGCCTGACCGCCCTCAAAACAAATCACGCGTTGCCCATACTTTACGGGCAACGCGTAAGCTACAGTATGAAATTACCTGATCAAAATGCCGCGGGATCCAAGGGATGCAATCCCTTGGTCGGATGGGAGTTTGAGGGAAGGCTGAAAGCCTTCCCTCAAGAAAAAAACCATTCTAAAAAAACTACGCAGTCACGATATTTTTTGCATCATTCAGGTTGAGCTTGGCGATCGCGTCCTCACGCATTTTATACTTGAGGATCTTGCCGGCGGCGTTCATGGGGAATTCCTTTACAAAATCGACATATCTGGGGGTCTTATGCTTTGCCATATGATCGATAACATACTTTTTGACTTCATCCTCGGTCATGGTCTCGCCCTCTTTGAGGATAACGCAGGCCATGATCTCCTCGCCGTACTGCTTGTCGGGCACGCCGATGACCTGAACATCCAGAACCTTGGGATGGGTATAGATGAAATCCTCGATCTCCTTGGGGTAAATATTCTCGCCACCGCGGATGATCATGTCCTTTATACGGCCGGTGATCTTGTAATAGCCATCGTCGTCGCGCCTTGCAAGATCGCCTGTGTGCAGCCATCCGTCCTTATCAATGGCGGCAGCGGTAGCCTCGGGCATCTTGTAATAGCCCTTCATGATGTTATAACCGCGGGCAACGAATTCGCCGTCCACGCCGTTGGGGACCTCCTCGCCGGTTTCGGGATCGACGATTTTGCACTCAACGCCGAAGAACGCTCTGCCTACGGTGTTTACGCGGCGCTCGATGGAATCGGTGGTAAGGCTCATGGTGCAGCCGGGGGAAGCCTCGGTCTGACCGTAAACGATAACGATCTCCTTCATGTTCATCTTGTCGATAACATCCTGCATGGTCTTGACCGGGCAGGGGCTGCCTGCCATAATGCCCGTGCGCATATGTGAAAAATCGGTCTTATCAAAATCGGGATGCGAGAGCATGGCTATGAACATTGTGGGCACGCCGTGGAAGCAGGTGATCTTTTCCTTGGTGATGCATGCAAGACCTCTGCTGGGCGAGAACGCGGGAATGGGAGACATGGTAACGCCGTGCGTCATGCAGGCGGTCATCGCAAGCACCATACCGAAGCAATGGAACATGGGCACCTGTATCATCATCCTGTCGGCGGTCGAAAGATCCATGCCGTCGCCGATGGTCTTGCCATCGTTTACAACATTGTAATGGGTCAGCATAACGCCCTTGGGGAAGCCTGTCGTGCCGGAGGTGTACTGCATGTTGCACACATCGTCCTTGTTGATGGCAGCGGCTCTGCGGTATACCTCGGATACGGGAACGCTTTCGCCCATCTTAACCGCGTCGTCCCAGGTCAGACAACCGTTTTGACGGGATTCGACTGTTATGATATTGCGCAGGAAGGGCAAACGCCTGATGTGCAGGGGTCTTCCGGGAACGGCGCTTTCCAGTTCGGGGCAAAGCTCCTTGATTATGCCCACATAGTCGCTGTCCTTGTAGCCGTCTATCATAACAAGGGTGTGAGTGTCGCTCTGGCGCAGGAGATATTCCGCCTCGTGGATCTTGTACGCGGTGTTTACCGTAACCAGTACTGCGCCGATCTTGGTGGTCGCCCAGAAAGTGATGAACCATGCAGGAACATTGGTCGCCCAGATAGCAACATGATCGCCCGGCTTTACGCCCATGGCGATAAGGCTGCGGGCAAAATTATCAACATCATCCCTGAACTGGGAATAGGTGCGGGTGTAATCAAGGGTCGTGTAGCGGAAAGCGTACTGATCCGGGAACTCCTCAACCATCCTGTCGAGTATCTGCGGGAAGGTAAGATCGATCAGATGCTCCTTGGGCCAGACATATTTACCTGTGCCCGCCCTGTTGTCCTGCAGCCTGCCGCGTTCAAGGCTCAACCCCGCATAACGGCTCATATAGTTGGCATAGTGCGGGAAAACGATGCCTGCGTTCTCCAGCTCGGGCATGTAGGCCCTGACCCATTCAAAGGAAATATATCCCTCGTAATTTATGGAACGCAGTGCGTTCATGGCATCGTCGATGGGCAGATCGCCTTCGCCCATAAGTCGATAGGAGAGCATCCCGTTTTCCATAACGGAATCCTTCAGATGAACATATTTGATGTAAGCGCCCAGGTTTGCAACAGTCTGGCCCGGGTTTTCATTAAAGAACCTGTAAGGATGATGAATATCCCAGAGCGCGGCAACATTGTCGCTGGGTATGGACGCCAGAAGCTCGGCAAGTCGCTTGGTATCAGCATATACGCCGTTGGTCTCAAGCAGCAGGGTAACACCAGCATCTTCCGCCAGCGGCAAAAGCTCTTCTATCGCCTTTTTTACCACCTCGTCGTCCACCTCGCCGTCGGGCGCGGCCTTTTCATCCGCCAGAACGCGGATATAGGGGGTGTGAAGGCGCTTTGCAAGCGCAATATAGTCCTTGAGGTCTTCCACCGCAGCTGCCTGAGTCAAGGGATTCTTGATGGTCATGCCCGAGGACAGGCAGGGGATCTCAAGCCTTCTACGCTTGAGATCGGCTATAGTCGCATCAATATTTGCTTCTTCAAAAGGCTTTGCGCGCACGGAGAAAATGTTTCCGCCAAGACCGCGCATTTCGATTCCGGAAAAACCGAAGTCTTTTGCCATGGAATAAATGTCGGACCATTCAAAATCGGGACAGCCCAGGGTCGAGAATGCCAGCTTCATTTTGTTACCTCCAAAATTTACTGCCGGGACGTATAAAAAAGCCTTCGTCCCATGCTTTAACATGAGACGAAGGCCTGCATTTTGCAAACTTCCGCGGTACCACTCATTTTGGCACATAGTGCCCACTCTAAGCGTCTGACAACGCCGATCCTTTATAACGGAGGAATACCCGTCCGCGCTTACCGGAACATGCGCATAATATACAAAGCAAATTCTTTCAGGCGGCCGCTCCGGGGCGAGCTGAAGATCCTTTATCTGCCGTCTTGCACCCACCGACGGCTCTCTGAAAGGCTGCGGGATCTCTTTTTCCCCATCATCGCGTTTCGATTTATCACATGATAACACCGACAAAATAATTTGTCAACTATTTTTTGTATAACTTATGTTTTTTATTCAGCGGATTCGGTGAAGTTGAGCTTGCTTACGATCCTCTCGGGAACCAGCTCGTTCTGCATGACGACCAGCTTTACATATTCCTCGCCAAGGGTCTCGACGTATTCGGCATAGCCGTAATTTTCTACGTCTTCCATGGTGGCAACGATGCCCTCTGCTTCGGCAAATGCCTGAATCGCAAGATAGGTGCTTGAGTTGTTCTCAAAGGTAGTCATGTTGCCTTCGATATACTTCTTCTCGTTTTCAAAGCCGACAGCCTGATAGTACTGATCCACGCTCATGCCGTACATTGCGGCATAATCGCTGCAGCGCTCAAGCTCCTCGCCGATGGCATGATCCATAACGATATCGGGGATCTCGGAAACGGTGGCAAGGTCAAGGATGGAAGAAACGATCTGGTTGCGCTTCTGCTTAAGCAGCCAGGAATTGATGTCTTCCTTAAGCTCTAAAACGGTAGCAAAGCCGTATTCGGAAGCGATCTCATCGGTCAGCTCGGGCAGAATGGTTTCGCCATAGATATAGGAAACGGTGCAGGTAAAGACAGCGTCTTTGCCGGAGAGGGAATCCTCCTGATACCCCTCGGGGAAGGTCACTTCAACGTCGAAAGTCTCGCCGGGCATGTGACCTATGACCTGCTCAAGAAAATCGTCGATATACTGGGTCTCACCGATGGTGACCTCGGTACCGGCTTCGCCGGTGGAACCGCCGTCAAAAGCAACGCCGTCGATCTTGCCTTCGTAAACGATGTTGATGGTGTCGCCGTCTTCTACAGCGCGGTCGGTGATCTGCTCTACGGTCGCAGCGCCTTCAAGGATGCTGTCGATCTGTACCTGAAGCTCTTCGTCGGTAACTTCGATGAAGCTCTTATCAAAAGGCATATTCTCATAATGGGGCAGCTCAACATAATCGGAAGCGGTAACGCCCTTGAAATAGCCGTTTTCATCAAGGAAATTGCTGTAAGAAAATTCCTCTGCGCCGCAGCCTGCCAGCATGGCGATCATCAGCACAGAGCAAATGAGAAGTTTAATGGTCTTTTTCACGTTATTGGTCCCCTTTTTAATTGATAGCGTTATAGATTATACACCATAAAACGCCTGAAATCATGAACAGTTTGTAAATAACCCATGGAAAATCCTGCTTACGTGAGCCTGAAAAACCTGTTGGCGTTTTCATATGTGCTGTAAGCAAGCTCCTCATACGATACGCCCCGCACATCCGCAAGCAGCCTTGCCACATGCTCAACATAGGCAGGCTCGTTTCTCCTGCCGCGCTTGGGCACGGGCGCAAGGTATGGGCAGTCGGTCTCTATCATGAGCCTGTCCTTTGGTACATTTGCTGCGACCGCCCTTAGCTTTTCCGCGTTTTTGAAGGTTACAGAGCCGGTAAAGCTGATATAAGCGCCCATAGAAACATAGATTTCCATGGATTCCTTCGATCCTGCAAAGCAGTGCACCACCATGGGCGGCAGCTTTTTTTGATTTTTAAGTATCGATATCGTATCTCCGTGCGCCTCGCGTACATGCAGTATCGTGGGGATATCCATCCTTGCCGCAAGGTCTATCTGAGTCTCAAAAGCGCGCCTCTGGCTTTTCCGGTCGGAAAAATCATAATAATAATCAAGCCCGATCTCGCCAAGAGCGACCGCTTTCTTTTTGACCAGCATGGTTTTGAGCCCGGTCAGCTGCTCGTCGTTAAACTCACCTGCGCTGTGCGGATGCACGCCGCAGGCTGCCCATATCCCCTCATGCTTGTTTGCAAACTCAAGGGAAGATAAGGACGATTCGATATCAGCGCCGACGCAGATACAGCGATCCACGCCGGCGGCCTTCATATTTTCAAGTATTTGATTTATGTCACCGTCAAAACGGGAGTCCGTCAGGTGAGCATGGGAATCGAAAAGCTTTGTCATCAGCTTATGGTGATGCCGTCGGAAACCTCGCCGTCAGCGGTCAGAAGCCTCAAAGTATCGTTTTCGTACGCTGCAAGGATCATGCCCTGAGACTCAATGCCTCTGAGCTTTGCGGGCTTGAGGTTTGCTGCAAGGATAACGGTCTTGCCCACCATCTGATCTGGGGTATAATGCTTTGCGATACCGGAAACCACGGTGCGGGTCTCTTCGCCGACCTTAACGGTGAGTTTCAAGAGCTTATCGGCCTTTTCGACAGGCTCGCAGGCGATGACCTTGGCGGTCTTTAAGACAACGGACATGAACTGCTCGATTGAAATTTCCGCCGGAGGCACAAATTCTTCCTTCTGAGCCTTCTTTTCCTTCTTCTCCTGCTTCTTATCGGCCTTCTTTTCTTCCTTTTCAGCCTTCTTTTCCGCCTTGTCGTTGCCCTGTGCGATGTTCAAAGCTTCAAGCTCCTTCTTGATATCAATGCGGGGGAACATTGCCTCGCCCTTTTTGACGGTGGCGCCGAAGGAATCAAGGCTGAATGCCAAAGCGGACTGCCAGTTCATCTTGTTTTCATCGGTGATGCCCAGCTGCTCGTACATCCTTGCGGGGGTGGAGGGCATGAAGGGGGTGATGAACACTGCGATCATGCGAACGCATTCATAGAGGGTATACATAACGGTCTTGAGCCTTTCCTTGCCCTCGTCGGACTTGGCGAGGATCCAGGGAGCGGTAAGATCGATGTACTTGTTGCAGTTGCCGATAAGACCCCAAACTGCGGAAAGAGCGTTGGAGAACTGGAGCTTGTCCATGAGCTCCTGATAGGTCTCATGAAGCTGACTTGCCTGATTCCAGAGGTTTGTATCGACCTCCTCGGGCTCGCCGGGCTGAGGAACAACGCCGTCGAAATACTTTTCGATCATGGCAACGGTACGGGAAAGCAGGTTGCCAAGGTCGTTTGCAAGGTCGGAATTGATGCGGTTGAGCAAGCTTTCATTGGTGAAGTTGCCGTCGGAACCGAAGGCGATCTCACGCATGAGGAAATAACGTATAGCGTCGGTGCCGTATCTTTCACAAAGGATAACGGGATCAACGACATTGCCGAAGGATTTGCTCATCTTGCCGCCGTTGATGACCAGCCAGCCGTGACCGAACACCTGCTTGGGCAGGGGCAGACCGAGGGCATGGAGGATGATGGGCCAGATGATTGCATGGAACCTTACGATCTCCTTGCCTACAACATGGATATCGGCAGGCCAATACTTGTTGAACTTTTCGGGATCCTCGCTCAGATAGCCCAGAGCGGAGATATAGTTGGTAAGCGCGTCGAGCCATACGTATACGACGTGCTTTTCGTCAAATGTAACGGGGATGCCCCATTTGAAGCTGGTTCTGGATACGCAAAGGTCCTCAAGACCGGGCAGCAGGAAGTTCTGCAGCATCTCGTTGGTACGGGTAGCGGGCTGGAGGAATTCGGGGTTATTGCGCAGATAATCGATCAGCCAGGGAGCGTATTTGGAAAGGCGCAGGAAGTAGCTTTCCTCCTTGGTCTTTTCAACGGGCCTGCCGCAGTCGGGGCAGCAGCCGTCCTTGAGCTGAGTCTCGGTCCAGAAGGACTCGCAGGGGGTGCAGTACCAGCCCTCGTACTCGCTCTTGTAGATATCGCCCTGATCGTAGAGCTGCTTGAATATCTTCTGAACGACGACTTCATGCCTTTTGTCGGTGGTACGGATGAAATCATCATAGGAGATGTTCATCAGCTTCCAAAGGTCCTTGATGCCGGCAACAATATCGTCAACATACTGCTGAGGAGTCTTGCCCGCGTCCATAGCCTTACGCTCGATCTTCTGACCGTGCTCGTCGGTGCCGGTCAAAAACATTACGTCATAGCCGGAAAGGCGCTTGAACCTCGCCATAGTATCGGTAGCCGTGGTGCAGTAGGCGTGGCCTATATGCAGGTTATCGCTGGGATAGTAGATGGGAGTCGTGATATAAAAGGTGGGTTTGCTCATTTATGGAACCTCCGCACATAAATCGAATACATCCTTATAATATTAAATTTTTATAAGGTGTTTGTCAATGCTTTTTGTGTTTTTTCCCAATTTACAGGCTCTCTGCGATGTCCATAAGCGCCCTGTGCGCCATTTTGAACTCCTCAAAGCCCGCCTTGGGTTTGCCTGCATAATCGGCAAGCTGCGGCTCAAGCGATAAAAAGCCCTGAAAACCGCTGTTTTTAAGGTCTTTCAATATATCCCTTATATGCCCGTCGCCCTGACCGGAGGGCACAATAAGCTTATCGGACAGCCTTGAATCATTGATGTGCAAATAGGAGATATACGGCTTTAACATCTCGTAAGCCTCGGGATAGGTTTCCTGATCGCATTTTACGAAGCTGCCGGGATCAAATATCAGCTTGAAATCGGGAGAGCAAAGCATCCTTGCGATGAAAGCACATTTTTCCGCAGTGTCTCCGAAGCATTTCTTATCGTTTTCGTGAAGGAGCACAACTCCGCTGTCCCAGTTTTCTTCCTTGAATTCGTTTAACCTGTCCAGCACTTCGCCCGCATATTCAAGCGGGTCTTCGACCATATCTGTATAAAAGGAAAATATCCTCATATTGGGCGCGCCGAGCTCCCTTGCTATATCAAGATCGCGCCTGAACATATCAAGCTGCTCATCAAAGGGATCGGTTATTGACCATTTACCGACATTGGATGCCAGAGACGATATCTTTATCCCCTCCGAATCCAGCTTTTTGCGCACTTGTCTTGCATATGCAAAAGTAAAATTGCCCGCAAACACATGGTTTATGCTCCTGAGCTCCATATACTCCATATTGAGCGCTTTAAGACCCTTTATCTGCTCATCAAGATCATCCGATATCTCATCGGCAAAGCCCGATATGATGAATCTGTTCATTCTCTCGCTCCTTTACCAGCCGTCTTTATGTGTACATTATAACCAAAAACAGGAATAAACACAATAAAATGCGGCTTACCACTTTTCAGATGGGCAAAAATTATTTATAATATATAAATCACAACATTGATCGGAGCAGTCCATGTATTTCTATCATGATTCCAGAGACCTTGAATACCGCTCGCCCTTCGGCGCGGTCACCAAAGGCACTCCCATCCGCATCCGCGTGCGCAGCGATGCTTCTTCCATCACCCTGCGCCTTTGGCAGAGCGGAATTGAAACCCTTCTTTTGATGGAAAAGAGCGCCGGCGGCTGGCAGAGCGCAAGCTTTACTGCCCAAAACACGGGGCTTATCTGGTATTACTTCCTTGCCGACGGGCAGGTTTACTGCGCCCCGCAGGACAAGCTGGGCGGCAACAGCGTACACTACGAAAAAGGCGAGCTGGTCTCGCATCAGATAACCGTATACGAAAATGATTTTCATCCCCCGAGGTGGATGAGCTCTTCCAATATGTATCAGATAATGGTCGACCGCTTTTATGACGGCTGCGAAGGCGAGCTGCTCAAAAAGAGGGACGATATAATCGTACATACAGATAAAAACGAGCCTCCGTATTTCGATCCGCCGCCCAAGGGTGAGGAAGATATGAACCTCAACGACTTTTTCGGCGGCAACCTTGAAGGTATACGGCAGAAGCTTTCGTATCTGAAATCGCTTGGCATCGATGTTCTTTATCTCAACCCGATCTTCGCTGCAAACTCAAACCACAAATACGATACCGCCGATTATTACCGTATAGACCCCACCTTCGGCACGGGCGCCGATTTCAAGCGCCTTTGCAGTCAGGCAAAGGAAATGGGCATGCGTATAGTTTTGGACGGCGTATTTGCCCATACCGGCGACGACAGCGTGTATTTCAACAAAAAAGGCCGCTTTATCGGCACGGGCGCATATCAGAGCAAGGATTCTCCCTATTATTCATGGTATCATTTTGAGAATTGGCCCGATAAATACCGCTGCTGGTGGGATTTCAAGACCCTGCCAAGGCTCAACACTCAGGATCCTTCCTTCCTTGATTTCATGGTGCGCTCGACAGATGCGGTCTGCGCTCACTGGCTGAAAAACGGTTCCTCCGGCTGGAGGCTCGATGTTGCAGACGAGCTGCCCGACAGCTTCCTTGAAGCGCTTCGCGAAAGGATCAAGAAGGAAGACGAAGACGCCTGCATAATCGGCGAAGTCTGGGAGGACGCTTCCAACAAGGTGAGCTATTCCAATCCGCGCAATTACGTTTTCGGAAAGCAGCTCGACTCGGTCATGAACTACCCTCTGCGCGATGCGCTCATCGCCTTCCTCATGGGAAACGAGGACGCTCAGATGCTCCGCCGCAGGATACTTTCACTTCAGGAAAACTACCCCGCACCCATGTTCTATTCGCTAATGAACCTCATGGGCACCCACGACAGGAGCAGGATAATCAACATCCTGGGCAGATGCGACGATCAGTCCATCCCCCATGAGCTTCAGAGGAACGTGCGCATGAGCTCTTCTCAGCGGCAGCGCGGCAAAGAGCTCGTGCTCAAAATGCTCGGCGCCATCTGCGCGCTTCCCGGAATGCCCTGCGTTTATTACGGCGACGAGATCGGCATGGAAGGAATGCGTGATCCCTTCTGCCGCGGCTATTATAAATGGGACGACCCCGACAGCGATATGAGGGACGAGTTTACCGCTATACTCAAAAACCGCCAGAACAGCCCCGTGCTCAAAACGGGACATCTGAAAATGTATGTCCTTTCTCCCGATGCACTTGCAGTCGTGCGCTGGTTTGACAAGGGCTATGATATCTTCGGCGAACCGCAAAGCGACCTCACCCCGAACATCTTCGTCATAAACCGCGCCGAAAGCGCGGAGTTTACCCTCCGCCATCAAGGCAGGGAATACACTGTCAAAGGCTGAGCAAACCGTTCTTTTCAAAAGCTTCCTTTATGGAAGCTTTTTTCTTATTATATTGACGTATCGAAAAAAACAAAGTAAGATATATGCATAGCAGTTAAACCAAATAATCAAAAAGCGAGGAATTATCATGAATCTTGAAGCGATGAAAAGAAAGTATGCTTATACTCTTGCAAAGGTAGGTCTGAACGTTCAGCCGGGCCAGCCCGTTCTTGTAGAGGCGGCTATCGAAGGCTATGAATTCACTCCCATTTTCGCAGAGGAATGCTATAAGCTCGGCGCTTCCAATGTTATTATCCATTATCTTGATGAAGCAAACCTTAAAGTTGCGGCAAAGTATCGCTCAGATGAAGATGTAAGGCGCGTTGAGGATTGGGAAGAGCTTCAGTGCCAGAAATATCTCGATCAGGGCGCGTGCTATGTTCGCCTTGAAAGCGCAAACCCCGCCCTCATGGCAGACGTGCCCGAAGCACAGGCAAACGCCATCTTCGCTCATACCGACGCCGTAAGAAATATCATGAGAAAGGCCAGCCGCGAAAAGCACTGCCAGTGGCTGATCGCAATGATCCCCACCCAGTCCTGGGCAGAGTACATCTTAAAGGATGTTCCCAAGGAAAACGCACTTGAAGAACTTTGGAAGCTGATCCTCAAGATCTGCTATGTGGAAGAGGATAACGATGTTGTAAAGACCTTCGAGGAAAAGGGCGCGCTCAGGCGTGAAAGAGGCAACAAGATCGACGATTTTGGGTTCAGATATCTCCATTACACCGCAGCAAACGGTACCGATCTTACCGTTACCCTCACTCCCTACTCCAAATTCGGCTTCAAGGGCACAAGGAAAGGCATCCCCTTCCATGCAAACATTCCCTCCGAGGAGATCTGCACCACTCCCGAAAAATTCGGCACCAACGGCGTTGTATTTTCCTCCAAGCCCCTGCTCCTTGGCGGCAAGAGCGTTGAAAACTTCGGTTTCCGCTTCAAGGACGGCAAGGTAGTTGAGGTCATCGCAGAGGAAGGCAAGGAAATGCTGGAAGCTCTGGTCAATATGGATGAAAACGCAGGCTATCTCGGTGAGGTCGCGCTGGTTGAATATCACTCCCCCATCTCCATGTCCAACGTCGTTTTCTACACCACTCTGGTCGACGAAAACGCATCCTGCCACCTGGCTCTGGGCAGAGGCATGGGCAGGATCCAGGACGAAAAATGGACCTTTAACGATTCCGTCATCCACATCGACTTCATGGTCGGCACTCCCGATATGAAGATCGTGGGCATAACCGAAGACGGCAGGGAAGTTCCCGTATTTGAAAACGGCGACTTCGCACTTTAATATACAAGAAATACAAAGGAGATATAAAAATGAGCATGGACAAAATGAGAGCATGGAAACTGCTTGAGGACATCAGCTTTGTGCGTATCGCGGGCAGCGAGGAAGAATTAAAGGCAGCTCAGATCATCAAGGCGCACTGCGAAGAAGCGGGCGTCCCCGCGGTTATCGAAGACTTTGAGGTGGACGTTGTGACCATCAACACCGCTACCCTTGAAGTACTCGAGCCCGAATACAAGGCATATCCCGTTATCGGCATCGGCAAGACCGCAAACACTCCCGACGAAGGCGTTATCGGCGGCTTCAAGTATATCGAAGACGGCACCGACGCAAACATCACCGATGTTGAGGGCAAGATCGTCCTCATGCAGGGCAGAGGCACTCCCGACCTTTACGAAAAGCTCAAGAAGAAGGGCGCTCTTGGCTATATCGCCATCGCAGGCAACATCTACGAAGACGAGAGCATCAAAAATCAGCTCCGTCCCACCAACGCCTTTGGCAAGGATCATCCCATCCCCGGCGTAAAGCTGCACATCACCGATGCCGAAAAGCTCGTTCTTTCCAAGCCCACCAAGGTAAAGATCACCCTTAACTCCGAATCAAAGAAGGCTACCTCTCACAACGTGGTTGCCACCATCGAAGGTACCGACTTAAAGGACGAGGTCATCGCGTTCTCCGCTCACTACGATTCCGTTCCCTATTCCAAGGGCAGCTGGGATAACGGCACCGGTTCCGTGACCATTTCCGAGCTCATGCATTTCTTCAAAGAAAACGGCACCAGAAGGACCATGAAATTCGTTTGGTGCGGCGCAGAAGAGATCGGCCTTGTCGGCTCCAGAGAATACTGCAAAAAGCATGAAGAAGAGCTCAAGGATTACATCTTCAATATCAACTTTGATATGACCGGCGTTACCATCGGCTACGAGCATTGCTGCGTTACCGCAAGCGACGACACCCTGCACGCCATCGAATATCTTGCCAAGATCAACAACTATCCCGTAAAGACCGCTCTTGGCACCTATTCCTCCGACTCCACCAGCTTTGCCGCTGCCGGTGTTCCCGCCTGCACCTTTGCAAGGCTCAACGCAATGGGCGGCGCACAGATCCACAACAATACCGACACCATGGACAGGATCGACCCCGATTCCTTCATGATCACCCTTGATTTCGTTTCCCTGTTCGCAAAGCAGCTGGCCGACTCCCCCGTAAATCCCATTCCCAGAAAGTTCGCCGATTCCGTAAAGGAAAAGCTCGAGCAGAGCAAGAAGATGCGCGAGGAAATGGAAGCCGCCAAGAAGGCAGCCGAAGAAAAGAAGGATTCCGGCGAAGAAGCAAAGCCCGAGACCGAGGAAAAGAAATAATCTGCCAATAAAACCTTTTGCATGCACAGCAGCTTGATCTGCTGTGCATGTTTTATACAGTACAGATTTGAAGGTATGCTTAGTACAAAAAATTACTGATTGGCGGTGATAAAATGCGGACGGCAAAAGTTATTGTCCTGCCCTATGATGAAGCATGGAAGGTGGATTTTGAAAAAATCAAAAGCGAGCTTGAAAGCGTTGTCGGCGATCTGATAACAGGCATCGAGCATGTGGGGAGCACCTCTGTTGAGGGGTTATCTGCCAAGCCCTGCATCGATATCGATGTGATCATCAAAGACTACTCTGTATTTAATTTGATCGTAAGCCGATTGGCTTTGATCGGCTATATCCACGAGGGTGATCTGGGAATAAAAGACCGCGAAGCATTCAAATACACCGATAAACCGCATTTACAGAAGCATCATCTATACGTATGCCCCGAGCATTCCCGTGAACTTTCCCGTCATATCGCATTTCGCGATTTCCTCAGGAGCGATCCCGAGGCGGTAAAGAAGTACAGCACCGTTAAAGAGACCGCAGCGCGATTGTTCCCGGATGATATCGACAAGTATATCGAATACAAATCCCCCAGCATCAAAGAACTGTATAAAATGTGCGGTTTGGAATGAATCCATACTCAAAAATAAAAGCACAAAAAATTTCAGCCAAGCAGCAAAACGCCGCTTGGCTGAAGCTTTTTTACGGATACAGTTCAAACCGCACCGCTGTATTTGTTTTTATCCGATCTCGCTTACGATCTTTGCGTTTTCGGCGATCTGGTCCTTATCGCGCTGGAAAATGCCGACAACTACGCTGTCGCATGGCTTGATGTTTGAATAGGCCTGTTCAAATGCGGCTCTGACGGCCTCAGGGGTCTGGCACCTTCTGGTGGCGCCAAGGATCTTGAAAGCAAGACAGGGCTTATCAACGCTTCTGATCTTATCAAGCATTATCGGGATATCGCTTTCAAAGAAGGGCTCTCTGCCGTAATCCACGCCGCCCCTGTCCTTATTGTAAAGGTTATAAACGCAGGCCATGTAAAAATCGACTTCCCAGCCATGATCCTCGGCATAGTCGATGACCTCGGGGATATGCGTTCCAAGGCCCACAGGCTTGCCCGTATCGCGGATCATCTTTATCCTGTCGTGCAGCTCATCCATCTTGCCTGCCTGATAATAATTGTCGGTGATCGAGCCGTGATGATAGATGGCGATCGGGTCGGCGGGCATTATGCGCCTGAGGTTATAATCAAGCTGAAGCTCGCTTGCGGTCTGCGCGACCCACATGGGTGCTTTGCCCTCGTTTTTCAGCTCCCTTAAAATGCGCAGAATATGCACGTCGCCGCGCACCTGAATGGTATTGATGCCGCATTCCTGAGCATGGATTATCGCTTTTTTAATGTTTTCGGTAGTGTAATAATCCGCCATTTCGCCGTCGAGCTTTGCGTCGATATGAGAATTGCCGGAGAAGGGATTCCCGCCCATGATAAGACGGCTGATCTTATGCCCGAAAAAATCCACCAGAGGCATGTTTGCCATAAAACACACGCACCCTTTCTATAAAGTTATGATCTGTAACTCGATTATAACTTAGAAAAGGTGCGTTTAGCAATACATATTTTGCTATATATCAGCCTACAAGGTTATTTATCCATTTTTTTGAGCGGAATCTGTAGGTGCAGACGATCGCTTTTACGATATTTTCAACTATGGTCATTGAATATACAAACTGAACATCCCATTTGAACACAAGGCCTGTTATGGCAATGAGGGGCAGACCTATGACCCATACCGAGCCGACATCCACTATGAGCGAGAATTTTGCATCGCCGCCTGCGCGGAAGATGCCAACGACGTAGAGGGTATTGAGCATGTTTACAAACAGCGCGCAGCCGTTGAAGATTATCATCATCCTTGCGCTGTATTTTACTGCATCGGAAACATTGAAAAGACCGACAACACCGCCGCTTATGCAAATGAGCACGATGCCCGCCAGAATCGCAAGTATGCTTCCGTAGAACATGAACCTCTTTGCATAGCCGTATGCGTTATCGTATTTTCCCTCGCCTATGGCTTTGCCGACGAGCACAGCGCAGGACTGAGTCATGCCTCGCATAACGACTGAGGAAAGCTGCTCAACATTGTTGAATATAGATACGGCTGCTACAGCACCGGTGCCGATCCTTCCGTATACGACGCTGTAGAGCATAACGCCGAACGACCAGAGCATCTCATTGCAGATTATGGGAGTGGCTATCTTTATATAGCGCAATACCTGTGCCTTGCTTTCGGGGATGAGTTCTTTGAGCTTTGCGGCAGTTGCAAGCTTGAGCATGTAGCCGCCCAGAACAATGATCAGGGTCTCGATAGTGCAGCCGATAACGGTAGCTAGAGCCGCGCCCCTGACTCCAAGCTTGGGAGCACCGAAATTGCCGAAGATAAGGACATAATTGAGCACCGTATTGGTAACTATCGCGATAACGGAAGCCAGAACGGCGAGCCTCACCTGCTCGGTGGAGCGCTGAACCGCACCAAGCGTTACCGATATGCCCTGACAGAGATAGCCGATGCTCACGATGGTAAGATACTGCATCGAAAGCTGTATGACGTTTTCTTCAGTCAAAAAACAGCTCATTATCGCATGAGGCATGCTCTGGCATAGGGTTATAAATACGATCGAAATAAACAGGCAGATCACAAGCGACATACCCATGGTCTGGCGTATGCCCTTCATATTCTTCTGTCCCCAATACTGGGCGCAGAAAACCGATGTTGCGCCTGAAAGCCCGAATATGCACAGCTGGAACAGGAAAGATACTCGGTTTGCCTGAGTAACGGCGGCGATCTCCGCTTCGCCCAGCTGACCTATCATGACATTATCTACTATATGCATGAGAGCCGCGACAAGGCTCTGTATCATGACCGGTATCGCTATGCGCAAAGTGGTTTTTACAAAATCCTTTTCCAAACGGATCATGGACATTTCGGACATAAAAAAAGCTCCCCAACCTTTAATGTGCTAACTTTTATTATAGGTCAGAAAAGCTTTGTTTGTCAACCAAAATCAATCATTCGGGTTGATTATCGCGTACATGTTCACCGTTATATACTCGCCCTTATTGATAAGCTTGTCGCGCATGGTGCCTTCAAGTTTCATCCCGCATTTGCGCATAACATGACCCGAAGCGATATTGCGCACATCGTGGACAGCCTCGATTCTGTGGATATAAAGCTCTTTGAAGGAGTAATCTATAACGGCTTTGAGCGCCTCGGTCATATAACCCATATTCCAGTAATCATGGGAGAGCGAATAGCCTATCTCGGCTGAGGAGCGGTCGCCCGCAACATAAGAAAAGCTGATGGTGCCGATCACCTTGCCGCTGTCCTTTAAGGTTATACCGTAAGGTGCGGTCTTATCGTACTGGCGGTACTGCCTTTGCACGCAGCGAAGAAAAAATTTGGTATCGGCGATGCTCTCATGGGCACGCCAGAGAACGTATTTTGCAACGCGCTCGTCCTTTGAATACTCATAAAGATCCTCTGCGTCGTCCAGCGTCAGTTTTCTCAGCAAAAGCCTTTGAGTCTCGATCGGCGGCATATAATTCTGATTAAGCAAATTCAACATAACCCGGCCTTTTTATATTTTTGTTTGATCGATCGTCCATGCGGTAAAGCGGCGCTTCCCGCTTTTCATATGGCATGAGCAGGCAAAAATCCCGCCCGTCGTATATCCCGTCCTCAGGTACATGCTCTATCCTGCGCACAAACCCGCAGGTATTTTCAAAAACGATCCTGTTTTCGTACATTTGGATCCCGACATCGGAAGAAGGGATGTCGTTTATCAAAAGCTCGCCCGCGGATACCCGCTCTTTTCCCGACCAGACCGATACCGTGCAGCAGGAAATATTCCCGATGCATTTATTGGGAAGCCTAAGGCTCACTTGGGCATATCCGCCTGATGCAGTATCCGACAGATGGGTAAAAAACAGCTCGCGCCCGTCCGTGTCATAGACCCTTATCTCAAAAACCGCTCTGCCCGATATCCCCGCACACTCTGCCTGCAGTTCATCGTTTGATACTTTTACCGACGTATAAGTACCTTTCAGCTTTGAAATTATCCCGCATCTGTCCTTATTGAGCTTGTCGGGGATCATTATCCCGTCCCGTTCATCGTCAAACACGGCAAAGAGATCAAGTGCTTCCATGGCTTTATAAAACTCGTCGGAAAACATCGGCGCGCCTTTTTTTACGGAAACAAAGCTTGTTCCGCAGCTTTTTGCACACATCAGGTATTCCCGCCAGCGATCATACGAAAACCTTGCGGTATCATAAGTATCGGTATCAATAAAGAGCGGTATCTTAAAAGGCAGTTCTCTGGGTCTTCTTCTGATCGTTAAAGAATCACTATCGCAGCGTATCCCACCGCGCTCAACGCTCAGCATAAGAACATATTTGTCTAAATCCGCCAAAAGAGGCAGGGCTGTATTCACCTTCTGCCTGCAGGCATTGAGCCTTACAAGCTCGTTTTTGGAGGCTATAAGCATATCGCCTGCAAAAAGGCGGAATTTATACACGTAATTCCCGCGCACAAAAGCCTCGGCGTCAACAGAAACTTCAGCTTCATGATCCGAAAGCTTACATGAAATATCCAAAATATTCAAAAAGCTTACGCAGATAAGCTCGACCATTCCAAGACCGATGGGCGCTATAAAGCCCTCTTTCCTTCTGTGCGGCTCGATCCTGTGAGCATCAAAGGTCACACAAAGCTCGTTTGTGCTTTCCTGCACAAAAGCGGTTATATCAAACCGCTGCGGCTTTGAACACTTCATAAACCCGATCTCATTTGAGTTTATTTTAAGCACACCCGACCCGAAAACAGGCGGAAGAGAAAGGTAGTATTTCTCGCTCCTGCCGTCCTTGCCTTCCTTGGGTAGATCAAAGCGGGTTTTATAACGCCACCGCCTGTGTTCGATCCATTCGCACAGGCGGTATGCGTGTTTGTCATTTTCTGTATCGGGCAAAATGCCCGCTTTTATAAGGTCGAAAGATACAAATCCGGGTACCTGCGCTTTCAGCGCGGCAACATCGATATCGCCGCCCAAAAGACCTTCAAGCGACCAGCACCCGTCTATGCATATCCGCCTTGCCATTTATACCAGCTGCTTTGCCATCAAAACGGCGATAAGCGTTTTTGAATCGCTGATCTGACCGCGCAGCGCTTTTTCATGCAGCTCATCCAGGCTATGCCAGGACACATTCAAAAACTCGTCGTCATCGGGGTTTGCTTCTCCCAAAGACAATCCTCTTGCAAGGAAAAGGGTGATCTTTTCCGAGGTGAACCCCGGGGTGGTATCAATAACGCAGAGCTTTTCCATTGAAGCTGCGGTAAGCCCGGTTTCCTCCCTGAGCTCACGGACGGCGCACTCAAGGGGATCTTCGCCAACGTGGTCGTATTTGCCCGCAGGTATTTCCAGGGTTTCCTCGTTTATGGCGATGCGGTATTGGCTGACCATCGGTACCCTGCCGTTTTCGTCAACAGCGATCACGGCGGTCGCGCCCTTGTGCATAACGACTTCCCTTTCGGCTTCCTTGCCGTTTGGGAGCGTTACCGTGACCTTATCAAGGTCAAGTATTCTTCCGGAATACAGGCGCTGTCTTCCGACTTCGGTTTCTTTTACATTCATTATATCATTTCTCCAGACGCTCGGGGGTATGCCCGTTGGTGAATCTGATGGGAAGGTTTGCCAAAGGAGCAGCCCATCTTACGGCGTTGATGATAACGCGCTGTACCTTTTCCATATGATAGATGGGGAAGGTCTCATGACCGGGCTTGAAATAGAATATCTTGCCCGCGCCGCGCTTATAGCAGCATCCGCTTCTGAAAACTTCGCCGCCGGTGAACCAGGAGATGAACACCAGCTCATCGGGAGCGGGGATCTCAAAATGCTCGCCGTAGGTCTCTTCGTGCTCGATCTCAATATATTCGCCGATACCCTGCACGATTGGATGGGAAGGCTCGATGACCCAAAGCCTTTCCTTGTCGCCGCTTTCGCGCCATCTAAGGTCAAGGGTCCTCGTGCCCATGAGCTTATGGAAAATTTTGGAAGCATGAGCGGAATGCAGAAGGATAAGACCCATGCCGTTCAGAACCCTCTTGTGCACCTTTTCGACGATCTCGTCTTTTACTTCGCCGTGCGCCATATGTCCCCACCAGATAAGGACGTCGGTGCTGTCAAGCACTTCATCGGTCAGGCCGTGTTCGGGTTCGTCAAGGGTCGCGGTCCTGACTTCGATATCATCCTGAATGCCCAAAAAATCCGCGATGCAGCCGTGAATACCGTTGGGGTAAATATCAGCTACAGCCTTGTCCTTTTTTTCGTGGCGATACTCGTTCCATACGGTGACGTTTATCTTTTTCATATATACCGTACCCCTCTTTTTGTATTTTTGTCTTTGTCTATATGATAGAACAAAGCGCCCGATCTTTCAAGCGATTCTACAATATTTTTCCGTTATGATAAAACAACCCCTGATTCTGACATTTCAGACATGTATTTGTATTTTTGAGACAAAGATTATTGTTGTAAGGAAAAATTTGTGTATAATATAATCATAAGCAAGGTTCAAAAGATAATATCAGGAATATGCATCTAAACAGTTGCCGGCTCTTTTGAACAGGATCATCATAAATACTTATAAGGAGGTTAAAATGGAGATACTCGAATTCATTACCGCCAATATACCCGCGGCGGTCTGCCTTGTCTGCGGCGTGGCGCTCGTCGGACTGGAATTTTTCCTTCCCGGCTTCGGGCTCCCCGGCATTTCGGGCATAATACTCATCATCGTGGGCATTTTCCTTGGCGCAAGCAGCGTGCTTGAAGCCGTGATACTTATCATCATAGTTCTGGCGATCTTAGGCGTTCTTGTCGCGATAGCTCTTAAAAGCGCCACAAACGGACGCATGGCAAAATCCAACCTTATACTCAGCGACGAGCTTGACCGCGAAAGCGGCTTTTCCTCGGTCAGTGATCTTGAATACTTCATGGGACGCGAAGGCGAGGTCATAACCACCCTGCGCCCTGCGGGCATGGCGGATTTTGACGGCGTTAAGCTTGATGTGGTAAGCGAAGCCGAATATATCGACAAGGGCGAGAAAGTTCGCGTGATCGCCGTCGAAGGCAGAAAAATTCTCGTTCGCAAAATCTAATATCATAAATCAAAAAAGGAAAGGAAGAAAAACATGGAACTCGTCATTTCTCTGGTACTCATAGTAGTTATCTTTATCGCACTGATCATGTTCTTTACCTTCGTGCCCGTAGGTCTTTGGATCTCGGCTCTGGCATCGGGCGTAAAGATTTCCATCACCACCCTTATCGGTATGCGCATCCGCCGTATCGTGCCCTCCAAGCTGGTCTACCCCCTCATCAAGGCCACCAAGGCAGGCATTGATATCCCGATCAACAAGCTTGAGGCTCATTACCTCGCAGGCGGTAACGTAGACAGGGTCATCAACGCCCTTATCGCCGCCCAGCGTGCAGACATCAACATCGGCTTTGAGCGCGCAGCAGCCATCGACCTTGCAGGCCGCGATGTTCTTATGGCAGTCCAGATGTCCGTTAACCCCAAGGTCATCGAAACTCCCGTTGTTGCCGCTATCGCAAAGGACGGCATTGAGCTTCGAGCCAAGGCAAGGGTCACCGTTCGTGCCAACATCGACCGTCTGGTCGGCGGCGCAGGCGAAGAGACCGTTATCGCCCGAGTCGGCGAAGGCATAGTCACCACTGTCGGTTCTTCCGACACCCACAAGGCAGTTCTTGAAAACCCCGACCTCATCTCCCGCACCGTTCTTAACAAGGGCCTTGATGCAGGTACCGCCTTTGAGATTCTCTCCATCGATATCGCAGACGTTGACGTTGGCAGAAATATCGGCGCACAGCTGCAGACCGATCAGGCGGAAGCCGACAAGCGCATTGCTCAGGCAAAGGCCGAAGAGCGCAGGGCAATGGCAGTTGCAAAGGAACAGGAAATGAAGGCCGCCGTTCAGGAAATGAGAGCAAAGGTCGTGGAGGCCGAGGCAGAAGTTCCCAAGGCAATGGCTACCGCACTGAGAGACGGCAAGCTCGGCGTGCTTGATTATTACAACATGCAGAACGTTATTGCCGACACCCAGATGCGCGATTCCATCGCAAAGTCCGGCGCAGATGTTCCCAAAGCAGACGCGTAAAACCCATTCACAGCCATAAAAAGGATGTGATCATTTGCAAGGCATAGTAATTATCGTGATCATAGCCGCTTTCATCTCCTTTATGAGATCAGCCGGCACGACAGACAAAAAAAATGCAGGCAAAAATAATGCTTCCGCAGCATCTTCGGCGGGTTCTGTACAAGAGCAGCAATTCAAGCCGATCAGTGCAAAGCCCCGGGGTTATCAGGCTCCCGCAGCTCCCATTTCAGCTGCGCCTGCCGAAAAAAAGCAAATGCAGTCTGCTCTCCCCTTTAAGCCCCTTTCAAGGGAAGGCCTGTCAAAGCCGATTGCAGCCTCTGCCGAAGGTCAGCTAAACCCCGCTCCCCTTCGCGCCGAGCCGCTCAAGCCCGTGCCCCTTAACACCGACATAAAAAAAGCTCCCGCTCCCGCAGCCGAGCCCGAAGCACCCGCCCCCACCCCAAAACAACGCCCCGCAGCCGTTTTATCCACCACCCTCACCCCCGCCGCAATGCGCGATATGATGGTGATGAAGGAAATTCTCGATAAACCGGTGGCATTGAGGAACAAAAGGGTAAGATAAACAAAAAGTGCTCTTTTAAAAAAGAGCACTTTTTCATTTCTGTCAGCTGGCACAAAACCAATGGTTCAGCACCTTATATACCTCTGATTCCTGCTGTTTGGCTTGTCGGGGATCGTCATGCGCACCAATCCAAGATCAGCAGCCGGGTGCAAATAATTTTTTCTGAAGCCTTCTTTTGATCTTAGCCCAAGTTTTTCCATGAGCTGATTGCTTGTATAAGGAATATCATATTCCATTACATCAAGCAGCTTTCTAACGCATATCGACAGATGCTCGTTATCTTCGTTCAGCCTGACGGAAATATCATCAAGCATCCTGTCCGTCTGTTCCAGCATGAACTCAATAAAGCTTGTGGACTCTCCGTCGCTATGGCATTTTGCTATGACAGCGTAATACTCTTCCTGAAATTTCTCGATTTGACTTTCTATTGGAATGTATTCAAATATCGGCTTCCACTTTGCCAATATCGCACTGTGCCATAATCTCGCCATCCTGCCGTTGCCATCGGAAAACGGATGGATAAAAACAAACTCATAGTGAAACACACTGCTTAAAACAAGAGGATGAACGCTGTCTTTTGCTTCTTTCATCCAGGCAAACAGCTCATCCATAAGTTTTGGCACAAGATACGCAGGCGGCGCCATAAAGATACACTTATCACCCATGAACACTCCCTCTTCACCCAAACGGAAGCTGCCCGAATCTTCAACGACATATTGGGTCATTATACCGTGAAAGCGTTTAAGACTCTCAATGCCGTACGGGTCTATCTCAAAAAAAAGATCATAGGCTGCATATGCATTTTTGACTTCCTGTATCTCTTTTTGCTCACCAATTACAGTTTTTCCGTTTATAACATCCCTTACCTGTCCCAAAGACAGGGAGTTGGCCTCGATCTTCAAAGAGGAATGGATCGATCTTATTCGGTTGTTTTTTCTCAAATGCGGTCTTTCCTGCAAATCGCCGACCGCAGATAAACGACCGATCTTTTCGGAAATGGACGACACATATGAAAGTATTTTATTTGTAACGGTAAACGGCGGTCTGTAATTGCCCATTCAAACACCTCGCCATACTTGCACATTATCTTGCGCATTATCTTGCGTACTTTCTGTATCTATTATACCGTTTATCGCAAAAAATTCAATCTTTCTATAAAAAATTACAGGAAAAGGGATGCAGATGCATCCCTTATGAAGTTCAAAAGAATTCAGTTACAGAAATCAGCTTTTTATAATCATCCCGTTATATCCAGTTCAGCCTTCCGCTAAAACCAACCTTTTCTTCGCCTTTTTGGATGCTGCCGATCTCATAGCAGGCGTAGGTCTTTGATACATGGCGAATCACATGCTCTTTATGCTTTTGCCTCGTTACGATTATCAGCCCGACCCCGCAATTAAAGGTCTGCAGCATTTCGCCGTCGCTGATATTTCCGCAGGAGCGAATGTATTTGAATATGGACGGTATCCTGACAGAAGCAAGG
>SVHB01000098.1 GCA_015056005.1 Clostridiales bacterium
CGAAAGGCGCATATCGCGTTTCCGCAAGGAAACATATCGCTGAAAGCGTTAGAGGTTCTTTCGGGCGATTTTTTGTGTTCAAGCGGTGGAGTTGGACTCCTTCCGTCACGGCTGTCGCCGTGCCACTGTCGGGTCGCAATTATAAATTGCTCCCCGCTTTGGCTACAAACAGTCCACCGGACTGTTTGCTTAACGCGTCGCGCCTCAAGAGGGAGGCTACTATATAGCAATCGTTTAAATTAAGGAAAAACTATGTGCTATATATTTACGTTCGAGTTTGCATATTTTAAAGGCGCCCTCCCCGAGGGAGCTGTCGGCGAAGCCGACTGAGGGAGTTAATGAGTATTTTGCGTGCGCGGATTATACGTTTTCGAAATTTATGACGGATGAAGAACCGGTTAGTTTGATAAGGAAGAAAAGTAATTTCGCGCACATATCGCGCGCCGCAAGGCGCATATCGCTTCCCGAAGGGAAATATCGCACGCGAAGCGTATATCGACCGAAGGGGCAATAAATCACGCGGCGAAGCCGCACTTCACTTAAAATTTCCTCCCCGCCCCGCCATATGAGCAGGGAGGAAATGAAAGGAATTTTACCTAAACTAAAGCGACAGGATTAGTTGATCTGAGTTGCGGAAATGGTAATAGTGAAAGTAACATCATCCAGATCCTGAGCATTACCCATAGCCGTATCAGCTTCGTCGCCAGCATCGTCAGCGTAGAAAGTCCAATCCCAACCGATTTTGTATACTTCGTCAGCAGAGGTGAATGCATCAGGAAGCTGTCCAGCAGTATAGTCCTTTGAACCAGACGCATCGCCGGAAAGAGCCTTTACAGCTGCAATCAGCGCTTCAACTGTCTGATACTTATTAACCGTTCCTTCACCTTTCTGCAAAGTCCAAACAAAATTGCTGTTTGCATCCAGAGCATCATAATCACCAGTAATAGATGCGTCTACTTTGAAAGTATAAGCAACTTCGGGCATGGCAATAGCGCCAGCAGTCAAAGAATTAACCTCTGCACCCTTAGGAGTGTAACCAAAGGCAAAAGTGGTAGTCTTAGAAGTACCGGGAGCAACAACATTATCGTCATTCGACGAGGCTACATTAGTATAACTATCATCAAACATATCAATGGTGGTTTTAGCAGCCTGATCAAATCCCCAATAAGCAACACGTGCCTTATCCTCACCGCTAGTGCTGGTCACATACTTCGCAAAAGTAGCGCCTACGAAGCAGGTGGTTACGAGAGTGAGAGTCATAAGGAGAGCAGCGACTCTCATGGTGCTATTCTTTTTCATTTGAATAGTCCTCCTCATGTTATTTTTTTTGTTGGGACGAGGCTCGCCCCGTTTTTTTCAGGATGATCGCTCATCCCAACGTGAGGTTTTGACCCTCACATCTATATCCACGCCCCGCAGGATGTATGGCCATCTTGGGTAGGCTTGGGTATTCTTAAAAAGTGTGCGAAGCACATATCGCGCGCCGTAAGGCGCATATCGCTTCTCGAAGAGAAATATCGCGTTTGCGTAAGCAAACATATCGCTGAAAACGACAGAGGTTCTGCCATGCGGTTTTCGATGCTCAAGCGGTGGAGTTGGACTCCTTCCGTCACGGCTTCGCCGTGCCACTGTCGGGTCGCAATTATAAATTGCTCCCCGCTTTGGCTACAAACAGTCCACCGGACTGTTTGCTTAACGCGTCGCGCCTCAAGAGGGAGCCTTTAAATCCTGCAAGCTCGAACGATAGTATATAGAAGTAATGCTTTATCTAATGCAAGCTTTTGCAGGAATTTATGACGGCTAAAGAACCGGGTACGGTTTCTTGGTGAAGGGTTTCACCCTTCCCCAAGCTCGGGGGTACGTTCGAGAGGTTTCACCTCTCGAGCTCTCTGACCAAGGGATTTCATCCCTTGGAACCCGAGGTCTTTGGGATCGTGGGGTATTTTGCGTTGGTGGTCGATGAAGCCGTAAGGGGTGGCTTCATCGAGATGGGCTTTATTCGGGGGTTAAGCCGAGAGTTTTTTTGGGGGTCAATCGGCCGTTTCTGTTTGGCGAGAAGGCGGTCATGCTTTTAACTCCTTCCGTCACGGCTTCGCCGTGCCACTGTCGGGTCGCAATTATAAATTGCTCCCCGCTTTGGCTACAAACAGTCCACCGGACTGTTTGCTTAACGCGTCGCGCCTCAGGAGGGAGGCTACTATATAGCAATCGTTTAAATTAAGGAAAAACTATGTGCTATATATTTACGTTCGAATTTGCAGGTTTTAAAGGCGCCCTCCATGAGGGAGCTGTCGGCGAAGCCGACTGAGGGAGTTAATGAGTATTTTGCGTGCGCGTATTCCCCGTTCGCAGAATTTATGACGGATGAAGAACCTATTTGTTTAATAAGGAAGTAAAGCCGTCTCGCGCACATATCGCGCGCCGCAAGGCGCATATCGCGTTTGCGCAAGCAAACATATCGCTGAAAGCGACAGAGGTTCTTACATGCAAGAAAAAGTTCAATCGGTGGACACCTCATCAGTCAGCTTCGCTGACAGCTTCTCCTCTAGGAGAAGCCGAGATATCTCAATGAATCCAAAAGTTTGCGTTCTGTCAAACACAGAACATGTCCAAATGTTTGAACATGCCGGAAATTCTTGCCTTCCCCTTGAGGGGAAGGTGCCTCGAAGAGGCGGATGAGGTGTCAGCGTTATTGCTTACGCTTCGACCTTGACTTTTTCTTCGGCAGTTTCGGTCTTGGGCGCTTCGGCGGCTTCGGCGGTTTCAACCGCATCAGCATTCTCCGCAGTTTCGACGTTTTCCACCGCTTCTTCCGCTTCCACGGCTTCCACAACCTGCCCGCCGTCCGCAATGGCTCTCAGGCGTTCCATTTCGGCTTTCATGGCGGCCTGCTTACGCTTCTGCCTGAGGGCTTTCTTTTTGGCATAGTAGCGGGTGCGGATCATATCGCAGACTATGAACAGAAGAAGGGGCACTGCGATGAACAGGAGCATGCCAAGAGGGGTCTGCATAAACAGGACAACATCGCCAAGGCCTTTGATCTTGCTCTTATATTTGCCCACAAGGTCGTCATCATAAACGGGGCTTGGGTCGGCGGCGTTGTTGACATCGCCCTTGGTAATGAAAATACGCTCACCGTTATCGTCGGCAGATATCTCGATTATCCTGTGGGTATTGATAGATTTGCCCGAGCCGAAGGCGATAATATCGCCGACATTGAGCTCATCCGGATCGGTCCTTACAACAAAGATGAGATCGCCCGCAGCGATGGAATCGGGCGCATCGCCCTCCATGGAACCTGTTAATACAACCATCGGCGAGATACCGAATACACTCGGCGGCTTTTCGGGATAAAGCGCGCCTTTCACAATGATTATGATATTGCAAACAAGCATGAAGCCGAAGATCACGCACAGCGCGATACCTGTATAAAACAGGGCCTTCTGCATAGGCGTTTTCCGCTTCGAGCGCTTTTTGCGTTTGGTATTTTCCATCTGAGAGTACCTTTCAGTAATATTTCTCTTTGCCAGATAATACTTATTTGATTTTATCCGAATTTCCCGGGGACATTTTACCGCCTGCGCCAATATACATATCCTGCGCGGTTATGACATAATTCGTATTATGTGGCAAACGGCGAAAGGGAACGCGGGAACGGATATAATTTTATATCTAAAATTATATTCCAAATTCTTAAAAAAATCAATATGCTGACAGCTTAATTACATAATAATAATGTATTTTATTAATAAGAATACGGCAAACAATCCCTTGGCTTGATGGAAAAATCCGATCGGCTGAAGGGTGTGTTTGCTTTACTCTTTTTTACCGTTTTCAGGCAAAACTGCGGAGCTGTATCTTCATATGGTGGTACTTTGATATCGGGCACACAACATAATACGAATTATTTGCTTTATTTATATTATCAGCTTCAGGCGCTCCAGCATTTTTCTATGTTCCAGGCTCTGTGTCATTATGTAGATGCACGTAGTTTCTATGCCGGAATGACCAAGAACATCGGCAAGCTTGGCGATATCCTTTTCAAGGGAATAGAAACTTCCGGCGAAAAGCTTTCTTAGGTTATGTGGAAAAACCTTTCCTGTGATCACGCCTGCTTTATTGCACAGTTTTTTCATTTCCAGCCATATATTGCTGCGGTCAAGCGGCCTTCTGCTCTTGGTGATGAAGATCGGTCCGGAAATTATCCCCATGTTTTTGGGGCTTTTTTCTTCGCTTATCAGTTACTTCTTGAATTCAGATATCCGTCGGTCGGTTATCGCAGTGCTTTTCATTTCACCCTCCGTTTTTATTTTTTACCTATTAATTATAATATCAATTTCGATCATCAACAAACGTGAAATAAAAAAGATCCGACCGATGGGTCGGATCTTTTATTCCGGTGCTCGTTTCAGCTCTCCATCTGCCTGCCCACAAAGCCTGCGGCGGTTTCGGCGAGCTTTATTTCGGTATCGCCCATGGAAACGGAATCGTCTCTGGACAGGAGCATGACCGCGCCGACTGCGTCTCCGTCGACGAGGATGGGGGTGATGACCTGACTTGTGTAGGTCATATTTTCCTGCGGGTCGTTGGTGATGGGCACCATGCCGCCCTCGCGCTTGTTGGCAACGAAGGTGCGGCGTTTCTGGAGAATATCCTCAAGCTGAGTGCTCAGGGGTTTATCAAAAAGGTCTTTCCTGCCCGCGCCCGAGGCAGACACCACGATGTCCTTATCGCAGATGCAGGCGATATGCCCCATGGAGCGGTAGAGGGTCTCGGTGTATTCCTTGGCAAAGTTGGTGATCTCGCCAATGGGGGAATATTTTTTGAGGATGATCTCGCCGTCGCGGTCGGTGAATATTTCCAGCGGGTCGCCCTCGCGGATGCGCAGGGTGCGCCTGATCTCCTTGGGGATGACCACCCTGCCCAGCTCGTCTCAACGTGTCAAGGCAGGGGCAAAAAAATTAACACTTTGGTCAAAACCCTTGATTTTCCAAGGGCTTTGACCGTTTTTGACAGCGTTCGACAATCTCGGTCGCATAGGGTGTACTCGTGTAATAATAGGGGCAAAAACCTCTTTTTGTTCAAAATCAGCAGATTTCTTCCTTCTGAGCGAAGATGTCTGCGAATACCCACTTGATTTCAATTTGTTCGTTGGTGGTTACGATTACTTGCT
>SVHB01000016.1 GCA_015056005.1 Clostridiales bacterium
CTGAGTTGCGCGGATAACAAGAGCATCTGTACCGAAGCTTTCCATGGTGCGAACGGTATCGTAGAAGCTCTCGCCCTTCTTAAGAGAAGAGGATTCGGGCGCAAAGCTCATAACGCAGCAGCCGAGTCTGTGCTGAGCTGCCTCGAAGCTGTAATGAGTACGGGTAGAAGGCTCAAAAAAAAGATTGGCTACCAATTTCCCTTTTGCTCCTTCATAGACAGCACCGTTTTTAAAAGCCTCTGCCTCATCGAGTATACGGAAAATTTCGTCCAATCCAAGATCGCTCAAATTATAAAGACTTCTCATCAGCTATTCTCCTCTGTGCAAGACCTCAAGATCCTTCTCAATTCAATAAGCCGATGCGTTATCTGACCGCATCGGCTCATTATATCATAAAATAGACATTTTTCAAGGGGATTTGCAAAGATTTTTTGCAATTTCTTTTATTTACTTAAAAGAAAACCTTGTGTGAAATTCCTCCGCAGCCTTTTTGTTGCCCGCAAGCACGGAGCAAGGCTTATCAAAGGTGATATCTCCGCCTTCGATCCTGCCTATGCTGCCGCCCGCTTCTGTTATTATGAGCGATGCTGCCGCATAATCCCAAGGGGAAAGCTTGGTTTCAAAGAAGAGCCCGGTCCTTGAGCAGGCGATATAGCAAAGATCAAGCGCCGCAGAACCGCTTCTCCTTACATCAAGCGACAGTTCATACAGATCGCGGACAAGCTTGAATGTAGCATCCATCTTATCCGGGTAATACGGAGAAGTGCCGTAACCTACAACGCTTTGGGCTATGCTGCGCTCCACGGCTTCGATCTTCTGACCGTTCAAAAATGCGCCCTTGCCCTTTTCGGCGTGGAAAACCTCATCCATATAAGGATTGTAAACTACGCCCGCTATCATCTCGCCGTCTTGGGCCAAACCGATGGAGACGGCGCTGTGACGGTAATTCATAATGAAATTAGTAGTTCCGTCGATGGGATCTATAATGAAGCAAAGACCGTTTTCATAAAGATGATCGGCTCCGTTTTCCTCTCCCATGAACTTTGCTTTAGGAAAGCTCTTTTTGAGTTCATCGAAAAGATATTCCTGTACCATAACATCGTATTTGGTTACAAAATTTGCTGTACCGGATTTTTCATCCACCGCGTTTTCAATATCGTGCGCGCTGAGTATTATTTCGCCCGCTTTTTTAGCCGCTGCTATAAGCTTATCTATCATCCGTTTTCACATCCTGTAAAAATATATTTTTGTCTTTCATAAAAGCCTTCAAAAGCCTTATGCTTTCAAGCTCGTCATATTCGCTCTTTGATATAATTCCGTCTTCAAAATGATATATCGAAGCCCCCGGATATGCGGTAAGAATGGGAGAGTGAGTTGCAATTATCAGCTGACAGCCCTTTTGCTGCGCTTGTGATATCATATTTACGAACACGAGCTGATTGAACACCGAAAGCGCCGCTTCAGGTTCGTCCAGAAGATAAAGTCCTCCGGGAATAAGCCTTGAAGCAAAAAAATCGATGAAGCCTTCGCCGTGTGAACGCTTAGAAAGATCGTTCTCATAAAGAGAATCGATAGCGGATATAGTCCCGTAATGCGCCGAAAGTGCCTGACCCAAGGCGTAATCGGAGCGACCTTCTTCCTTATATTCCACCCTTATCCTGTCTATTTCCTCATAGGCTTCTTTTTTCATCTGATTAAGGTTTGCAATATACTTCACAAAATCCTCGGCCTTAAAAAAGAAGGTGGTTTTGGGCTTTATGTTTTGCTCTATCCTGAAGCATCTTGAAGCAGCGGAATTGTCGGATACTCCCGAACCGGAGTTTATCCGAATTGCATTTAGTTTGCCTGCGATCATCTCCAGAAGCGCTGTTTTTCCGCAGCCGTTTTCGCCCGAGAGGATCGTTACCGAAGAATCAAATTCCACCCTTTCAAGTTTTTCCGCCATTTGAGCGCAATACGGATAAGCTGAGCCTGCAGGTACCTGTTTTAGTTTCTTTATCGCCTTTATAAAGATCATTGCAGTTCCCCTTCGGTTATCATGAATCTTCCGGTTTCAGACAAGTGCTTCAAATACGTTTCAAGCAGCGGGAAAGGCATGTTCTTTATATTCACTTCAAAATTCAAATCGCCGCTGTAATTGTTATCCTTCAAGGCTTTAAGGAAGCCCGACCAGCTGATAAGCCCGGTATACGGCGCGATGTGAAGATCGTCTGTCCCGAAATTATCGTTTATGTGCAGGGTTTTCAGTCTTTTACCGATCATCATAATGGCTTTGGGCTGATCTATACCGGAAATATTTGCATGCCCGGTATCCCAGCATATGCCTGAGGAAAAATGATCGGCTACTCTAATTACTTCATCGGCTGTGGAGCAAAACCTGTGCCCGGGCTCTACATCCTTTGGACCCAGCATGTTTTCGACCGCAAGACCTACGCCCGTTATTGCGGCATATTCCATAAAAGGCTCCAGGAATTCCACGGTGTTCTTAAATTCGTTTTCTTCGTCGTAATCTTCTGTCGCTTTTGTATGCGGATGTATTACCGCCCATTTGACTCCAAGCCTTTTGCATACATCAAGGGCATGATATGTCCTTAGCATAAAGCGCTCACGGTTCTTTATATCGTATTTCGGAGGATAATCAAAGGGCAGGTGAGCGGTGGTAAACGGGATATCGGCTTTCAGAGCCTCATCCGCAAAGCTTTCCCATCCGGGCTTTCTTATGCACCTTATAGGCGACATCAGGTCAAGGTCAAGGGAGGTGAAGCCAAGCGATCTGAACCATACAGCCTCGTCATATAAAGTCATCTGTTCTCTCTTCGCTTTCCTTGCTGCAGCCTGAGTTGTTGTGGATATCTTCATCAAAATTACCTTTACTGTATACTTTGAATTTAGGATATACCAAAGAATCGCTCAAGTCAACAAATATATGGTTGACTCATTTGCGTATGGATGCTATAATTACTAAGCATGCAAAAATATTTTGTTTTTGTTGGAAAAAAGTGTTGACAATATCTTTGTGTGCGGTTATAATATTTATGCTAAAGCAGAAGCTGCTCGCTTCTCACCTTGACGTAGAATATACGCGGGTTATCGGTTTTCTTGATCTTATAATTGATCATTGTATCCTTATTTGCGGGCAGATTTCTGTCCGCAATTTTTTGTGCTTTGCACAAGCTATCTTATTTGGGAGGTGCTACCCATAGCTACCGACGTTATGATCAATGAGGAAATCCGCGACCCTCAGGTTAGAGTTATTGCAAACGATGGCTCCCAGCTGGGAATTATGTCTTCCGAACAGGCTTTGCAGTTGGCAGAAGAACAGCAGCTTGACCTTGTCAAGATCGCACCCACTGCCAATCCCCCTGTGTGCAAGATCATGGACTATGGCAAATATCGTTTTGAACAGGACAAGAGGGAAAGGGACGCCCGCAAAAATCAGAAAGTCATTAGCGTGAAGGAGCTTCGCCTGTCCCCCGTGATCGAAGATCACGATGTAGGCGTTCGCGTAAAAAACTGCGTAAAGTTCCTGAAAGATGGCAACAAAGTTAAAGTCACTATCCGTTTCAGAGGGCGTATGCTTTCTCACAGCGAACTGGGATACGATGTCATGAACGACTTCTACGAAAGAGTAAAGGACGTTGCCAATATGGATAAGCGTCCCGCAGTAGAAGGAAGGACCATGACCATGATGCTCAGTCCCAAGTCGGATAAGTAGATATTTGTTTCAACTAAGAGAGGAGGACCTATACGATGCCTAAGCAAAAATCCCATAAGGCTACTGCCAAGCGCTTCACCGTAACCAAGTCCGGTTTAGTAAAAAGAGCACAGGCTTACAAGAGACATAAGCTGACCAGCAAGACCACCAAGCGTACCCGCAACCTGCGCAAGACCGCTTATGTTAACGTAATCAAGGAAGCCCAGACCATAAAGACTCTCATTCCGTACTAAGAGCGGGTGTAGCTCAGAAAGGAAGTACCTAAAATGGCCAGAATTAAGAGATCTGTTAATGCATTAAAGAAACGCCGCAAGGTGTTTAAGCTTTCCAAGGGCTATTTCGGTGCAAGGTCCAAGCTGTACCGCACCGCTAAGCCCGCTGTTATGCGCGCTCTGCGCTATGCTTACGTCGGCCGCAGGCTCCGTCGCCGCGATTTCCGCAGGCTTTGGATCGCCCGTATCAACGCTGCCGCTCGTATGAACGACATCAGCTACAGCCGTCTCATCAACGGTCTTAAGCTTGCCGGTGTTACCGTAAACCGCAAAATGCTTGCTGAGCTTGCCGTAAACGACATGCCCGCATTCACTGAGTTCGTTGCTATCGCCAAGAAGCAGCTTGGTGCTTAACAGCCAACATAAATAGATTTTAGCAGCCTTCCGGTCTGTCCGGGAGGCTGTTTTCGAACAGAGGGATATCATGGCGCAAGTGATCACCAGCACGAGCAATGAAAACATTAAATATTTTATGCGTCTGCATACCGCAAAAGGCCGCAGGGAAGAAAACGCTTATCTGATTGAAGGCGAGAAGATGCTTTTTGAGGCCGTAAACGCAGGAAAGCGACCCATCAGAATGCTCGTTGAGCAGGGGAAAACTCCTCCCGAAGGCTTTTCGGAAAATGAGTTTATTTTTGCATCCAAAGAAGCCATCGCCAAGGCGTCTGAGGCTGTCACTCCCCAGGGCATAGTTGCCTCCGTTGCTCTTGATGAGAAGATCGAAGAGCTCATTTATCCTATTGTAGTGCTCGACGGAGTGCAGGATCCCGGCAACTGCGGAACCATTTGGCGCACCTGCGAAGCCGCCGGCTTTAAGCAGATCGTTTTCTTAAACGGCAGTGCCGATCCGTTTTCTCCCAAGGTCGTAAGATCCAGCATGGGCGCGGTATTTCGTATTCCCGCGGTAAAGATGGATATATGCGAGCTCTTTGAAAAGCTTGAAGCAGATGATTGCGCGGTCATAGCAGCGCTTCTAGGTGGCGAGCCCTTCTATGAAAGAGAGCCCATCAAAAAGAACCTCGCTCTGTTTATAGGCTCCGAAGCCAGAGGCGTGAGTGAAATTACAAGAAACAGAGCAACGCATAAATATATGCTGCCGATGGCCGGTAAAACAGAATCCCTGAATGCATCTGTTGCAGCCGGCATCATGATGTATGATCTTTTCATAAAAGAAGGCGAGGGCAGGGGATGACGGTCATAATTTGTATCCTCGGCATGATCCTTTGCTGCGTATGTCTTCATTACAGCTATGCTTTTACAAGGTATAAGCTCAAAACCGAGAAAGAAAAAGTTCGTTTTCTTCGCTTTTTCGATGTGATCTCAGGTTCTGTTTTTGCACATGTTGCCTATGATATCATAGTAGCAGCGCTCTTGCTTGGATTGGTATCGTTTTCAGACGCTGCATTTATCAGCATCAGAACTCAGCTCGGTTATCCTATTAATACAAGCGCATGGTTTTATTCTGTAAAAGCTGCAACCGGGCTTGTTTTTACTCTGATAGCTGCATGGATGGTCGATAAATATATTTATTCCATGCACGAAAGAGTATATACCGCTATCATAAATAGCATGTAAATATCACAAAAAAGCCTTTTTGCCTATTGAAAAAGGCTTTTTTTGTGATATAATATATAAAGTGATTTTTTCACTTAAACTCAAAGGCTATGACGGAGTTTAGTAGCGTTTCTTCAGGTCTTAAAGAGAGTTCCGCCCTTGGCTGAAAGCGGATAGACCGAATTTGCGTGAAATTTCGCTCCCGAGCTGCATTGCTGAAGGTGATCTTGTAGGCAATGACGTTTCGCCGCGTTAAGGAAAGAGGCCGTGTCAGCGGCAAATTTGGGTGGTACCACGAAGCAGTGCTTTCGTCCCTTGGGGATGTTAGCGCTATTTTTTTGGAGGGAAAAGAATGAAGGAAAAGCTTAGCGCAATACTTGAAGGCGCGCTGAAAGAACTGGACAGCATACAGGATACTGCTGCCATTGAAAACCTTAAAGTCAGAGTTCTGGGCAAAAAAGGCGAACTCACCGGTCTTTTAAGAGGTATGGGCTCCGTAGCTCCCGAAGAAAGACCTATCGTTGGTCAGATGATCAATGACGTCCGCAAGCAGCTTGAGACCGCTATTGAAGAAAAGCAGCTGAAGCTGATGGAGACCGAAAAGCTCAAAAAGCTCGAGGCTGAGACCATCGACATCACCATGCCCGGCAGGGAAGTCAAGCGCGGCACCGTGCATCCCATGTATCAGGTGCAGAAAAAGCTGATCGATATCTTTGTCGGTATGGGCTTCACCGTAGCCGACGGTCCCGAGATAGAGCTGGATCATTTCAATTTCGAGCTCATGAACATACCTAAGAATCATCCCGCAAGAGATGCACAGGATACCTTCTATTTTAACGATAATATCCTTCTTAGGACTCATACCTCTCCCGTTCAGGCTCATGTAATGCTCACTCAGAAGCCTCCGATCCGCATCATCTGCCCCGGCAGGGTTTACAGAGCCGACGAAGTTGACGCGACCCACTCTCCCGTTTTCCATCAGATCGAAGGTCTTGTGATCGATAAGGGCATCACTATGGCGGATCTTAAGGGCACTTTGGATACCTTTGCCCGTCAGCTTTACGGCGAAGGCATCGATACCCGCTTCCGTCCCTCGTTCTTCCCGTTCACCGAGCCTTCGGCAGAGGTCGACGTTCGCTGCAGCGCCTGCAAGGGCAAGGGCTGCCGCATCTGCAAGGGTACCGGCTATATCGAGATCCTTGGCGCAGGTATGGTAAATCCCAAGGTTCTTGAGATGTGCGGAATCGATCCCACCGAGTATACCGGCTTTGCTTTCGGTATGGGTATCGAGCGCGTTACCAACCTCAAGTACAACATCAAAGACATGCGTCTGCTCTATGAAAACGATGTTCGTTTCATTGAACAGTTCAAGTAATCGGGAGGGCAAATAAATGTTAGCACCTATCAGTTGGATAAAAAGATATACTGACGTAAATATGCCCGCAGATAAGCTTACCTCGACCATGATAATGTCGGGTACCGCTGTCGAAGGCTATGAAGAGCTCGGTGCAGAAATTTCCGGCGTCGTTGTAGGCCGCATCACCGAGATAAAGAAGCATCCCAATGCTGATAGTCTGGTTATCTGCCAGACCGATATCGGCGAAAAGACAATCCAGATCTGCACCGCAGCAAAGAACGTGTTTGAAGGCGCGCTGGTTCCCGTTTCCTTAAATGGCGCGCACCTTGCAGGCGGTCTTAAAATCAAGTCCACCAAAATGCGCGGCGAAGTTTCCGACGGTATGTTCTGCTCTTATCAGGAGCTCGGTCTGCCCCACGGTATCTATCCCAGCGCAGCAGAAGACGGTATTCTGATTTTCGAAGAGGATTATCCCCTCGGCACCGATGTAAAGACCATTTTCGGTATGGACGATATCATAATGGACTTTGAGATCCTTGCAAATCGCCCCGATTGTCAGTCCATCATCGGCGTTTCCCGTGAAGTTGCTATGGCTACCGGCAACAAATTCAACGAGCCTGAAATTTCCTATCCCACCTGCGGCGGTGATGTAAACGATTATATCAGCGTTAAGGTTGAAAACGAGCAGCTCTGCCCCCGTTTCACCGGCCTTATCGTAAAAAACGTAAAGATCCAGCCCTCTCCCCAGTGGATGAGAAACGCTCTTAACGCCGTCGGCATCAAGCCCATCAATAACATCGTAGACATCACCAATTACGTCATGGCGGAATACGGTCAGCCCATGCACGCTTACGATCTTAAAGATGTAAGGGGCGCTCAGATTATCGTGAGAAATGCAAAGAAGGGCGAGGTACTTCGCACTCTGGACGAAAAAGACAGAGAGCTTGACGAAGATATGCTCATCATCTCCGATGGCGAAGGCGCAACCGGTATCGCCGGCATTATGGGCGGTGAAGATTCCGAGATCAAGGATGATACCACCACCATCTTCTTTGAAGCTGCATCCTTCGATTTTGCTTCTGTCAGAGTTACCGCAAAGAAGCTCGGCATGCGCACCGCTGCTTCCTCTCTGTTTGAAAAAGGCGTAAATCCCGCGCTTACCATGACCGGTCTTAGAAGAGCCGCTCAGCTCGTATGCGAGCTTGGTGCAGGTGAGATCGTGGACGGCGTTATCGACTGCTATCCCAATCCTGTTCAGCAGAAGACCGTTAAGGCAGAGGTTTCCTATCTGCGTACCCTCATGGGCGTAAACGTTCCTGTCGAGGATATTCTTTCCATTCTTAACCGTCTTGGAATTGAATCCACCGAAGCAAACGGCGTTGTAACCTCTATCGTTCCCATGTACCGCACCGATATCGAGCGCGGCGCCGATCTGGCAGAAGAAGTTCTGCGCTATTTCGGCTATGATAAGCTGCCTTCCACCCTTATGGCGGGCGAAATGGTGCCCGGTTCCATGGGCGCAAAGCAGTCCTTCCAGTATGCGCTTCGCGATATGCTCTGCGGCGCCGGCTTCAACGAGGCAATGACCTTCTCCTTCATCAGCCCCAAGGCATACGATCTTATAAACCTTCCCGCTGATGATACCCGCAGAATGAGCGCACAGATCCTCAATCCTCTGGGTGAAGACTATTCCATCATGCGCACAACTCTGGTACCCTCGATGCTGACCTCCGTAGCTCATAACTACAACCAGAAGATCACCGAGTGTGCCTTGTTTGAGATCGCTCCCGTGTTCATCCCCAAGCAGGTGCCCATCACCGAACTGGTAGACGAAAGACCTACTCTGCAGCTCGGTATGTACGGCGCGGACGTTGATTTCTATACCATCAAGGGCGTTGTCGATATGCTTCTTGACCGCCATGGCATCAAAGGCAGCTATAAGCGTGCCAATGAGCCTTATATGCACCCCGGCCGCAGCGCAGTTGTCATGGTCGGCGATACCTGCATCGCTTGCCTGGGTCAGGTACACCCCGATGTGGCTAAGAATTATAAGCTCGGCGAAGCTTATATCGCTTCCATCGATCTTAATTCCGTAATGAGCCTTGCTTCTTCCACCGTTGATGCAAAGACTCCTCCCAAGTATCCCGCAGTTACCCGCGATATCGCGCTTATCATGAACGCCGATGTTCCCGCAGGCGATTGCATGGATGTTATCGCTTCTTCCTGCGGTAAGCTGCTTGACTCCATAAGCATCTTCGACGTATATCAGGGCAGGGGAGTTCCCGAGGGCAAGAAGTCCGTTGCGTACACCTTCGCTCTTCGCGCTGCTGACAGAACCCTTACCGACGAAGAGATCAACAAGGTTTGGGACAAGGTCATCGCAAACGTGAAGGCAAGCTTCGACGCCGATCTGCGCTCCTAATAATACATAAAAAAGAGAAGTCGTTTTACGGCTTCTCTTTTTACTTATATTGATAATCTTCTTCACGGTTATACTTTGGCTCGCATCGTTTTATCATCAGATAATCATAATTCTTGGGATCGGAATGAATTATGTATTCGTTGAAATTACAGATCAGCAGATGTCCAAGCTGTTTTCCGCTTATCTGATCCTTCTTTATAAAACAGCTTTCGCCGCATTTTATTTTTTTGCCTTCTGTCGCACCGTTTATAAGCCGCATCAGCAGCCGATATTGATCAGTCATATTTTCACCCCTGATATTTATTCGCGCACCAAATATTATATCATGGGCATTCCTTAATGTACATGTCTACTAACGTCGATGTTTGTCGAAGGAATAAAAACTCAGTCAGGTTCATGCAGCTTGACGCGCATTGCCTGTCTGCGGTTGTCGTCGGATTGAGCGGCATAATGCCTCCTGGTAATGTTTATATCGCTGTGCCCCAGAACATCGGCTACAAGATAAATATCACCTGTCTCCCGGTACAACTCGGTACCAAAAGTAGATCTGAGCTTATGAGGGGATATTTTTTTCAGCGGAGCTGCTACGGAAGCATATTTTTTGACCAGATTCTGCACAGATCTCACGTCCAGGCGCTTATTCTGCATCGATAAAAACAGTGCATTTTCATGTCCTTCAAAAGCCTTTATTTTAGTCCGTTCATTATAATAGGCGCTGAGTTTATCAAAAACCTCGTCACCAAAATACAGAACAACCTGATCTCCGCCTTTTCTGGTCACTCTGAAGCTGTAATCCTCAAAATTCACATCGCCGATGTCTAGACCCACGCATTCGCTCACGCGAATGCCCGTACCCAAAAGAAGCGTAAGCAGCGCAACATCTCTTGTTTTTGTGCGCTCGTGATACTTTTTTTGCCTTTCTGTAAGCTTTTCTCCGCTTTCTGCAAGGTCCAGAAGCTTGACGACTTCATTGGGCTCGAGCCTGATTATCGCTTTTTCGTGTTTTTTCGGCGAATCTGTAAGCGCTGCCGGGTTTGTCTTTATTAGCTCTCTTTTCACAAAATACTTATATAGCGACCTGAGCGCCGCCAATTTGCGCTCCTTGCCGGATTGATCGTTGTCTCGCTCAATATCGTCTGTGCCGTGATACAAAGTAAGATAGCTAAGATACTTTTCCAAATTCATGACCGAAATCTCGTCAAGGTCGTTCAGCTTAAAATCCTGCATCGAGTAATTCTTAAACTTCGGGATCTCGTTCATGAGGAAAAAGAAAAAGATTTTCAGGTCGCGCGCATAGTTGACTCTGGTAAGCGACGAGGTCGTACTTTCCATCGCAAGAAAATATTGCTCGCAGAATTCCGGAAGCTCTTTCAAAATTTCTCGCAGCTTCAATATATTTTCTTTATCGGTTTGCTTTTTATAAGACGAAGCATCATCCTTTGGTTTAATATGATCAGTCATAAAAAGCACCTCCTTTGGGTTTAAAAAGACAAAACTATTCGCAAAAGTTGTCTTTTGCGAATAGTTTACCATGCACTTCTCCAAGTGTCAAGAGCGGATTTTTGTGCTGTTTTCTTTTATCTGACCTACAGCCAATCTGTCGCAGCGATTGTTGAGCTCGTTGTCGGCATGACCCTTGACCTTGATCCATTCAATCCTATGGGTCCTCGAAAGCCTGAGAAGCTCGATCCAAAGCTCTTTATTGGGAACCTCGTCGTTTGGCTTTCTCAGCCAGTTTTTCTTCTCCCAGTTATAGACCCATCCGAGTGAAAAAGCATTTATGAGATAGGAACTGTCAGAATACAGCTTTACGCTGCATGGCTGATTGAGCGCATGCAGACCTTCTATAGCAGCTGTAAGCTCCATTCTGTTATTCGTAGTATGAGCTTCAAAGCCCGAGAGCTCTTTTTTTATCTCGCCGTAACAAAGCACACAGCCCCATCCCCCGGGCCCTGGATTTCCCGAGCAGGCACCGTCGGTATAAAGTTCTATCTCTTTCATCAGCTGAGTTCCCTGGACTTATCCGCAGACGCGTTGACCGCCTTTATCGCAGCAGCTCTGAAACCGGCTTTTTCCAGCTCGAATATACCGCAGATGGTGGTTCCGGCAGGACTCGTTACCGCATCCTTGAGCGCGCCGGGATGTTCACCGGTTTTAAGCACCATTTCTGCTGCACCTTTTACCGTCTGCGCGGCAAGCTTATAAGCAAGATCCCTGGGAAGTCCCTGCATAACGCCCGCATCGGCAAGCGCTTCGATGAAAACATATACATAAGCGGGACCGCTGCCGCTAAGCCCAGTTACTGCGTTCATCAGATCTTCCTTTACGGTAAACACAAAGCCCTGCGAGGAAAGAAATTTTTCCACAAAAGCAAGTTCTTCTTCGGTCAGATTATTCTGTGCGCTCAGCGCAACTGCGCCCTCACCTACCATAAGAGGGGTGTTCGGCATGACACGAAGTATCCTTGCTTCAGGCAAAAACCCGAGCAGTTTTTCTGTGGACCACGCAGCCACGATGGAAACAAACGCTTTATTTGCGCTGATACCTTTTATCTGTTCAAGAACGGATTCGATTATATAGGGTTTCACTGCAAAAAAAGTTAAATCGCACTTTTCAACAAGCTCACAAGCACTGTTACATGCGTTTATGCCAAGATCATCAATCTTTTTACGATCGATATCAAATGCAAAAAGATCATTTGCATCGTAACCGGAATTCAGTGCTCCCTTTATAATTGCACCCGCCATATTGCCGGCGCCGATAAAACCTATCTTCATAATAAATGTTCTCCTATAAATTTTATTATATTATACAAAGAGTTTTTAATAATTGCAATATTTTTAAAAATAATGATTGACTTTTCAAGAAATATATAGTATAATGACGAAGTCGCTTAGGGGAGTAGCTCAATGGTAGAGTACCGGTCTCCAAAACCGTGGGTTGCGTGTTCGAGTCGCGTCTCCCCTGCCAAGCCCGTTTTGTACGGGCTTTTTTCATATCTGAATTTGGAGGATGATGCGCTGTGATCAAGAATATCATAGAAGAACTTTTGGGTTTTGCCCTCAAAAACGAACTCATCTTCACTCAGGATGTCCCCTATTGCCGCAACCTCATTATGGATGCGCTGGATATCGACGTACCCGCTGAGGGCTACAGCGCCTTTGCACCTAAGGAGAGCGAGCCGCAGCGCACCGCATTCAAGTATCTTGAAGCTATCTGCGATTATGCTGCAGAAAAAGGGATCATAAAGACCAACACACAGACCTTCCGTGAGCTTTTCTCCGCAAAGATCATGGGGCTTATCAGCCTTCCTCCCAGCACGCTTGAATCTATCTTCAACGAAAAGAGCAAAAACGAAGGTGTAGCAGCTGCAACCACATGGTTTTATAATTACTGCCGAGCAAACAACTACATTCAGGTTGATGCCATTGAAAAGAATATTGCTTTCACCGCTCCTTCCCAGTACGGTGATCTTGACATTACCATAAACCTGAGCAAGCCCGAAAAGGATCCCAAGGATATCGCAGCGGCTAAGCTTCTGCCCCAGACCGGCTATCCCGCATGCCTGCTTTGCGTTGAAAACACCGGCCACCCCGGCAATGCATCCCACCCTGCCCGTCAGAACCACAGGATGCTGCCCATCACCATCGGCGGCAAGCCCTGGCATATGCAGTATTCTCCTTATCTTTATTATAACGAGCACTGCATTGCATTAAACGACGAGCATGTACCGATGAAAATCAGCCGCGAGACCTTTGAAAAGCTGCTGGATTTCGTTGAAAACCTTCCTCATTATTTTATCGGGTCCAACGCTGATCTGCCCATTGTAGGCGGTTCCATACTCTCTCATGATCATTTCCAGGGCGGCGGATATGTTTTCCCCATGGACAAAGCTCCCTGCGCTCATGAACTTACGCTTAAAAAGTATCCTCAGATCAAATGCGAGCTGGCAGCATGGCCCATGACCTGCATAAGGCTTGACAGCGCTGACAGAGAAGCGCTTGTAAACGCCGCAGACGAGATCCTTGCTTTCTGGCGCGGTTATTCCGACGATGAAGCAGGCGTGCTCGCTTACACCGATCAGCCTCACAACACCATTACTCCCATCGCCCGCAAGACAGAAGGCGGTTACAGGATGAGCCTTGTTCTCAGGAACAACCGTACCGACGAAGATAATCCTCTGGGTATATTCCATCCTCACAGCGATCTGCATCACATCAAGAAGGAAAACATCGGCCTTATAGAAGTTATGGGTCTTTTCATCCTTCCCGGCAGGCTCAAGACCGAGCTCAAAGCTGTCGAAAACGCGCTTTGCGGCATGGGTTCCATGGAAGATGTGGCTGATATCCATAAACCTTGGTTTGATTATATCAGTAAGAAGTACGGTAAGCTTTCCGCCGAAGAAGCGGAAAAGGCCGTACGCGCGGAGCTTTCAATAAAATGCGCCCGCGTGCTGTTCGACGCGGGCGTGTACAAGCTCAATGAAGAAGGCTTTAACGCTTTCATGAGGTTCTGGAATGCGCTGAATGCGTAAGATCATTCCTCAATATTCATAATCTTGATTTTTTTAAGCAGCGGCAGAAGCGATGATGCCGCTGCTGCTTTTATCAGATCGAAAAATACAAATGGCAAGACGGATAGGACTATGTAATCGCCGATCTCAAAGCCGTACATATGAACCATCCAGATACCGCCGATAAGATATACGATAACGAGCGACATTGCCATGGCGCAGAAACTTGCGTTCCATGGCTTTTTAAATTTCAGTTTATTCTTTATCAGGCTAATAAACAGAGCTGCAAAGGGATATGAAATGATAAAGCCGCCGCCGATACCTGCGATAGCGCCAACACCCCTGCCAAAACGGGCAAATATGGGAAGCCCTGCTATACCGAGGGTGATATAAAGCATCTGCGAAAGAAGCGCATCCCTTGGTTCCAGCAAAGCGCCGCATATAAACACGGCTACAAGTGACAGAGAAAACGGAACCAACGCTGACTTGAGTCTAAATGAGATCAAAGCAAGTATGATCTGAATAAAGCATAGTACAGCTACGCGCAGCAATTCTTTAACTCTGGTTTTCATAGTATACCTCACTGGATAAAATCGTATATTACCGGGGGAATAATTGGCTTATCCAAAGAAACAACAATGGCCTTTTTCATCATTTCTTCAGCGATTTTTATTTTTTCCGAATCTGCGCAAATAAGGCAGGCAAGCATATCGCCTTTATTTACCTTGTCCCCTATTTTTACGTTCATTATAATGCCGGCGTCAAAATCTATGGGATCGGTCTTTTTCATACGCCCGGCGCCCAGCGCGCGCGCAGCTTCGCCTATGAGCTGAGTATCCATGGAAGAGATATACCCATCAACCTCAGACAGAACCTCGCTCTTTGAGTCAATAACAAGCTTTTCGGGATCACCGACAACAGATATATCACCGCCCTGTGCTTTTATCATCTCACGCAGCTTCTCAAGCCCTGCACCGCTTTCAAGAGCTGTTTTCAGCATAGACAAAGCTTCTTCATGCCCAATATCCATGCTTAACTCCATCATTTTTGCAGCTATTTCTACGGAAACATCCAAAAGTGCCCCCTGAGATTTGCCGGACAGCGCCATTATGGCGTCATACACCTCAAGTCGGTTGCCGATATATCTGCCAAGCGGCTGTTCCATACCGGTAATGAAGGCGCAAACGCGCTTATCGGTATGATACCCAATATCGACCATGGCTTTTGCAAGCGCTTTGGATTCCTCAAGTGTCTTCATAAGCGCGCCGGAGCCTGTCTTTACGTCAAGCACGATAACATCGGCACCGGTTGCAAACTTTTTAGACAAAATGGATGACGCTATAAGAGGTATGCTGTCAACCGTTGCTGTAACGTCTCTGAGCTGATAAAGGATTTTATCCGCAGGAGCAAGTTCGCCCGTCTGCTGAGCTACTGCGCAGCCGATAGTCTTGGTGTTTTTGATAAGTTCTTCCACCGAAAGCTCGCTGTTTATGCCAATGGAGTCCATCTTGTCAATTGTTCCGCCCGTATGCCCCAGCGCTCTGCCAGACATTTTGGCGATCTTACAGCCGCAGGCAGCTGCAAGCGGCACGGCAATAAGCGTAACGGTATCCCCTACGCCGCCCGTGGAATGCTTGTCCGCGGTTTTTGCACCGATAGAAGAAAGATCGGCAACATCGCCGGAGTTCATCATTGAGATGGTAAGATCAGCGGTTTCGCGTGCACTCATGCCGTTTATCCTGATCGCCATGAGCAGCGCCGAAGCCTGATAATCGGCAATAGTCTTATCGCATATACCACAGATAAAAAAATTGATTTCTTCGCTTGAAAGCTCTAGACCGTCACGCTTCTTAGCAATAATATCAAGGATATTCATCTTTATCCTTCCCTTTCGAGTTTTGCTTGGGCCCACAATGCATGCTGTGCGATCGCGGGATTCTTATGCCCTACCAGCTTCTTTATATGTCCTATAAGATCTTTTCTTTGTGCATTTGCTGCGATGATTATCGCCTGAGCGCAAAGCCGTTCTCTGCGCACAAGATTGCTTCCCAATATCTCTTCGCGCCTTTTCTGATGAACAGACTTCCCTTCTGTGTCAAGCATATCTTCAAGAGAGAAGACTTCGGTCAGATCAACGGGAAGGATCGCCCCCATAAGCTTTTTTCCCTTGTTGTTAGGACAAACATCTCTGCATATACTGCACCCGATAAGCCTTTGACCCATTTTCTCTCTCATATGCTCGGGAACAGGTTTGCCGCTGAGCATATGGTTTCTTAGGCAATTCTCTCTTGCAAAGCCATCTGGAGTTATCGCCCCTGTAGGGCAAGCATTCATACAGTTCATGCAGTTTGTACAGGACACGGGAGCAGGCATTTTCGTGCTTTCTTCAAGCGGCATATCGGTACAGATAGCTTCCATTTCAAAGAAGCTGCCGAATTCTTCAGTCACACAAATCGTGTTTAACCCGATACTGCCTATACCCATTTCAGCTGCCAGCTGTTTTAGGTAAACATCGTTTGCCTTTTGCGCAAAATAACCCTTTGACTTTATGTTTTCGATCAGTTTTTTGGTATTATTATACGCATTTTGCGAAGTGAAATAATAAGGGTCGATACCGCAAGTATCCTGACCGCTTTCGGGATATCTGACCGCCGTCAATAGAAGCACGGTCTTCATACCGTCCCGATTGTTCTTCACAAAATATGCGTCAAAATCGGCAAACATCACACGCTGCTCCTGATATAATCGGTCAGAAGCTGGCAGATCGCGTCGGTATTTTCGGCTTTGTTGATCTTTTCCCTAAGATCAGTGGCACCGCGCATGCCTTTGATATACCAGCCAACGTGTTTGCGCATTTCGTATGTCGCGACTCTTTCGCCCTTTAGTTTAAGCATGAGTGAGGTATGCTTGAGCGCTGTCTGCAGCTTTTCTTCGGGATCGATCTCGTCGTACTTGCCGGTTGCCATTAGCTGCTTTATCTGGCGGAAAATAAAGGGGTTACCCATTGCACCCCTGCCGACCATAACAGCCTTGCATCCGGTCACTTCAAACATTCTTACGGCATCTTCCGGGGTAAAGATATCACCGTTTGCGATAACGGGCACTGATACCGCTTTGACTGCCTTTGCTATCGCTTCTATATCCGCCTTGCCCGAATACATCTGCACCTTGGTTCTGCCGTGTATAGCAATCGCCGCAACGCCTTCTTCCTCGGCTGCAACGGCAAGATCAAGATAGTTTTTGTTATCATCATCCCAGCCAAGGCGCATTTTTACGGTCACAGGGACATTTACGGCGTCTTTCACCGCTTCTATGACTATCCTTGCAAGACCTCTGTCTCGGCCCAGAGCGGCGCCTGAGCCGCCCTGAACGATCTTCTGAGAAGGACATCCCATATTAATATCAACAAAATCATAAAGATCGCCCACCATTTTTGCTGCTTCAAACATCATCTGAGTGTTGCAGCCGAAAAGCTGAACGCCGACAATTTCCTCGGGAAGCCTTTCCATCAGCTGACGCTGGATATGGTTCTCCTTTGGTGACATAATGAGACCATTTGCGCTTATCATCTCGGTAGTTCCGTGATCGCAGCCGTATTCCATACAAAGCTGCCTGAAAGTGCAATCGGTTATGCCAGCCATAGGCGCAAGACAAAGGGTGTGATCCATTTTTGCAAAATCTATCATATATCTATCTTTCCGTTTTCCTTAATTTGGTCTCGGTGTTGCCATAGGAAGATCTTCAACGGTATCAAGCGCGGTGATTATCCACGAACCATCGATTTGTTTCCTGATCGTGAGCTCATATTTTTTGTTCTCCCATGCGGGAGCAGGGATTTTATCCGGGCTTGCAAGCTGTTCGGGTGTCTGGTATTCTACCTTCATGTAGCCCTCAAGGATCACCTTTTCTTCGACCACCGCGGTTGCGGTAGTCTGCCAGGGCCAGGCCCACATTGAATTTATGGAAAGAGTATAGCTCGAACCACTGATCTTATATGGCGTATAACTCCCGCTGTTGATCAGCTCATCCCTGTAAAGGAAATCACTTGAAAAGAATTTATACAGCTCTGCGCCGTCGTTCTTGCCAAGAACATAGTTTGCTCGCATTTCCATTCCATCGTTCACAAGGATAAACATATTGGACAGATTCATTGCACTTATGAAAGCCGTTGCACAAAGTCCTATTATTAAGATCAGTACAGCGGCTTTTTTGGCTATATAGCTTAAGAAACGCAACAGATACTTCAAATCAGTTCCTCCGCAAAAACATTATATATATTATACAACCAATACGAGGTATTCGCAACGAAAAACTGTCAAGGTATCCATCAAACGTTTCAGGAAAGCATTTTGTTCCCCTGAATATGGGTAAATTCGGTCATATTATGCCTGTATCTCATGGGAAGATGCGACATCCTGCACACAGGATTATAGCGTTCTTTTATTGCAATGGTATCATAAAACAATTTCCAAAGATCACGCGCCTGAAGCTCGCTTTCATCTGCATCAGGCTGGATATAATCGTCTATCGGTATAATATAGGCTTTTGAGTTATTATATAAAAGCCCTTCTTTGTGCGTCGCATCATATATAAAGAATGTTTCATTGCGATATCTGTCACAGAAATGCTGTGCCATCTTTGGCAATACCCTGTTTTTGGGATCTATCTTCGATACCAGAACTCCGTTATGCTCCGAAAAGCGGATAAAACCGGTAAGCAGATGCTTTTCTCTGTGAAAATGAGTTATTGCCTTTTGGAGAGTGGAAACGATAGGCACAGCGAGCATATCGCAAACGCATTCTCCCAACCTCATCCCCATCTTTACAAAATCAAGTATCACAAGCTCTTTATCGGGCAGACAGGTATAATAGCCGTCCTCTACCATTTCCATGCCTCGTCCGCCCATATGAGAGATTATCCCCTTCACCACTCTTAGTGCTTTTATTTCATCGGTCTTTATTTCTTTGGGCGAAATGAGGAACCCCACAGGAGAATCCGCAGGTGCGATATTGAAAGGGGTCTCATGCTTTTCAAAGCTCTCAAATATACAAGTTAGCAATCCGTTGAAAGTACCGTCGTAAATATATGTTACATCTGACCTGTTAAGCATTTTTGCAGATCCTCCTGTGTTGTATCAAAAAGCGAAAGCTGTTCAAATTGACGCGATTCTATTTCTGTTACACTTTTTTGGGATAAAAGGCTCTTTATTATTGAATCGCTCGGTATGAATTCGTTTACCGGTGATCTTCCGTTGCAAAGAATAAAATACTGAGCTCGTTTTAGCGAGATACCGATCCGCCTGAGCGATATCTCGTCCAGCCTTGAGGTACGTCGAGCAGCGATTATCTTTCTGGCTCCGGTGACGCCTATTCCGGGAACCCTTAAAAGAGTTTCATAAGGCGCTTTGTTTATTTCAACCGGGAACTGATCCATATGATGCAGCGCCCAATCGCATTTGGGATCGATCAGAGGATTGAAATTCTGGTGCTTTTCATCAAGCAGCTCATCTGCGGAAAAACCGTAAAACCTCAAAAGCCAATCCGCCTGATATAATCTATGTTCTCTTAAAAGCGGAGGCTTTACATCAAGCGCGGGAAGATTGGATGCTTCCACTACGGGAACATATGCCGAATAAAACACGCGCTTAAGCCGATATTTATTATATAGACCCGATGCAAGTCTAAGTATCTTCAAATCGGTTTCGGGTGTTGCTCCGACTATCATCTGCGTACTTTGTCCCCCTGGCACGAAAGAAGGAGTGTGCCTGTAAACGACAAGGTCATGCCTGTTTTCATCTATCATTTCCTTTATTGCACCCATAGGTTTGAGTATTCCCGATTTGCTCTTTTCGGGAGCCAGCAGCTTCAGGCTCTCCTGAGAAGGCAGCTCGATATTAACGCTCATTCTGTCAGATAGCATGCCGAGCCTAGCAAGCAAACTCTTATCGGCACCTGGAATAGCTTTTGTATGAATATATCCGCCGAACCTATACTCATTTCTGAGTATTTCAAGCGTCTTCAGCATCAATACGCAGGTATCATCCGGCGTTCCCACCACGGCTGAGCTCAAAAACAATCCTTCTATATAATTTCTTCTGTAAAACGCCATGGTGAGATCCGCCAATTCGCGAGGGGCGAACGTTGCCCTTGGGGTGTCGTTGCTCCTTCTGTTGACACAATACGCGCAATCGTAAGCACAAACATTGCTCATAAGAACTTTAAGGAGCGAAATGCATCTTCCGTCCGCCGAAAAGCTGTGACAGATACCGCAAGCAGCCGAACTTCCAATATTCCATTTTTTGCCCGAACGCGAGACCCCGCTCGATGTACATGCCGCATCATATTTCGCCGCATCGCTGAGTATTGACAATTTCTTTTTAAGCTCCATAATAATTCTCCGCTTTTTATTATAGCGAACACTTGTTCTCTATTGGTATTATATACCGTATTTTCATATTTTTCAAGTAAAATTTCAAATAAATGAACAAAGAAATATACAATTTGTGCAAGTTCATATATAATAAGATCATAAACACAAAGGAGATTAAATATGCCTGTAACGGAAATGTTTCTCGGAACATCCGCCTTTGGCGATGATACGGGGATAATGAGAGCTTATTTTGATACCGACAGCGGAAAAATTGAAGTTTTTGATCATATCAGACTGGAACGTGCCGTATTCCTCGCAAGGAGTTCTGATAAAGATATTATCTACGCCTCCTGCAAAGAAGGAGCTGCTGCGGTAAATATAAAAGATGGTATGAGACTTGCTTCTATTCAGCCGGTTCATGCATCGGCTTCATGCCATATTTTCGCCTCAGAAAACCATCTTTTCACCGCAAGCTATTTCGAAGGCAGAGTCACTATATTCGATCTTGACTGCAGCGGTAACATTCTTCCTCACCCCTTCTATATCCAGCACTTGGGAGCGGGTCCAAACAAAGCGCGTCAGGAATGCGCGCATGCGCATTTTGTGAGGCTTACACCTGACGGAAGGTATCTCGCGGTTTGTGATCTCGGCCTTGATAAGGTGATGTTTTATCCTTATTGCAAAGAAAGCGGCGTCAGCCTCAAACCTATCGAAATTGCTTGTCCACCCGGCAGCGGTCCCAGACATATCGCATTTTCCAAACGCGGAGACTTTATGTATGTTGTTACCGAAATGGGGAATACCGTGCTTGTCTTTAAGTATAATTGTGGCTCGGCTGAACTTATACAGGAGATAGGGACTTTGCCCGAGGGCTTCACGGGCGAGGATACAGCATCTGCAATTAAAATATCGCCGGACGGCATGCTGCTTGCAGTCGGCAACCGCGGTGATGACTCAATTGCGGTATTCGCCATCGAAAGCGAAGGTTTGCTTGCTCTGTCTCACCATTTCAAAGTCGGCAAATGCCCGAGAGACATTGAATTTGATCCGAGCGGAAAATTCATACTCTGCGCAGAACAGGAGGAAAACAGAATCGGCGTGTATGATATAAACGGAAAACCTGTTTTCAGTCTTTTTTACGAAGCGCCCAGCTGTATTCTATTTTAGAAAGAAGGTATATTATGGCAAAATATGATGTTTATATAGGTTCATTCAAAAAAGGAGAGGGCGCTGCTGTTCTCAAATGCATTTTTGACGACGACAGCGGCATAATCGGGGAAGCAGACAGAATAGATACAGTCAGGCCTTCTTATCTTAGTATTAGTGATGATAAGAAGACTTTGTTCGCCATCCTTGAAGCAAATGAGATAGACGGAGTATACGGCGGCGGTGTATCGAGCATAAATGTTTCGAAAGAGAAAATGGAACTCATATCATCTCAATCCACACATTCCAAAGGTCCGAGTCATCTTTGCATACACGACGGAAAGTTGATCGCCTCAATATACGGAGAAGGAGCTCTGGTTCAGTTTGATATTGATCCGGACAACACGATAAAGCCCATATCAAACCTTATCAAACTGCACGGCTGCGGTCCGGATAAAGAAAGGCAGACTCAGCCGCATCCTCACCATGTATGCCTTACTCCCGATGGCACTCATATAGCGATGTGCGATCTTGGGCTAGATAGGATCTTTATGTACCCATATGACAAGCATAACGGAATATCTCTTGGTGCAAAGGAGATCCCCTGCCCTTCCGGCTCAGGTCCAAGGCATCTCATATTCTCTAACGACGGCAGGTTTATGTATGTGCTGACCGAAATGGGATCAACCGTGCTTGTATTTTCTTATAATAAAAACGCAGACGTAAAGCTCATTCAGGAGATCAGCTGCCTGCCGGTTGATTGGAAAGGAGAGAACACAGCTGCCGCAATCCGCATCAGCAAGGATGGAAATGAGCTTATCGCATCCAATCGAGGGCATGATTCCCTTGCGCTGTTCTTTATAAACGAAGACGGCACATTGAGTAGCAAGGGGTATATCCCGACTCAGCTTTGGCCCAGAGATTTCGATTACGCTCCAAGCGGAAACTGGCTGCTATGCGCAAACCAGAATTCCAATACCATTGTTGTATATAAAAAGGATTCCTCAAACTTTTATATTCCCCACAGTGTAATGGAAACAGACATAATGCCATGCTGCATCGTTTGGGGAAACAAAATAGGATAAACAAACAGCCAAGGCTTTTATCGCCTTGGCTGTTGATCTATATTTCGAAATAAAAAAATACCGAACCCCTAAGCGTTCGGTATTGGCACCCCCAAGGGGATTCGAACCCCTGTTGCCGCCGTGAGAGGGCGGTGTCCTAGGCCACTAGACCATGGAGGCATTACTGGCAGCGGAACTAGGATTCGAACCTAGAAAATACGAGTCAGAGTCGTAGGTGTTGCCGTTACACTATTCCGCTATTTCAGTGCTTTGAGCGTCTCTCGCTCACTGCTTGATTATAATAACACACCTACATACAAATGTCAATACCTATTTTCATTTTTTACTAACTTTTTTATTATTTGAAATCTTTTGGTAAAATAATATCCTTAGCGCATAAGCACTAAGGACATCATTTTTAGAGATCAAAATGTTCTTTTATTATTCTTGCTGCTTCCTCGGCGGAGATATTCTCGTTTTCCAATCTCAGATAGTTCTCAAACGGGATCTCGCCTTCGTTGCTGACCAGCCTGTATCTGTCTTCCGCAATAAGCCTTTGGTTAGATGCTTCGATATCTCGTTTTGTGGGCTTATTCCTTAACCTGTTTTCGGTCGTGTTTCTTTTGAGCCTTACTTCCTGAGGAGCTATCAGCTCCACATAATAAAACTCCGTATCGTAAGGACTGAATATATCCTTCACATGTTCAATATAATCCCAGTCTGCTTGATGATCAAAGGCCCACATATATGTAAAGATCATGCCATAATTATCGCTCTTTGCAAACTCGGAAAAAATAACTTCGCGAAGCATGTTTATAGCTGCCCCGTTATGCTTTCCGAAAACCTCATGAACCAGATCGATCGTCATGTGATTGTGGAACAGCCTAAACTCTGTTATCTTTGCCAGTTCCTGTCCAACCGTCATCTTTCCGACAGCACCGCTGCCGATCATAAAAAGCAGCTTCATACGTTTGCCTCCTTTTTGGTTTTGTGCGATTATACCACAGTGATTTCAGAATATCAAGAAGGTTTGGTTCATATCATTTGCACGGGGTGATATAATGCGAAAAGCCGTTTTATTCATACTTGTTCTGTTACTTTCACTTACACCTGTGTTCTCCTACGCTGCCCTGCCCTTTGAATTAAGAGGCAATATAGCGCTGCTGATTGAAAACTCAACAGGGAATATACTCTATGAAGAAAATGCGGATAAAACCGTTCCGATCGCAAGCATAACCAAGGTCATGACTCTGCTTTTGACATATGAGGCGATAGAGAGCGGCAAAATATCCGCAGACGATATGATAACCGTAAGCAAAAATGCCGCAGATACCTCGGGCTCGCAGGCATTTCTTGATGAAGGCAGCGAATATGAGCTTTCTCAGCTTATCAAGACAGTTATAATAGCTTCTGCCAACGATTCAAGCGTTGCGATAGCGGAACATATTGCCGGGAGCGAAAGCGCATTCTGCGAGCTTATGAACCAAAGAGCGCAGGAGCTTTCGATGGAGAACACCGTTTTTAAAACATGCACAGGACTTCCTGCTCAGGGACAGTATTCCACCGCAAAAGACGTCTCTATCATGGCACTTGAACTTATGAAGCACGAGGAATACTTTACCCATTCCACCACATGGATGGATGAGCTCGTTCACCCGGGCGGAAGAGTTACAGAGCTAGTAAATACAAACAGGCTCGTTAGGTTCTATGAAGGCGCAGACGGTCTTAAAACAGGCTATTCAAGCGAAGCAGGCTGCTGCTTATGTGCAACAGCGCAGCGCGGTGATGAGCGCATGACAGTCGTTCTTTTAGGCTACAAGGATTCTCAAAACAGGTTTGCCGATGCGCAAAAACTTTTAAGCTACGGCTTTGATGAATATGAGATCAAGACTATAGCAAAAAGCGGAGATACGTATTGTACCCTGCCCTTGATGGGAGCCAAAGAAAAAGAAATCGATATAATCTCTCACAGCGATATCACCGCGCTTGTACATCGCGGAAGCGAACCCGGCTGCGTTATTGAAATTACGCTTCCCGAAATCCTTTCTGCGCCGCTGTATTCCGATATCGAGGTAGGTTATATAACCGTAACTTACGATAACGGAAATTCCTTGAGATATCAGCTCTATCCAAAGAACGATATAGAAAAAGCAGGATTTATGGCGGCGCTCACCAAAATTATCACCAGATGGTCATAACAAATATGGAATAAATCCTATATTTGTTATATAATACATTCATCCGAAACAAATAAACAGGAGGAATGTTTTATGGAACGAAAGATCCTTCTTGACGGCATATGGAAACTCTACTATCGCGATCAAACGATCAAAGCCGATGCCATTCTTCCCTCAGATTCTATCCAAGCACAGGTTCCGGGAAACGTTGAACTTGATCTTTCAAGAGCAGGACTTCTGCCGGAAGATCTCTATAAGGGAATGAATACCAGGATTTCGGAAAAATTCGAGCGATACGAATGGTGGTATGAGCTTGAATTCATGGCGCAAAAAGCCCTCGATAACGAAAAAGTTTTCCTGCGCTTTGACGGGGTCGACTGCATCGCCGAGTATTTCTTAAACGACATCCGCATCGGTCAGTCCGATAACGCCTTTATATATCATGAGTTCGATGTTTCTTCCTGCATTGCCGAAGGCAGAAACGTACTTAGAGTACATATCAGTTCTGCGCTTTTGTATCAGCTTGATCAGGAATACTCACAGTATCAGTTCTATGGCTGGCATCTTGAAGGCGGAACATACTTGCGCAAGCCTGCCCATTGCTTTGGCTGGGACATTTTCCCAAGAGCGATAAGCGCGGGTATATGGAAGAGCGTCTCACTGATCTATTGCGATGAATACGATTTTGAAGAGCTCAGCTATATCGTGAACTTTGATGCGGAAATGAATCCGAATCTTGATTTTTGCTACAGCATTAAAGCACCGTACGATGCCTTGCTAGACGGAAGCTTAAAGGTGGAGATCACCGGCACCTGCGGTGAAGATTCATCTTTTCTTGCTGTCGATTCGCCCAAACAGCGTAAACTCGGAAGGATAAAATCAAAGATCACGAATCCCAGACTCTGGTGGCCCTTGGGCTATGGCAAAGCAAATGTATATGATACCATAGCAACGCTCTACCGCAACGGCAAGATAGTTGCACAAAAAAAGCTGATAGTCGGTCTTAGAAAACTTGAACTCAAGCGTACCGAATCTATGAGCGATCCTGACCCAAAATTCCAATTTGAGATAAACGGCGTTGATGTAATGTGCCGCGGCAGCAACTGGGTCCCCATGGATGCATACCATAGCCAAGATATACTTCGCTATGAAAAAGCTATGGAACTTGTAAGCGACATCGGCTGCAATATGCTGCGCATCTGGGGTGGCGGAGTTTACGAGCAGGAATATTTTTATGATTACTGCGACAGGCACGGCATAATGATCTGGCAGGATTTCATGATGGCATGCCAACTCTGCCCCATGGACGATAAAATGCTTAAAAACCTTAAAAACGAGTTTACTCAGGTAATAAACACGCTTCGCCATCATCCTTCAATAGTGCTGTGGGCGGGCGATAATGAGATAGACGAATCGCTGGCGGGAGGAGGAATCACACCTTCCTTCAACACAATCACAAGGCAGCTGCTTCCAAGGCTGGTTATGGAGCATGACGCATTCAGGCCTTATCTGCCCAGTTCACCCTATATTTCCGATGAAAATTTCCGCAAGCTGAAAAACGGCAAAGATGATCTTGTCGAACGCCACCTCTGGGGCGCAAGGGATTATTACAAAGCAGATTTTTACTCAAAATCAAAGGCATGCTTTGTCAGCGAAACAGGATATCATGGCTGTCCGTCGCTTGAATCGCTTAAGAAAATAGTGGATGAAGATCATATCTGGCCTATCTTCAACGAACAGTGGACGCTTCATTCCTCCGATCAGAAAAACAACGATTCAAGAGTCAAACTGATGGCCGATCAGATCAAACAGCTCTTTGCTTTTGAACCAAATAATATCGAAGATTTCATTCTTGCTTCTCAGATCTCTCAAGCTGAGGCGAAGAAGTATTTCATCGAGCGCATCCGCATAAAAAGACCCCATACCGGCGGTATACTTTGGTGGAATCTCCTTGACGGATGGCCCCAGATGTCAGATGCCGTTGTGGACTATTTCTACAACAAAAAGCTTGCCTACAGCTATATAAAGCGCAGTCAGGCACCCTTTGCGCTCATGATGGATGAAATGCACGATTGGAATTATACGCTCTTTGCTGCCAATGATACCTTAGAGCAAATAAGCGGGAGCTACGAGGTCAGAGATATCGAGTCCGATGAAATTATTGCATCCGGCGATTTCAGTATTTTGCCCAACTGCAGTAAACCCTTACAAAAACTGCGCATGATTTATTCGGATCAAAAGATGCTGCTTATCAAATGGACGATCGACAAAAAATCATATTACAATCATTACCTCGCAGGTATGCCCGCCTTTTCTTTTGAAAAGTATAAGTTATGGCTAAACAAGCTCAATAGCATTATAATTTGATAAACTGCTGGTATAAAAAACCGCTCGCTGAATATTCACGCGAGCGGTTTTTGTAATAAACATTTCAAGTATAAGCGATACTATCAGTGCACTAAAACGATTTATTCCGATGTACTTGCTGCTGCGCTGACTTTATCTAACCATGTCCCTTACGCCAAATACAGTAAAATCTCTAATTCCCACATTTACGCCTTTGGGTTTTTCCAGAATAGTGATTCTCACCTTATCACAGCTGAAAGGTTCAAAGGTTTTGTAATCTATATTGAGCTCTTCATTTTCATCAAGATTATCATAAAGCTTTGTCCACGTTCCCTGCCAATGGCCTTCGAGCATATATTTGATAGGACCCGGCACAATTCCCCTACTGTAGTCAAGACCGTTTTCCTGCCAGAATAGTCTTACCGCTCCGACATAATACGGAACATTAAGACTGCATGTAAGGGTAGGTTTGGCATCGGTCTCTTCAGGCTCCCAATAGGTAAGATTGCTGCCATCACAAGCATAAAGCGGTTCTCTGCCCTCTTTATTGCTTGTAGAAGTCGGACGGTAGTGGATGTTCAGCGGCAGATAGCCCGGACTGTTATTCTCTAAAGGATTATCTGTATATCCCGGCGCATACTGAGGCGTATCGGTGACCCCATGCGGACAATACAACTCGCCGTTTTCATCCACAGCGACCAAATCCATTCCGATTCGCCTTTCGTACTGATGCTTCATTGTTGCCGCTATTGTATAAAACGCCCAAAGAGTATCATTTGGTCCAACCTCAACACAGCCATGCCCCGCACCGCTTACTATACCATGACGGTTAAAGGTAAGCGGATTTTTCTTTTGGCACTTAAAGCCTGATAACGGTCCTTCGTCGGAATAGTAAACAGCCATAGAATAAGAGCCGAAGCTTGTGCCCGGTGTCGCATATATGCAATAATATCTGCCCTTATATTTTAGCATATGCACACCTTCTACCCAACCGAAACGAGTATCCTGATTGTCAAAACCGTTTCTTTCCCACCAATTTTCTTGGGGGTTCATGGTAAATACCCTTTCAGGACCGTTTACAACCTGTCTGGGATTATCTTTATCAAGTTCATAACCCGCTGTAAATCCAAAATGAATACCGCTTCCGTCAAGCTCATCATAATCAAAAGCATATAAATATATTCTGCCGTCATCATCGGTAAAAATAGCAGGATCGCAGGGGGTAAAATGTGTACCGTCCGGCAATATAAAATCACCTAAAAGCTCAAATGGACCAAGCGGAGTTTTTGCAGCATACAGCGGACTAAACCATGAAGTAAAAAGGAACTTATCTTTCCACTTGGTTATGCAAGGCGAGTATTTAGGGCAATACGGTGTTGTTTTATGGTGCTTCCAATGAATAAAATCTTCCGTTACCCAAGCCATCCCATAGCTTGGATAAAGGTACCACTTATTGTCGTGAAAGAAAACAGTCGGGTCAGATATTGAACGATGTGCAGGAAAATCATCGGGGGCAAGATCCGAAAGATCAAACATGCCCTTTTCCTTTATCATTCTTTCATCATAACCGTACGGAATATTCGGAATTGAAAGCGGATTACAATATGTGTTTGATGCATTGGGTACTATTTGCTTTTTCGCTTCGCTCATTTTGCCGTCTCCTTATCCTGCCGTTTAAATATGAATAGAGTTTTGAATTTTTTATATCGATTTCTCCATTATAATAACTCAATACTTTTAATGGTTCTAGCGCTTTTTTCATATAAATCTTGAATATTTTCAGATTTCAATATAGAATAGATCTGAGGTGAGAACCATGGCAGAAAAAGTCTTATTTTCAAACAGAGAAAATTTGCTCAGATACGATAATATGTCACGTGATTTTGGCATGTCGGAAGCTCATTTTCACAATTTTTACGAGGTATATTTTCTTGTAAGCGGCAAATGCAGGTTTTCCGTAGAAAACCATATTTACGATATCAACCCAAATGATATGCTGATCATCCCTCCCGGTCAGATACATATGGCTAATGATTATTTTGGGATGAGCAACAGGATCATAATCCACTTTCCCAGATCATATATTGATGCTCCATTTGCAGATCACCTTAATGTTTTTCGTCAGAATAATTATTATGTTCCCAGAAATCCTGAATATATAGCACGATTATTGGATCGGATCAATTCCGAACGAAAAAAGAACGACCCATTCTCTCCCTTTATGATGCGCTCTCATCTGATGCTGCTGCTTGGATATATAGTCAGAAACGAGTCGCTGCTTGATACCTCAATGTCATCTTCCCTGCCCACAATTAAGCTCACCGAAGAACTTATGCAGTTCGTTATAAATAATTGTCGGAAGGATATTTCGCTGCAGGATCTGGCCGATAAATTCGGTTATAACGCAAATTACCTTTCAACCTTGTTCAAGAAAAACTGGGGAGTAACTTTCAAGAAATTTCTCACACTACAGCGAGTAAAGAACGCCGAGCATATGCTTACAACCACTGACAGCTCCATTATTGAGATAGCAAATACATGCGGATTTAATGACAGCAATTACTTTTCAACGATTTTCAGGAGAATTCATGGAATGTCGCCTCGTGAATACAGGAAGAATTCTCAGTATATCTAAACACTCATAAAGAGTATTGTTTACACCTCCTATCGCTATGCTTGCCAAGCGATCTGCCCGTTTACAATTGTGTATTTCACATTAGATGCTATTTTCAGCGGACTCCCGTCATAGATCACTATATCGGCATCCTTCCCTTCTTTTATGCTGCCTAACCGGTGATCCACGCGGCAAATACGTGCTGCATCTATTGTTATTGCACGTAATGCGCCCCATTCACTCATACCTTCCTTTACGGCAAGCGCAGCGCAGAGAGGAAGATATTGAATTCTTGATACCGGATGATCTGTGGTCAGTGCAACCAAAACGCCGGCTTTCTGAAGAACACCGGGCGTCTTAAAATCAGAATGACTTACCTCATCCTTACTTCTGGACGCCAAAGATGGTCCGACAATAGCCGGATAACCGCTTTGAGCAATGATATCGGCGATGAGATGACCTTCGGTACAATGGTCAAGAGTGAGTCCTAAACCAAATTCATCCGCGATGCGAATTGCAGTGAAAATATCGTCTGCGCGGTGTACATGCGCCTTTATCGGTATTTTTCCCTCAAACAGATCCCGATAGCACTCCATTGCAAATGTTTTTTGGGATCCATTACCATTGCTGAAATATTGCTTTGCAAGAGTCAGTTCTTCTCGAATTAACGATGCAATTCCCATGCGGGTAGACGGGATATTTCCATTCGGACCGTAGTTTGTCATAGGATTTTCACCAAAAGCAAACTTCATAGCAGAGGGTGCCATAACGACCATATCGTCTATTCGTCTTCCATGTGTCTTAACAAAAGCAAACTGTCCTCCGATGGGATTAGCACTGCCGGGTCCTACCATAACTCCCGTGATACCGGCAGCCAGTGCGTTGTGAAATGCAGAATCCATTGGATTGATTGCATCAATAGCACGAATGCATGGCGTGATCGGATTGGTTCCCTCGTTGCTTTCATCACCCTGACTGGTCTTCTTTTCTTCCGAAATACCTATATGACTATGTGCATCGATAAAACCTGGATACACTCGAAGATCCGATGCATCGATAATTTTCATATTATCGGCAGGCGTTATGTTTGTAGCGATCTGTAAGACTTTTCCTTTTCCTATCAGCAGATCAACAAACGCTGAGGTTTCCGGGCACTTGTAAGCCGGTTGGTGTTATTCCCACTCGTCGCAGAGACTTGCATCTAAAACAATTTTGTTTATAAGATATTGCGCCTGCTACTCTGATTATTTTGATTACCCATATTGTCGCAGCTGTACGATGTATGCTTATCAAAATCTTATCAGCGGTGATAAATCACCACAAGGAGTTTGCGTTAGTTGTTGCGAGAGGTTTGGCTGTATTATGTCACAAACAGGCGTGTTTTTCAATACAGCGTAGCACAATAGTGGAAAAGTTAACAATTCTGTGATAGAATATGATGTAATTGCAAAATTGCAGACAGCAATGACTCGGATATCTTTTACAATCCGTTGGCGGACTACTGATTTTACACATATAAGGAGAAGAACTTCCATGAGCAAAAAAAGCAGCAAAAGCGGAAATAATCTTTTTCACACGCTGATGGAGCTTCGCGGTAACCCACGTGCATGTCTGTTTACAGAGCCGATGTGGGGGCTTTCGATGAATTTATGCCTACCGTATATGTCGGTTTATATGCTTGCCTTTGGATTGAACGATGTGCAGGTGGGTATCGTATCTTCCGTCTACATGTTTTCACAGATGATTTTTTCCTTTTTAGCCGGAGCGATTGTAGATAAAATCGGGCGCAGAAAGAGCACGCTTATTTTCGATTTTCTAGCCTGGAGCGTTCCTTGCCTGATCTGGGCAGGTAGCCAGGGCTTCTGGTTCTTTGTAATAGCTGCCCTATTTAACGGTTTGATGAAGATTACCACAATATCGTGGGATTGCCTGCTGGTAGAGGATGCACCAAAGGATAAAATCACGCAGATCTACTCCTGGGTAATGATTGCCGGTAATATGTCCGCACTTTTTGCGCCGATCGCTTCTATCCTGGTTGCAAAATTGACCTTGATACCGGCAGTACGTATTTTATTCATCAATGCTTTTATTGTTATGACAGCCAAGCTGATCATACTGTATAAATTTTCCACAGAAACAGCTGTCGGAAAGGTCAAAGTTGAAGCTTCAAAAAATCGTTCCTGGGTAGAACTGCTGCAGAATTATACAGGTGCCATTCGTAAAATCTCTGCCTCCCGAGGAACCAAGTTTGCAATTATCATCAGCATTCTGGTGGAGATCGTTGTCATGCTGGGCAGCACCTTCTGGCAAATTATCGTATCACGACGCATTGGCGTATCCGATAGCTTGCTACCGATCTTTCCGATGGTCAAAAGTCTGTTATCCACAGTTCTTTTCTTTACCGTGATCAATCGGATTAATCAAAGTAAGCTGAAATTACCACTATATGGTGGCTTTTTCAGCTGTATTGTCGCAAATTTGCTGCTGATTTCTATTACGGATGTCGGAGTTTTTGGCTATACGTTGCTGTTTGTATCCATTTGCTTTGACGCTCTTGGCGTTTCTATATTGAACACCCTGCGGGAATCGCTGGTAGCGCTTCATGCCGATCCTGAAGAACGTTCGGGAATCATGGCTCTCTTACAAACGACCGTTATGTTAGTTAGTGTACCTTTTGGCTATATCGGCGGTGTATTAAGTGATATTTCAAGAGTTTTGCCTTTTGTATTGGGAATCGGACTTTTACTGACCGGTATTCTGGCAACCGCACTTTTCTATCGGACGCAAAATAATGAGGAGTTGCTGCTCCGCAGATAAATAATCTACGGAGCAACAGCTCCTTTTTGTATTTCTATACATCGGATGTTTATCACAATCTTATCAACGATGATAAGATTGGCTGCGTTTCTAAAAGAAAAGTGGACTGAACAAAGAGATTTCAGACCACTTAGAATCAATATAAGATTATTCCCACTCGCTCCTGAAAAATAAATCTTAAACAGATTTGCTTATGGGATTTGGCTCAAGGTCTTAGGATTATTTCCATTATTCAGACAGCAGGAGCTATCTGATTTTTTGTTGCCACAGTATCAATTATACCAAACATAAAAAACACAAATTGATCATTCGAAGAACTCAGCATATAGTAGCTTAGAAATATTATACATCGTCTTTGAGATTCAGAATATCCCCTAAAGCGATGTATGTGTGGATAATACACTGCATAGCCTGTTCTCTTGTTACATTAGAATGAACACCCGAACTCTGCGAATTGTTAATTTGCTCCATCCAATCGACTAAATATATGGTTTCGCTTCCAACAAGGGTGTTTTTTGCCGCTTTTCCTTGAAGGGTTTCAATAACTGCGGACAATTTGTTATTATAGTGATCGCCCGACACATCAATTTCTTTTCCGGTTTTTGTTTTGAAGAGCTTTTCTTTGTAGTTAGGAAGGACTTCATCAAAAAGTTGTTTTGCTGTATCTTCCCACAATCTTCGACAAGAGGTAAGGACTTGGGAATACCTTTCGGGATTTCTGTCTTCCATCATATCTTCAATCGCAGATAATTTTTGGAGAGTCGCTGTAGAGAGTTTAGAGAAAGACAAACTCACTTTTTCTTGATACTCTTCAAAGATTTTTTTAGCATTATTGCCAAATTGTAAATCCATCTGCCATTTTATTGCATACCCATAAAACTGAGCTTTAAGAACAGAAAGTCGTTGCTCATTTGTTTTAGCTGTGCTGAGCAAATTGATGGTTGCCTGATTCACATTCTCGGTCATTCTACTCGTTGCTAAAAGCGCCATATCGCCAGATACGGAAAAACCCTGCATAGAAAAATTGTTCAACGCATCTTTTGAATTACTGATTATATTCTCCAGTTCAGCAACAAGGTCTGTAAATACATATGTTTTTTTGTCTTTTTTATCAACATAACTTCGCCCATGTTGAACAGCTACATTCCACGCAGATGTGGTAAGATATCCTTTATCATTCCGGGGGTAGCCACCAAGTTCGTAATTTAGCCACTCAATTGCATCGACATCGTTCACTAAACGAGCAACTTTCATGCATTGCAGCAAGGCGGAGGAAATAGTAATTTCTCCGTCCTCAATGCCATTAATTATCTTTTCACAAGCCGCTATTGCTTGTAATCTTTTTGTAGCAAAATCCCCCATTATTGCGCTCCTTTCACTGATTATCTGCTGTCAGCGCATTTCCGTATATCAAGTATATTCAAACCAAAAAGCAATAACCGAACCATCTGCAGGATTTCCTCCATAGATGGTTCGGTTAATAACCTGAAAACCTGTTGCAATTATTCTTTTAAAAATGTTGCCATTTTGTTGCCACAAGTGGCTCCGAAAGTTCGAAACCCCTTGATATTAAAGGCTTTTTTCGACCTCTGAAATTATTCCCATTCAATAGTAGCGGTGGGCTTGGGGGAGAGGTCGTAGAGGACGCGGTTGACTCCGGGGACTTCGTTTAAGATGCGGCGAGTGATTTTTTCGAGGACATCGTAGTCGATGCGCTCGATGGTGGCGGTCATAGCGTCAACGGTGTTGACCGCACGGATGATCACGGGATAATCGAAGCAGCGGGCGTTATCACGGACGCCAACAGACTTGAAATCCGGAACAGCGGTGAAATACTGCCAGACTTTCTTATCAAGGCCTGCGTTTGCGAATTCTTCGCGCAGGATAGCATCGGATTCACGGACCGCGGTGAGCCTGTCCATGGTGATCGCACCAAGGCAGCGTACGCCAAGGCCGGGGCCGGGGAAGGGCTGACGATAAACCATATCGCCGGGGAGACCGAGCTCGATACCGCACTCACGGACTTCGTCCTTGAACAGGAACTTGAGAGGCTCGACGAGTTCGAACTGCATATCTTCGGGCAGACCGCCGACATTGTGATGGCTCTTGACCATCTTTGCGGTCTTGGTGCCGCTTTCAACGATATCAGGATAGATGGTACCCTGAGCAAGCAGAGAAACCTCGGTGAGTTTGCGGGCTTCTTCTTCAAACACGCGGATGAACTCAGCGCCGATGATCTTACGCTTCTGTTCGGGATCAGCAACGCCTTCAAGCTTAGTGAGGAAGCGCTCGGATGCATCAACATAAACAAGGTTGGCCTTGAGCTGGTTTTGGAATACCTCTATAACCTGCTCGCTTTCGCCCTTGCGCATGAGGCCATGATTTACATGCACGCAATAGAGCTGATCGCCGATAGCCTTTACGAGCAGAGCCGCAACAACAGAGCTGTCAACGCCGCCGGAAAGAGCAAGAAGGACTTTCTTATCACCGACCTGCTTGCGGACAAGCTCGATCTGATCGGCAACAAAATTCTTCATATTCCAGTTTGCTTCTGCCTTGCAGGTTTCAAATACAAAGGGCTTGAGGAGAGCGACGAGTTCTTCGTCGCACTCGGGCAGAGCATCGATATCCTGCTTCTTCTGCTGAGTTGCATGATCTATAACAAGATTGGGCAGCTTATATACATGATCGCCCGCGAAAATGGTCTCGCCGTCGATCACATTATTGGGGCCGCCGCAAATGATGACGCCTTTAACGTTAGGAATAGCGTTGAGTTGATCTTCGGTGATATCGTGGGGGTAGATCTCACTATAAACGCCGATGGAACGAACCGCACGGGCAACACGGGAAACCTCATGAGTGCCCAGATCCAAGATGATAATCATGTCCTGCTGCATATTGTCGCCTCCAAAATAATATCACTTTGTAATTTTACAACATTGAAAAGTATATTGTCAATATTAACAAGTACGTTTATAATAGCTTTTGAGGAGGTATTGGTATGGCTTATAACAAGGTTTTGATTGTTGTCGATATGCAGAACGATTTTGTGTTTGATGCTCTTGGCAGCGCAGATGCACAGAAGATAACAGGCAATGTGAAAGATTTTATATCCGGATTTGACGGCGACATTATATGCACATATGATACACATGATGCTGAATATATGAACACGAGAGAGGGCAAGTTCCTCCCCGTCCCCCATTGCATAAAGCCCGAAAAAGGCTGGCAGCTTATACCCGAGGTTGAAGAAGCCATAAAAGGCAAAGAAGTAAAGTTTTTTGAAAAGCCAACCTTCGGAAGCGTTGAACTGGCTGAATATGTAAAAGGCAAATACAGCGATATTTATCTTATTGGTGTATGCACGGATATCTGCGTTGTTTCAAACGCACTTTTGATAAAAGCATTTCTCCCTGAAGCAGATGTTCATGTGATAGAAAGCTGCACAGCTGCCACCAGCCTTGAAGCGCAAAAAGCGGCAATCACAACCATGCGCTCATGTCAAATAGATATTCAATAAAAACAGGATAAATTAAAAGGCACAGCGCTTTAACTTGCTGTGTCTTCTTTTATTCCGGCATGAACGAAGGTTTCCTAAATTCTAGAAATTCTCATTAACGAAAGACCTCTGCGTGTCCGGCATGGTCAACAATAGTCACGGTCATGCATTTAAGAGAATGACACAAATACAGAACAAACTGTTTGAAAGTATACAGAATACTTACACCTAAAACAGATGACGCCTTATTTATTTAACTGTAAGTGGGTATTTCTGTATTTATCAACATATATGTTAAGACACGATAAAAGCCAAGCTGCTAAATGCAGCTTGGCTTTAACTGTTTATTAAGCCACTCAATCGTGCCGAATTTCCTATAACGCATTATGTTTAAGCTCAATAGCAACTTCTACAATATTTCCGTTTCGCCATACTGTTAAAGTTACATTGTCCCCTATCTTTGCTCGGTTCAGTTTGCTCTGGAGCTGGCTTCTTCCCGTTATATCCTCGCCGTTCCATTTGGTGATGATATCCATAACTTCAAGTGCTCCGTCTGCGGAAGAGCCTTGTGTTATACTCCTTACTCTTACGCCTGCAACAAGGTTCATGCGCCTTGCTTCATCCGCGGTTATGTCCTCGCTTGAGATTCCGAGTGTAGGCCTGATCACCCTTCCGTTTGTCTGTATCTCCTGCGCTATCAGCATAGCTTCGTTTATGGGAATTGCAAATCCGAGTCCTTCCACACTGGAGCTTGAATAAGCAGAGGTCGACATCTTTAATGTCGTGATACCTATAAGCTCTCCGTTTGAATTTATCAAAGCGCCGCCTGAATTACCGGAGTTTATTGCCGCATCGGTCTGGATAGTGCGCATTATGCGCCCGTCGCTAAGCTCGATATCGCGGTCTGTCGCGCTGATAACGCCCATGGTTACTGTTCCGATAAGCTCAATACCCAGAGGATTGCCGATGGCTACCGCCATTTCGCCGACGGTCACATTGGTGGAATCGCCGATTTTGATCTGCACAAGTTCTGCGGGTACATCCACGAGTTTAAGCAAAGCAACATCGGAGTATTCATCCGAGCCAATGACCTCAGCTTCAATGACTGTATCATCAAAAAGTGTAATATTGATCTTTTCGCCGCCGTCGATAACATGGTGGTTGGTGATGATATATCCCATTTCCGCATCGATGATAACGCCCGAACCAAAAGCATAATCAATATAGTTCGGTTCGCTGCCGTTATCGGGTTCAGCGGCAAACGGGTCTTCCATTCCGCCGAATATACCCGGGAACATTCTGCGGTAATACTCAAATATGTCGGAAGAGTAGTTCCCCGAATTATATGTAGACTGCTTGATCTGGCTGGTTACACCAACGATCCCCGGCTTGCAGGCTGCGGCTATTGCCGCAACGGGCTCGTCTTCATATTCATTGACGCGTTTAGGCTCGGCTGCAGCATTATTCTGCGCGGTCTCAAGGTTGATCTGCGCGTTATTTCTCACAGCCAGAAGCGCGAGGTTTGCCTCCTCCATGGCACTTTTAGCTTTTTCGATCTGCACTCTTGCTTCGTTTTGATATTGGCTTAGCACAGCTTCCATTCTGACCTGCATTAAAACGCCCATCAATGCTGCGCCCAGAAGAAAGCAGGCAAGGCAAGTACAGAACACCTTTATCCTTTGTCCCCTGCTCTTTTGAGGTTTATAAAACTTATTGTACATTCAGACCTCCAAATGTATATCATCTTAATATATTATACCCCTGTTTTGTAATAAATCCAATATACTATTTGTAAACTTTGCAATTCAGGCTCATTTGTTCAAATTGTAACAGCCATTATTGCATGAATTCTTGTTTTTTTGGGGGCGGTATAGTATAATATATGTAATATTTTTATAGTTGAGGTGTCTTATATGTCTGAGTTCAAGCGGTTTGCCTATAATTCCGCTGATGAGCTGAAAAAAGATATTTCCGACGGCGGTTATGTTCTTCCCTTCAGCGATGATACATCTGTTTTGCATACTCCCATTACTATTTACGGTAAGACTGTTCCCAATCGTCTGATCGTTCATCCCATGGAAGGCTGCGACGGTACTGCCGACGGTTCTCCCTCTGAACTCGTTCTGCGCCGCTATGAGCGCTTTGCAAAGGGCGGCTGCGGTCTTCTTTGGGTCGAAGCCTGTGCTGTTTTCCGTCATGCACGTGCGAACCCCCGTCAGCTTTGGCTGCATGAAGGCAATGTAAACGAATTCAAGGCAATGGTCGACATGATCAAGAAGGTCTCCATGGAAGCAAACGGCTTTGAGCCCTTCCTGGTACTTCAGTGCACTCATTCCGGCCGCTATTCCAAGCCCGGCGACGGTCCTGCTATCATTGCTGCCGAAAACCCCTACCTCGATCCCTATCTGCCCAAGGTATACCCCACTCACATCATCACCGATGAAGAGATTGAACAGCTCGAAGACCAGTATGTGGTTGTAGCCAAGCTTGCAAAGGAAGCAGGCTTTGACGCTATCGACATCAAGTCCTGCCACAGATACCTCCACAGCGAGATACTTTCTTCCCGTACCCGCGAGGGCAAGTACGGCGGAAGTTTTGAAAACCGCACCCGTTTCCTGATGAATACCATCGACAAGATCAAGGCAAACGTAGATATTCCGATCACCCTGCGCCTCAACTCCTATGATGAGCTCCCCCGCCCCTACGGTTGGGATGACAGCGAGGAAGATTTCCATAACTACGATCTGGAAGACGGCAAGAGGCTCATGAAGATGCTCTACGATCGCGGCATCAGGCTCATCAACCTCACCGGCGGCAACCCCTACTATAACCCCCATGTCAATCGTCCTTACGACGCTTGCTACTACACTCCTCCGATCAGCCAGCTGAACGGCGTTTCCAAGCTGCTTAATGCCGCAAAGGAAATGAAAGCTTGCGT
>SVHB01000017.1 GCA_015056005.1 Clostridiales bacterium
TAAGTATAACATACACATGGTGCATTGTCAACTTGCATAAAAGCATATGCTTCTTTATACATCAAAATTCCCTTTAATTGCCGGGGTTTTCGTATCTTGTGTTCTTTCTTCGCATCGACACCGAAAGCACCATTGCCGATGCTATAAGGTTTGTCCACATAGCTGAGCCGCCGTAGCTCAAAAACGGCAGCGGGATGCCGGTTACCGGCAAAAGCCCTATGTTCATGCAGATGTTTTCAACGATATGAAACGCCATCATGGAAGCAACACCTATGCATATCATAGAACCAAAACTGTCCCTCGCCGTCCTTGCGATCTTCAGCATCCTGATTATCACAAAAACAAAGAGCGCAACAAGTATCATGCAGCCGACCAAGCCGATAGCCTCTGCCGTGACCGCAAAAATAAAGTCGGTATGCTTTTCGGGAACATAATCAAGCTGGCTCATGGCGCCTTCTCTGAAAAGCCCTTTGCCCCAGAGCTCGCCGGTGCCCGCGACCATTTTTGCGTTGTTCACGTGGTAGCCTGTGTTGGAAACGTCCCTTGAAGGGTCAAGAAAGTTGAGTATCCTTTCTCTCTGATAATCGCCCAGCACAAACCATATCGGCACTGCGCAGACGCCTGCGGACAGCCCCATGCCAACCAGCAGCTTCCAGTTGGTACCCGATAAAAACAGCATGCCGGCAAATATGCAAAGATACACAAGCGCAGTGCCGACCTCTCTTTCAAGGATAACCAGACCCACCGGCAGCGCGGTATAGAGAAGATACGGAAAAAGCTCTCTTACCTTCTGGATCGGTCCTTCCCTTGTTGAAAGAAGCCTTGCCATCATAACGATATAGCACAGCTTTACCAGCTCGCCCGGCTGGAAGGAGAGCGTATCTGTTATATAGATAGCGTTTTTGACATTGCCGCGCCCCGCAGGCATGAACAATACCAGTGCTAGCAGAAACATACCGAAAGCATATATCCATATCGCAAGCTGTCGGTATATCTTGTAATCAAACGCGCCCGCGATAAGCGCAAGCACAGTGCCTGTCAAAAGCCAGATGAGCTGAGATCTTACATAATAGGGGTTGATCCTTGAGATCACGCCCAGAAGACCCGTTTCTCCCGTCTCGGAATATGGGTCGCAGGTTGCGTTCAAAATAAAAACAACGCCGCAGAGGCACAGCAAAACAATGGCGGAAAAAAGCCACCAATCCATGAGTTTTCTGAAGTTTTGCTCGTTCTTCTGCATGCGTTAAATACCATGGGCGGGGAAAACTCCCCGCCCCTTTCGTCTTATGTTTTACAGGATATCGTTTTCGTAGAGGGGATATTTTGCGCAAAGAGCCATGACCTGATCTTTGACAGCAGGAACAGCTTCTTCGCCGCCGTCGACGATATCGGCTATAAGGTTCGCGCAAAGGGTCATATCGTCTTCCAAAAGACCTCTGGAGGTCACAGCGGGGGTGCCAAGACGCACGCCGCTGGTAACAAAGGGAGAGCGAGTCTCAAAAGGTACGGTGTTCTTGTTGGCGGTGATGTTCGCTTCGTCCAGCAGATGCTCAAGTTCCTTGCCGGTCATTTCCCTGCCGGTCAGGTTTATAAGCATAAGGTGGTTGTCGGTGCCGCCGGAGACGAGCTTTACGCCCCTCTCAATAAGTCCTTTGGAAAGAGCCGCTGCGTTTTTGACGATCTGCCTCTGATATGCCTTGAACTCGTCGCTCATGGCCTCCTTGAAGCAAACAGCTTTGCCAGCGATAACATGCATGAGAGGTCCGCCCTGAGTACCGGGGAAGATACCGCTGTCGATCTTCTTGGCATACTGCTGTTTGCACATGATCATGCCGCCCCTGGGGCCTCTAAGGGTCTTATGGGTGGTGGTGGTAACGAAATCGGCATAGGGCACAGGGCTTTCGTGGCAGCCTGCGGCAACCAGACCCGCGATATGCGCTATATCGACCATCAGCATTGCTCCGACTGCATCGGCAACTTCCCTGAACTTTTTAAAATCAAGAGCTCTGGGATAAGCCGAAGCACCGGCAACGATGAGCTTGGGCTTGCACTGCTTTGCGGTTTCAAGCAGCTGATCGTAGTTGATGGTCTCGGTTTTTTCATCGACACCGTAGGGCACGATATTGAAATACTTACCTGAGATATTTACGGGGCTGCCATGGGTGAGATGGCCGCCGTGGTTTAAGTTCATGCCAAGTATGGTATCGCCGGGCTCAAGCATGGCAAAATACACAGCGATATTTGCCTGCGCACCGGAATGAGGCTGTACGTTTACATGGTCGCAGCCAAAGATCGCCTTTGCGCGCTCCCTTGCAAGCTCCTCAACGATATCTACATATTTGCAGCCGCCGTAATAGCGTTTTCCGGGATAGCCTTCTGCGTACTTATTGGTCAGATGACTTCCCATTGCCGCCATAACTGCGGGGGAAACAAAGTTTTCCGAGGCGATGAATTCAAGATGTGTCCTTTGACGCATGAGTTCAAGGTCCATTGCCTCAAAGAGTTCCGGGTCAGCATTCTTAATGGTGGTAAGATCGATCATGGTGGTCGTATCTCCTATCATTATATTTTTTATTAGAACTCGGGCTTTTCGCCGCCGTGGAGCTGATACCAAAGATCGGGCATGAGCACATTTTCGTTCACGGTGGCATTTTCGGTGTCAACGGTTTCTTCTTCGCCGTCTCTTACCTTTCTGCCTACGATAACCAGACGGCCGTTTTCCATCTGCCAGTCAGCAGTGCAGGTGGAGAGGATAACGAGCTTATCTTCGCCCTGAACATCAACGTTGTCGATGTTTATCATGGAGCGAATCTTGAGCTGGTCGACGAATGAGAGGAAGGATTCGTCCGACTCAAAATCGTTGTAGGGATAGTAGAACAGAGGATCTGCGCTTGCGTCTATGAGCATAACGGAGATGATCTTGTAGGTCTTTTCCGCTTCATAGAGAGTCTCAAGGTGAAGGTGGGGTTCTCCTTATAGAACTTGAGCGCGGAAGACTCACTTCTGGTCACGTCATACTTCTTAAGGGTACCGAACTGGGTGCCGTTCTTCATATTGTGACCGTGGATAACGATGTTCTTGTCATCGTCCAGCAGTTTCGCATCGTTGCCCATGAACAGCCAGCCCTGATAATCGCTCTTCTTGTCAAAGTTATGGTCAAGGTAGAAAATATCATCCTCGCCCTGAACGATCGCATAATCGACCTCAGTGTTGGGCACGTTCAGCCAACCGACGGTATCGGGGTTGCGCTCAAGCAGCTCATCCCACTTTGGATCCTGAGTGGGTCTGGGAGTGGGAGTTGGGGTGGGCTCAACAGTGGGAGTGGGGGTAGGCTTGGGGGTCGCGGTAGCTACGGCGGTGGGTTCGGGGGTGGGCTTTACAACCTCTTCTCTGGGGAACAGAACAAGGGTGATGCTGTCCCAGAAAAAAAGTACCAGCGCTGCGCAAATGAGCACCGCTGCAGCGATTATCTGGATCGTGCGAGATTTCATAGGCTGGGATTCCTCCAATATTGTTTGCCGTATTATACGGCGCATTTACTGATCTTTTTGCGTGCTTGCAACTATTTCAAGCATAACGGGGGTGAATTCACCCGTATCGATGCGCTTTTTGTCGGTAAGCTTTATGATGATTAGCGCAATTCCCATAAGGATTATTGCCAAAAGCATCGAAAAGCCGTCGCTGCCGATATTAAGCGACAGAGCGCTATGGATCTTTGGCGCTATCCACAAGCCGAGCACAAACGCCAGCGCAGGGAACATATAAAGAATAGCGCTTGCTTTTACGATCTTTTCGCTGTGAAGCTGAACGTCCACAAGATCGCCTGTCTTTGCTTCAAGGCTGTTTAATATATCGACCTCAAGCTCTTCCTTCTGCCCGAACGAGCAGGCTCTGCAGCTTGCGCAGGCTTCACTGCGCACAAAAGAGACGGTCGCCATATTGCCTTTGACCTTTTTTACAATACCGGTTTGGTTCATTTTGGCGCCTCCCTTTTTGTTATGCACCTTATCACCTCGCCCGCGATGGTAAGACCTCCTATCGCAGGAACGAATGAGATGCTCGGGATGATGCCCGCCACGGGCTCGGTCACAAGGGTCTCCCTTGAAAAACAGACCTTTAGCTTTTTTACACCCATATCGCGAAGCTTTTTGCGCATCGCCTTAGCAAGCGGGTCATATTCGGTCTTTGAGATATCGGCTATCTCAAAATTCTTGTAGAGCAGCTTGTTGCCCGTACCCATCGAGCTTACTTCCTGAATTCCGTTATCAAAACAGAACTTTGCTATCGCAAGCTTCGCTTTAACGTCGTCTATGGCATCGACCACAAAGTCGGGATGAGGAGTCAGCAGCTCGGGCACATTCTCGGGGGCGGCAAATTCGTTTATCGCCCTTACCTTTATGCTTTCATCTATCTCAAATATGCGCTTTTTTGCTTCCTCTGCCTTAAAGCAGCCGATATTGCTCTTTAGGCTGTACAGCTGGCGGTTAAGGTTTGAAACGGAGAAAACATCCCCGTCTATCAGAGTAAGGCTGCCTATCCCGGCTCTTGCCAGAGCTTCGATGCAGTAGCAGCCAACCCCGCCTACGCCAAACACGGTCACATGCGCATCTTTGAGCTTTTGGAGCGCATCTGAGCCTATCATGGCTTTGGTGCGCTCGTGCCTTAAATCAAAATCGGACATTATTCCTTATTGCTCTTAAGAGCGATGCCAAGTGTATCGAGCTGCTCGGTATCTACGCCCGAGGGGGTCTCCATCATCATGCACACGCCGTTGGTAGCCTTGGGGAAGGCGATGACGTCTCTGAGGGAAGAAGCGCCCGAGAGGATCATAATGAGTCTGTCGACGCCGAAAGCGAAGCCGCCGTGAGGAGGTACGCCGTACTTGAATGCCTCGAGCATGAAGCCGAAGCGCTCCCAAGCGGTGTCATGGTCAAGACCGATGAGGTTAAACATCTGCTCCTGAAGCTCGGGACGGAAGATGCGGATGGAGCCGGAGCCCATCTCGATGCCGTTCATAACAAGGTCATACGCCTTTGCCCTGACCGCGCCGGGGTTGGTCTCGACAAGGTCGAGGTCCTCGTCCATGGTGCTGGTGAAGGGATGATGCATGGCAACGTATCTGCCTTCTTCCTCGTCGTACTCAAGCAGCGGGAACTCGGTGACCCAGAACAGGTCGTAGATGTTCTTGTCGATGAGGTCCATCCTCTTTGCGATCTCGCATCTGAGACCGCCCAGAGCCTGGCGGGTAACGGCGAGCTTATCTGCGATGAAGAAAATGGTCTCGCCGACCTTGGCATCGGCAGCCTTCACGATCTCGTCAAATTTCTCGGGGGAGATGAACTTGGTCAGGGGAGAACGGATGCCGCTGTCCTCAACCATAGCATATGCAAGGCCCTTGATATTATAGGTGCCCTTCATGAACTCAGTGAGGGAATCGATCTCTTTTCTGGGGAAGATCTTGGGAGCGACTATGCACCTTACGGTGTTGCCGCTGGCTATGGTATCGTCAAAAACCTTGAAGCCGCAGCCGTTTACGATATCGTCAAGCTTTTTGAGGGTCATGCCGAACCTTCTGTCGGGCTTGTCGGAGCCGTAGGTGTCCATAGCGTACTGCCAGGTGATGCGCTCCAGGGGCAGCTGCTTTTCTATGCCGAGAACGTTTTTGAAAACCTTGGCAAATGCGCCTTCAACGGCGTCCTGAACCTGCTCGGGCTCAACGAAGGACATTTCAAGGTCGCACTGGGTGAACTCAAGCTGACGGTCGGCTCTTGCGTCCTCGTCTCTGAAGCAGCGGGCGATCTGGAAATACCTGTCGGTACCCGCAAGCATCAGAAGCTGCTTGTATATCTGGGGAGACTGAGGCAGAGCGTAGAAGTCGCCGTTGTGGAGCCTTGAAGGAACGAGGAAGTCGCGCGCTCCCTCGGGGGTGGACTTGGTGAGGATGGGAGTTTCGACCTCGGTAAAGCCGATGGAATCGAAATGATCCCTTATGGTCTTGACCACCTTATGACGGAAGGTGAGCATGTTCTGCATGGAAGCTCTTCTCAGGTCAAGATAACGGTACTTGAGCCTTAAAAGCTCGTTTTCGCCGGGATGCTCGTCGTCGATATAGATGGGAGGAGTCTCAGACCTGGAAAGAAGCTTCACGGAATCGGCATAGATCTCAATCCTGCCGGTCTTGAGCTTATCGTTGATCGCTTTTTCATCTCTGAGGCTTACTGTGCCGGTAACTGCCACGACAAATTCGCCCCTTAAGGATTCGCCGATTGAGAAGCATTCCTCGCTGCACTTGGAGCTGTCAAATACGATCTGGACAACGCCGGACTTATCCCTGAGCCAAGTAAAGATGATCTGACCCAAGTTTCTGGTGCGCTGCACCCAGCCCATAACGGTGACCTGCTGACCTGCGTAAGCTTCGGTTATATTTCCGCACATATCTGTGCGCTTAAGGCCGAAAAGAAGTTCTGCCATTTTTCTTACCTCTTTATATATGATTTAGTCTTAGAACTGCATCTCAAAAAGCTGAGACTGAGTTATGCTGCTTTCCTCGCCCTTTTCCATGTCGCGCATTTTATATACGCCGCTTTCAAGCTCGTCATCGCCGATAACGAGTACCTTGGGAACGGAAAGCTTGCCCGAATATTTGAACTGGGCCTTCAGGCTGCGGCCCATGGTATCAGCGTCTACCCTAACCCCTTTGCTTCTAAGGAGAGCGCAAAGTTCAAAAGCCTTGTCCCTTGCCCTGTCGCCCATGGTGCAGATATAAAGATCGTAGGGGCTCTTCTCCTGAGGAAGAGCGTCCTGCGCCTGAGCCAGCATAAGCACTCGCTCCATGCCCATGCCAAAGCCAACGCCGGGCAGAGCGGGACCGCCGATGGTCTTTACAAGACCGTCGTATCTGCCGCCGCCGCAGATGGTCAGGGACTTGCCGTCCACCTCTGTCACGAACTCGAAAACGGTCCTCGTATAATAGTCAAGTCCGCGAACGATCCTGGGATCGACCTTGTACTTGAAGCCTCTCATTTCAAGCAGACGCTTGAAGGTTTCGAAATGTTCCCTGCAGTCGTCGCAAAGCGCATCAAATATGCTGGGAACTTCCTCCAGCTGCTTCTGGCATTCGTCCACCTTGCAGTCAAGGATCCTCAGGGGGTTCTTCTCAAACCTTTCCTGGCAGGTCTTGCAGAAATTTGAAAGTCTGGGCTCGATATAATCCCTGAGCATCTTGTGATACACCTTCCTGCACTCAGGGCAGCCGATGGTGTTGATGTTAAGGGAAAGATTTTTAAGACCCATGTCCTTCAGAACGCCCATTGCGACCGATACAACGTCTATATCCATATAAGGAGAAGCGCTGCCGAAGGCCTCAATGCCGAACTGATGATGCTCTCTGAGCCTGCCGGACTGGGGATTTTCGTATCTGAAAACAGGGCAGTTTAGATAATAAAGCTTCTGGGGCATTGCCTCTGCCACAAGACCGCTTTCGATCAGCGCGCGAACGACGCCCGCGGTTCCCTCGGGCTTTAAGGTGATGGAGCGGTTGCCCTTATCGTTGAAGGTATACATTTCCTTCTGAACAACATCGGTGGTATCGCCGACGCCGCGAAGGAAAAGCTCGGTATGCTCAAAAGCGGGAGTGCGGATCTCTCTGAAGCCCGCCAGCGCAGCATGCCTGCGGCAGATAGCTTCAAGATGCTGCCACTGACCGCTGACCTGCGGAAGTACGTCCTTAGTTCCCTTTGGAGCCTGTGTTGCCATGATCGATCTACCTCTATTTCATCGGTAAATACCGAATAATTACTAATTATATATTATAACGCTTTTTTGCCCGGACTTCAATATATTTATTAAATTCTTATCCGATTACCTCAAAAAGCGAGATCAGTTATCCCACGGCAGTTCATCCTGTTTTGCGCAAATCTGCGATTCAAAAGTTTCTCATAGCGCCATCCTCCCTGCTTATAAATCAGGAACTGTCATCTTAGATGAAAACAACGATCTTATGATCACCCCGGATTTTGAAGGCTATGCATAAGAGCCCGGCTCGGGTCTGCTGCCCTCAGATCCTAATCTAAACCGATGATCTTCAAACAGACCTTGCGCGCCCGTAAGCGAGCTCCGTTTTTGTGCATGATAAATTATCATACATAAATATTGTTAAAATTCTGACATTCGTATTGCTAATATCAGCCAATTGAGATATAATATAGGAGTGAAAAATTGGTCACAAAATTTTAGGTCGAGGTGTCTGATATGAACAAGAAAACTGTTAAAGACATTAACGTAACCGGCAAGCGCGTTCTTGTACGCTGCGACTTCAACGTGCCCCTTGACGGCGATCGTATCACCGACGAAAATCGCATCAACGGCGCAATGCCCACCATCCAGTATCTGGTAGACAACGGCGCAAAGGTCATCCTTTGCTCTCACCTGGGCAGACCCAAGGGCGAATTCAACATGAAGTATTCTCTGGCTCCCGTTGCAAAGCGTCTCTCCGAGAAGCTCGGCAAGGAAGTTAAGCTTTCCAAGGACGTTATCGGCGAAGATGCAAAGGCTATCGCTGCTTCCCTGAACGACGGCGACGTTATGCTTCTTGAAAACGTACGTTTCCATAAGGAAGAGGAAAAGAACGTTCCCGAGTTCGCAAAAGAACTGGCTTCCATGGCTGACATTTATGTAAACGATGCATTCGGCACCGCTCATCGCGCTCATGCCTCCACCGCCGGCGTTGCAGATTATCTGCCCGCAGTAGCAGGCTTCCTTATCGGCAAAGAGCTCGACATCATGGGCAAGGCTCTTGAGAATCCCGCTCGTCCCTTCGTTGCCATCCTCGGCGGCGCAAAGGTTTCCGACAAGATCGGCGTTATCAACAACCTCATCGAAAAGGTCGATGCACTTATCATCGGCGGCGCTATGGCTTATACCTTCATGGTAGCTCAGGGCAAGGACGTTGCAGATTCCCTGCTTGAGAAGGACAAGGTAGAGCTGGCTAAGGAACTCATCGAAAAGGCAGCTGCCAAGGGCGTTAAGCTCCTCCTGCCCGTTGATACCGTTGTAGCCGACAAGTTCGACAACGACGCCAACACTCAGGTCGTTTCCGGCGACTTCCCCGCAGGCTGGCAGGGTCTGGACATCGGTCCCAAGTCCGTTGAGCTGTTCAGCGAGACCATCAAGACCGCAAAGACTGTTATCTGGAACGGCCCCATGGGCGTATTCGAGATGGCAAACTTCGCAGTGGGCACCAAGGCTATCGCAGCTGCTATGGCTGAAAGCGATGCTGTTACCATCATCGGCGGCGGCGACTCCGCAGCAGCAGTTCAGCAGCTCGGCTTTGCTGACAAGATGAGCCACATCTCCACCGGCGGCGGCGCTTCCCTCGAGTTCCTCGAAGGTCTGGTACTGCCCGGCGTTGCATGCCTCAACGACAAGTAATAATGTAAGTTTATTGCAAAGCGTCCCTTTTTTCGGGGCGCTTTGCGGTGTAATATAAATAAAAAAGGTTTTTATAGGAGATATTAAAAATGAGAAAACCCATCATTGCCGGTAACTGGAAGATGAACATGACCCCCTCTCAGGGCGCTGCTCTTATCAATGAAATGAAGCCCCTGGTAGCAGATGCAAAGTGCGACGTAGTCGTTTGCGTACCTTACGTTGACATCCCCGCAGCAGCAGAAGCTCTCAAGGGTTCCAACATCGGTCTTGGCGCTCAGAACATGAACTTCGAGCCCAAGGGCGCTTTCACCGGTGAGATCAGCGCTGATATGCTCAAGGAACTCGGCGTTCAGTACGTCATCATCGGTCACAGCGAGCGCAGAGCTTACTATGCAGAGACCGACGAGACCGTCAACAAGAAGGTCAAGGCAGCTCTGGATGCCGGCTTCACCCCCATCGTTTGCGTTGGCGAATCCCTCGAGCAGCGCGAAGCAGGCGGCTGGGAAAAGCTGATCGCCGATCAGGCTAAGGCAGCTCTTGACGGCGTTTGCCCCATGTGCGTTACCAAGGTCGTTATCGCTTACGAACCCATCTGGGCTATCGGCACCGGCAAGACCGCTTCCGACGAGCAGGCTAACGAAGCCATCGCCATCATCCGCAAGGCTGTTTCCGAAGTATACGGCGAAAAGGCTGAAGAGCTGCGCATCCAGTACGGCGGCTCCATGAACGCAAAGAACGCTCAGGGTCTCATGGCTCAGGAGCAGATCGACGGCGGCCTCATCGGCGGCGCTTCCCTGAAGGCTCCCGATTTCTCCGTCATCGTTGCAGCAGCAAGCGCTACCGTTAAGTAATATTCGGAGAGATATCTAATGAAAAAGCTTACCGCACTTATCATAATGGACGGTTTCGGCATCAACCCCAACGAGAAGGACAACGCTGTTGTTATCAGCGGCACTCCCAACCTCAAGGCGCTTGAAGCCAAGTACCCCCACACTCAGCTCGGCGCTTCCGGCATGGACGTTGGTCTGCCGGACGGCCAGATGGGCAACAGCGAAGTCGGTCACACCAACATCGGCGCAGGCCGCGTTGTCTATCAGGAGCTCACCAGGATCACCAAGGCTATCCGCGACGGCGTTTTCTTTGAAAACGAAGCCTATATGAACGCCATCAACAACTGCAAGGAGAATGGCTCTGCCCTTCATCTCGTCGGTCTGGTTTCCGACGGCGGCGTTCATTCTCACAACACTCACCTCTATGCTCTGCTTGAAATGGCAAAGCGCAACGGTCTTGAAAAGGTGTTCGTACACTGCCTGATGGACGGCCGTGACGTTCCTCCGGACAGCGGCAAGGGCTTCATCGAAGAGCTCGTTTCCAAGATGCAGGATATCGGCTGCGGCCGCATCGCCACCATCATGGGCCGCTATTACGGCATGGACCGCGAAAAAAAGTGGGACCGCGTCGAAAAGGCATACAATGCCATGGTTTTCGCAGAAGGCAACAAGAACTCCGATCCCGTTGACGTCATGACCGCATCCTATGCAGCAGGCGTTATGGACGAGTTCGTCATCCCCACCGTTGTTGATGAAGCCGGCACCGTTTCCGATAACGATTCCGTCATCTTCTTCAACTTCCGCCCCGACAGAGCAAGAGAGATCACCAGAGCTTTCGTCGATCCCGAGTTCGACGGCTTCGCGCTCAAGAAGGCTCCCAAGAACCTCACCTATATCTGCACCACTCAGTATGACGCTACCATGCCCAATGTCCAGATCGCTTTCAAGCCCCAGTCTCTTGACAACGTCTTCGGTCAGATCGTTTCCGAAGCAGGCATGAAGCAGCTGCGCATTGCAGAGTTCACCAAGTATGCTCATGTTACCTTCTTCTTCAACGGCGGCGTTGAGACCGTATATCCCGGCGAAGACAGAGTCCTGATCGACTCTCCCGACGTCGCGACCTACGACCTCAAGCCCGAAATGAGCGCCTACGAGGTAACCGATGAAGTCATCAAGCGCATCAACAGCGGCGAATATGACGTTATCATCCTCAACTTTGCCAACTGCGATATGGTCGGTCACACCGGCGTTATCCCCGCAGCTGTCAAGGCAGTTGATACCGTTGACGAGTGCGTCGGTAAGGTCGTTGAAGCTATCCTGAACAACGGCGGCCGCGCTCTGATCACTGCCGACCACGGCAATGCAGATCAGATGACCGATCCCGTTACCGGCGATCCCTTCACCGCTCATACCACCTTCCCCGTTCCCCTCATCCTCGTTGATGAAGAGAACAAGGGCGTTCAGCTCAAGGAAGGCCGTCTGGCCGACCTCTGCCCCACCATGCTCGACCTCATGGGTATTTCTAAGCCCGCCGAGATGGACGGCGAATCCCTGATCGTAAAGTAATATAAAAGGAAACTTTTTAAGAGCACGAATTTTTTTCGTGCTCTTTTTTTACCCAAAACCGCCCTGCCTAAGCAGCCAGCTTAGGACTTTTCCTTTTGGTTAATATATAATAAATATATATATGTAACCAAAGGAGTCGATCAGCTTGAAAAAACACATAAGCCTCCTGCTCACCGCAATAATGCTCTGTTTGGCGGTAATTTCACCGTTTGCTACGGCAGGAGCGCAGGAGGAGATTCAGGAATCCCCTTGCGTCTTTCTTAAAATCATAGATAACGAAATCAACGCTCGCCTTGTAAATGTTGATGATACGACACGTCAAAAGATCAGGAATAATCCTGACGGCTATAAGCTTAATCTCAACAGCGAAATTACTGCCGCTGAGTGGGCAAAGCTTTGCGAAAATAAAACTCCGGGTGATAAAATTATAACCCTTATTAATATAAACGCCCCTGTTGGTGCGGAAAAAGCAGCTGTCAAGCCGATCGCAGGATCCGAAATAAAAAACGAAGATATTGCGTATTTTGACAGCAGTAATGCTTCCATATGGAAGCCCGCCTATTCAAACAGCAGCAACCGCATAACAAATTTTGAATATGCTATAGGGTCAATATCCAAAACAGATGGCGCCGAAACGCTGACCCTTACACTGAACGAAAACGAAACGACATTCCTTGTTTGCTGGCTGGATGGCAATGGCAACAAGATCGACCTTGGTATGCAGCAGTACATTGGCTGCTTTTCCGTAAAGTTCAACGGTAACCTTAAGGACTCTGAGGATAATCCCACCAACATCGTTACCTTTGAACCCTATAAAATGGAGTACGACAAAGCCACTATCCCTTACGAGCGCGGTGAAGGCAATATCTTCGCCTATATAGACGGCCTTGCAAATATTCCGAGCGACAGGTTCTCCTATGAACTCAAGGACGGCATACTTGATGTAAAGCTTAACCTCTCAAAAGCTGATTGGGAAAAGCTTTATTATGATGCAAAAGTCGGCAGCGAATGGCTGTTCATGACTGCAGATGTTATGGCTCCTGCTAAGAAATTCTATTCTTTCACCATGTCTACAGGCAAAATAGAGGACGACCGAGTTGCAAATGCGCTCATGGCTCTTGATACTTCCGAGTCATGGCTATATCAGAATCCCGTAACTTACAGAAGTGATGACAGTTTAAAGACCATTGCCGCTATCCGTCGCTACGGCAGCACTATAATGATCGAGCCTGTCAACGATACCTTCTATGTTTCATATCACTGGCGCGACGAAAACGGTTATCCCATTGATATCGATACAAGCGATGAATATACAAGCTATGTCGAATATCTGACCGTCCGCATCACTCATGAAAGCACCGAATTGATAAATATATCAGATGACACAACGATCGATGAAACCGATATCATTATGAACTCGGGTGGCTGGGACGAAGATAAGTATTACGGCAAAGAGCGCGTCGAGCCCTTCAAGATCATGGAGTCCACCTATGAAAACGGCGAAGTGGTATATTTTATTGATTACGATGAGCTGAAAAATCTGCACAGTACAAACAATGGCAAACTGCCAGATCAATATTATGCCATACAGACCAAGATCAAAGCACCCAAAGATGTTGTTTCCGTTTCCTGTACCCGCAATGGCAGCGGTACCCGTACGGACATCTTAGACGGATATATCAAACTGAATCATTTTATCAGCGATCAGAACTATAATCTCTATCAAGGCGCTGCAAGCAGTACCTTTGAAATTGTCTGGACTCTTGATGATAATTCTGAAATCGTTCAGAGGATTACCATAACTACGAATCCTGTTTATAATGTAACCTCAATGGATCTCGGCGGCTGGACGCCTGTTTCCAACGATCGAATAATCATAAATCCCGAGCATCAAGGCAATACCGGTCTTGTCGTAAAGAAGAACAAAGAGGGAACGGCCCATCTTTATAACCATTTTACTGGCGGGAAAGTGGAAGTTATCAAGGACAATGATATTCTTGTAAATATCATCCCTCCCACAAATGATAAAAACGGCAATCCGATCAATGTAACCAAGTTCCGCGTAAACATTTCCACCGGTGCAAACGCATATATTGCAAGCGAGCGTACAGCCCAACAGCAGCGCAATATTCTGAATGAAAATGCTATTGAAAGCTTTGCCGATGAAAACAACAAGTCGATACCTTTCAGAGCAAAGATCTTTGCAACATTTACGCCTCATGATATCCCTGTCACAAAGGGAAACAGAACCGAAATCCAAACCGTTTATTTCCCGGAAATCTATGGCACAAGCATCCGCAGCGGCATGTTTGCGGTGATCGATTGGCTGGATGATGACGGAAATGTTCTTGCTTACGAATACTTCTACCATACCAACGATCAGCTGAAAAACGTTCACAAGAGCGGCGGCAGCTCTCGTAGCATTGAAGCGACCAATTACTCGCTGGCAGACAGCAGTGATGTGCTCGTCATAGAAACATTCCCACAAGAATCCAATGTAACCGATGGCTCCATGGGCGCTGAATATGTACATCTTTCCCTTGAGGATCAAAGCGGCAACGCAATTCAGCCCGAGGATGAAGTTATCATAAGCGTCAAATACCCTGAAGGTACCAACGGAACTGATTACGATTTCATGATCGAGCACTACGAGGATGAAAGTCACACCAAGTATGAGGTAATTTCTGTCGAGGAATTTGCAGATCATCTCGAGTTCAAGGTCAAATCCTTCAGCCCCTTCATGCTCTCGTGGGCTAAGGTAACCACCGATGACGGCAATACCGGCGACGGCAGCACGGGCGACGAAAATACCGGCAATACTCCCTCCTACCCCGAGTATGACGATGATGATTTTATTCCCATCAATCCCTCTGTAGGCTGCATTCCCACTCCCATTGTTCCCGCTCCCGTCACTCCTTCCGAGCCTGAGGAAGTCGAAAGCACCTTCAGCGTGCTTTGCAATAAGCTGAACATCCGCGCAGGCGCAGGCACAGGCTTTGAGAAGATCGGTTCTCTCAAACGCGGAGCTTCCATCAAGGGCGAGCTGCTCGAGAACGGCTGGATCAAGTTCACCATGGAAAACGGCGAAGTCGGCTATGTCAGCGGAAAGTATGTTTACCTTATGGATGGAGAGGATTGCATGGATTGCGAAGGCAGCGCAACCGTCGTCTGCAGCACCCTGAACGTCCGCTCCGGCCCAGATACCTCCTTTGACAAGGTCGGAAAGATCAAGCGCGGCGACACCGTCTACATCGTCTCCTGCGACGCTACCCACACCTGGTACAAGATCATCTGGAACGATGCTCACGCGTGGATATCCGCAAAATATGTATATACCGATTAGCAAAACAAAAAAGACCCGCTATGCGGGTCTTTTTTTTGTATAATAAAAACAAATTGCGAATACTGTTGTAATATATTGTATTATACGTTATAATATAAATATACTAAGTGAATTACATATTTTGTTACATCCCCCTGTTATGACTTTAAGGAGGTGTATGCTTATGTGCTGAGGCGAGTTGGCTTCGAATACAGATTTGAATGTATTGCGAGGTCTTTTTTTATTTCATTAAAAAACATAAAACAAGGAGTAAATTAAAATGAAAAAGACTTATGTTAGATTTATTAACACTATTGTGTGTGTCTTAATGACCATGGCTGTGGTTTTTACCGGTAATATTGCAACCGCAAACGCAAATGCCGGTGCCGATGCTTTATATTGGATCGAATTTGATGCTGATGGTGGTACTATTTATGGGGCTTTAACCGCATTTGAACCCGCAGAAGAGTTTTTAACCGATTGTTTCTTAATTCCCGAAGATGCTATCCCCGAAAAAGAGGGATTTCTCTTTTTATGGTGGGAAATCGCAGAAGGGCTCTATACCGGCGAAGCAATTTTTCCGGGTGACTTTCTGTTTGCTGATGATTATTGCTTTGAAAATGATTCCAAAATGGTTTGTAAACTCAAAGCGATCTGGGAGCCGGATCCCAATTACAAGCCTGAGGTGAAGGATAAACCCAAGAGCGTTCCCGATGCGGTAGAAGCGGTGGAGGTACTCTCATCCGGCAGCAGAGCAGCATACACATTCAAAGGAAGCGACGACGTTGGTATTTTCTTCGAAGGTGCGGATATAAACCAATTTTCGGGCTTTGCGATGGATTTTAAGACAACAGCGGTATACAGCAAAGATTACAGTGTATGTAATACAAACGGCGGCGTGATGCTTACATTATCCAAAGACTATCTCGACACCCTGGATAAAGGCAATCACACCGCCATTCTTTTCTTTACCCGAAACAATCCCAAAACTTGCGGTACTATCGCGCTGGGGGATTTGATAATCGAGTAAGAAAACTATGAAGGGAGAGTTCTTTTGAACTCTCCTTTGTTTTGATAGTTAATGTATAAGTATTTTACAGAGATCTATACTTTGATTTCGCTCCGAAGATCTTTATCTGTGTCCTAAGCAACTGCCGTTGTTATTGCAAATGATCTCACCATCTATGTCTGCTTTCTTATGCTTTGTGCTTATATAACCCAGCAGTAACGTTTTCATCCATTCTCATTCCCAAGCATTATTAACGGCTTACAACAAGATATTCCCAGACTGCAAGCCGTTAAGTTGAATCACTTTTATTCCGTCCTACCCTATCTTATTCAAAAGTGATCTCGGCTTCGCATTTGAACGCGCCGATCTGGCCTACTTTGAGGGTATATTCGCCTTTGCGGAAATACTTTTCGCCGTTTTCGTTGACGTACAGAAGCCTTTGGGCGGGGATCATCAGGGTGAGGAACTTGGTCTCGCCTGCGCGGACGAATTCCTTCTGGAAGCCAACAAGCTTGATGATGGGATCGCTGCCGGGGTTCTTGGGCTCAAGGAACACTTCGATGACTTCGGCGGCGTCCTTTCTGCCGAGGTTGGTCAGCTCAACATCGATATAAAGGTCTTCGTCTTCCCTGACAACATCGTCCTCTATCATGCACTCGTAATCAAATTCGCTGTAGGAAAGACCCCAGCCGAAGGGATAGAGGGGCTCGCCGGTATAATAGCGGTAAGTGCGGTTGACCATCGCGTAATCCTCGAAATCGGGAAGATCGGCGGTCTGGCGATAGAAGGTAACGGGGAGCCTGCCGCTGGGAGAAACATCGCCGAAGAGGATATCGGCAAGCGCATAGCCGCCCTGTGCGCCGGGATAGAAGCACTGGAGGATAGCGTCCGCGGTCTCAGCCTGACGGGTGAGAGCCATGCAGCTGCCCGATACGTTTACGAACACAATGGGCTTGCCGGTTGCAAGGATCTTTTCGTAAAGCTCGTTCTGCAGCCTGGGCAATTCGATCCTGTCCTTATCGCCTTCCATTCTGCCGGCGTGGTCGTCGCCCTGAGGAACACCGTTGAAGGTATCGCTCTGCTCGCCTTCCATATCGGGATTAATGCCCATGATCATTACGACCACATCGCTCCTCTTGGCGGCAAGGATAGCTTCATTGGTGGGATGCTCAGCCCATGGGCCGGGATCCCTGCCGGTGCGCTCACAGCCCTTGGCATAGTATACCCTGCCGTGGGAGGCTTCCTGAATACCGCGAAGAAGGGTGCAGTACTTGGAAGGAGTGCCGTTGTAATTGCCCAGAAGCACGGACTTATCGTCGGCATTGGGGCCTATGACAGCGATGTTTGCATCCTTCTTGAGGGGCAGGATGCCTTCGTTCTTCAAAAGGACCATGGTGTCCTGCGCAACCTTGCGGTTGAGCGCGGTATGCTCCTCGCATTCCACAACGCTGTAGGGGATCTTATTGAAAGAGCAGTTTTCGTCGAACATGCCGAGCCTGAACCTTGCTTCAAACAGGCGCTCTACGGACTCGGTTATCTTTTCTTCGGTCACAAGACCTCTGTCGTATGCAACCTTGAGCATCTCATATACAAAGCCGCAGTTAAGGTCGCAGCCGTTGTTTACGGCAAGGGCAGCGCTTTCCGCCTTGTCGTTGGTGATCTTATGATGCGCGTTAAAATCGTTGATAGCGCCGCAGTCGGAGACGACATAGCCCTTGAAGCCGAGCTTGCCCCTGAGGATATCGCCAAGCAGGGTTTTGCTTGCGCAGCAGGGCTCGCCGTTGGTGCGGTTGTATGCGCCCATTACGGCTGCGATATCGGTATTTTCAAGGCAGTATTCAAAAGCGGCAAGGTAGGTTTCCCAAAGATCCTTCTGGTTTACCCTTGCGTCAAAGCTGTGCCTGAGCGCTTCGGGGCCGGAATGTACGGCGTAATGCTTTAATGTAGCGTCAAGCTTTCTGTAGGTACCGTCGCCGTCCTGCAGACCTTTTACGAACGCAAGGCCGATGCTGCCGGTGAGGAAAGGATCTTCGCCGTAGGTCTCATGTCCCCTGCCCCATCTGGGATCGCGGAAGATGTTGATGTTGGGAGACCAGTAGGTCAGGCCCTGATATATATCAGTGCCGCCGAATTTCTTGTATTCGTTGTATTTTGCCCTTGCTTCGTCGGAGATAGCGGTAGAAACGCGGTTTATGAGCTCGGGATCAAAGGTTGCAGCCATACCGATGGACTGCGGGAAAACGGTGGCAGCGCCGGAACGGGCAACGCCGTGCAAAGCTTCGTTCCACCAGTTGTATTCGGGCACATTCAGGCGCTCGATCGCGGGCGCGTTATATTTCATCTGAGCCATTTTTTCAGCCAGAGTCATCTTTGCAACAAGATCTTTTGCCATCTGCTTAAAATCCAAAATGATCGCCTCCGTATTTAACTGAACTTACCTATTTATATTATAAATTCAACAAACCATACCTGTCAACGGTGCATTGACGCATATTGATGATTGGAATATAATTATAACAAGAATGGTTAAACTCCCATAAAGGAGAAAACAAAATGAGCAGAAAAGACGATATAATCCAGGCGCAGCTTGAAGTCATAAAGCAGCTTAATAAAAACAATATGAGCCGCCTTGCAAGCGATTTTTTCGGCGCGGATATTCCTAAAATATACGATCAAAACGAAACGCCCGACAAAAATGAAGAGACTGAAAGTAATAATCAGACCGAGAAAGCCAATGCCGCTCCCGAAAAAGAAGATCTGCCCGTAAAAGAGGACATAAACGACCTGAAAAAAGAGCTGGACAGCTATATCGGGCTTACCTCGATCAAAAAAGAGGTGAACAACCTCATAAACATGGCAGCCGTTTATCAGATGCGAAAAGAGCACGGACTGCCCAATGTAGATATGTCGCTGCATATGGTCTTTTCCGGCAACCCGGGCACCGGCAAGACAATGATCGCAAGGCTGATGTCAAGGATATATCTGAGCCTTGGGATACTCTCAAAGGGTCAGCTTATTGAGGTAGACAGAAGCGGGCTTGTTGCAGGCTACGTGGGTCAGACAGCCGGTAAAACCATGAAGGTGCTTGAAAGCGCCCTTGGCGGCGTGCTTTTTATCGACGAAGCCTATGCCCTTTCAAACAAATCCGAAAACGATTACGGTCAGGAAGCCATCGATACCATCTTGAAATACATGGAGGATAACCGCGATGACATCATAGTGATCGTCGCAGGCTATACTCAGCTTATGGACGAGTTCATCCATTCCAACCCCGGTCTTGAATCCAGATTCAACCGTTTCCTCTATTTTGAGGATTATACGGTGGACGAGATGGTGGATATTTTCAAGATGAACTGCAAAAAGGGCAGCTACAGCGTGGATGACGATGCCCTTGAGCTTATAAGAAGCTATATCGACGATGCATCGATCGAAACAGCCGCCTTCGGCAACGGCAGAGGCGTCAGGAATATTTTTGAAAACATCCTTACCCAGCAGGCAAACCGCTTGGCTTCGATGAGCAGTATCACAAAGGAAGACCTGATGGCGATAAAGAAAGAAGATGTAATAAACGCACGGGAAGCAAACCCGCCCAAGGAGTGGGATTAAATGGCAGGAAAACAATTAAAGCCCAACACAATGCGCATACTTGAGCGCGGGAATGTGCCATACGAACCGCTTTTCTACGACCTTGGCGATGTTGAATTCGATGGGATCGCCGTAGCCAAGGCGTTGAACACCGACCCTGAGCATTGCTATAAGACCCTTTGCGCAGTCGGCAAAAGCGGAGATCATTATATTTTCGTGATCCCCGTAGCCGAGGAGGTCGACTTAAAGCTTGCTGCAAGCGCATGCGGTGAAAAGAACGTAGCCCTTGTACATGTAAAGGAGCTGCCTGAGCTAACCGGCTATGAGCGCGGCGCCGTGTCCCCTCTGGGGCTAAAACGCAATTTCCCGATATATTTTGAAGAAACCGCGCTTTTATTTGAAACCATCGAGGTCAGCGGCGGCATGAAAGGCTGCTCGCTCAGGGTGGAGCCAAACGCCCTGGCCGATCTGCTTCAGGCAAAATTCGCACCGCTTATAAGGATATAGGTAAAATCATGGACGAGATCTGGGAACTTTACAACGAAAACGGAGAGCCTACGGGCGAAAAATGGCATAGAAAAGACGCAGAGCTTATCCCAAAGGGAAGGTTCTATCTCATCGTGAGCATCTGGACTGTCACAGAAGATAACAAAGTGCTCGTAACTCTAAGAGCGCCCACCAAAGAGCATTGCCCCTTGAAATGGGAGAACTCGGGCGGAGCGGCGCTTTTCGGCGAGACCAGCAGACAGGCCGCCGTGCGCGAGCTTTTTGAGGAAACGGGCATAAAAGCAAACGAAGACGAGCTGTTTTTCTTAAACCGCAATATCGAGAAAAACCATATAATAGACAATTACATCGTTCGACGCGATGTAAAGCTCAGCGACATAAGGCTGCAGGAAGGTGAAAACTGCGATAAACGATTGCTTACAATAAGCGAGCTGGACGAGATCATAAACGACGGTTCGCTTGCCGAGCCGATAATATATCGTCTTTCCCTTTTCAGGCGCGAATTTGACGAATTCATTTTGGGTAAATAAACAATTCAACGGAAGGATGGTCAGCAATGCTTAATCGCAAACAAATAAACTGCGATCTTTGCGTGGTCGGCGGCGGGCTTGCAGGAATGACAGCGGCAATATCCGCAGCCAGAGAGGGGCTGAAAGTTGTACTTATGCATGAACGCCCCGTTCTTGGCGGCAACGCGTCATCCGAAATACGCATGTGGATATGCGGCGCACACGGAAGGGATAACAAAGAAACGGGAATACTCGAGGAGATCGCCCTTGAAAACCTATACCGCAACCCCACCAAGAGCTTTGCCATATGGGATACGGTACTCTATGACTTTGTAAAGAGGGAAGAAAACATAACTCTTCTGCTCAACTGCACCTGCATGGACGCAAAAACCGAAAAAGGCGAATTTGCATATGACCGCGATACAAAGATAGTTTCCGTCACCGGCTATCAGATGACCACCCAGTGCTTTTATGATGTAAGCGCAAAGTTCTTCTGCGACAGCTCGGGCGATTCCATTCTTGCCCCGCTCACCGGCGCTCAGTTCAGGCTGGGCAGAGAAGCGGATTATGAATTTTCGGAAGATGTTGATACCAAAACTCCCGACAGCATGACAATGGGCATGTCCTGCCTGATACAAGGAAGGCAGACCCACAGTGAAGTCAAATACACTCCCCCGACATGGAGCACAAAGCTTTCCAAAAAGGATTTTGAAAACAGGGAGCCCGATATATACAACGACACCGAAAACTTCTGGTACTTAGAGCTCGGCGGCAACAGGGACACCATAGGCGATACCGAGCTTCTTCGCGATGAGCTCGTAAGCCTTGCCGCAGGTACATGGGATTATGTCAAGAACTCGGGCGAATTCGATTCGAAAAACTGGGATCTCGATTTCCTGGGCTTCCTTCCCGGCAAGCGCGAATCAAGGCGTATGTGCGGCGAATATATGGTGACCCAAAGGGATATCAGCTCGGGCAGAGTTTTTGAGGACGAGATCGCCTTCGGCGGCTGGCCGCTGGACGACCATTTCCCCGGCGGATTCTGGCACAGGGGCGTTCCCAACACCAACTTTACCACTCCTGCGCCCTATTCCCTGCCATATCGGGCGCTGTATTCCAAGAACGTAGAAAACCTTTTCTTCGCGGGGCGAAATATCAGCATGACGCATATGGCGATGAGCAGCATCCGCGTTATGGCGACCTGTTCTCTTTTGGGTGAAGCTGTGGGCAAAGCAGCTTCTATAGCTGTAAAATACGGTGTTTCTCCAAACGATGTATATAAACAAAAGCTCAATGAGCTTCAGGAGCTTTTGCTGATCGAGGACAGCTTCCTGCCCTCCAAGAAAAGGCAAATATCCGATACCTGCAAAAACGCCGCTTTGAACTGCAGTGACGTTTTAAGAAACGGTCAGGACAGAGCGCACAGGATATACCTAACCGATGGTCAGACCGCAGCCTATACGGCAAATTTGGGCGAGAGCATTACCTACAGCTTTGAGGCGGATAATATTGCCTCGATCCACATAGTGTTTGACAGCGACCTCAACCGCGATACCCTGCCCGGTTCTCAATGCGAACGCACTCATTCTACAAGAGCCAACGTAAGGCTTGACAGCCCGCAGATGCACATGCCCAAGACCCTGTGCAGAAGCTTTGTTCTGATCGGCGAGCTTAACGGCGAAAAAACTGTGCTGCTTGATATAGATGATAACCGCAAGCGCGCTTACCATGTAAAAACCAACAGAAAATTCGACGCCATCACCCTCATTCCGAAATCAAGCTGGGGAGAAGGCGATCAGGTAGCCGTCATATCCTTTGATTTCAACTAAAACCACCCCCGAAAGTTCTGCTTTCGGGGTTTTTGTTCAGCAATAAACCTGTATACTAATATTGCGGTTTATGATATAATCATTTTATCAAATTCGAAAAGGTGAATAGCATGAGATCAGCCCTTTTGAAGCGAGTCGGCGTCAGATTCATTCCCTATTACATGACGCTTTATATCTGCAACTGCCTGAACTCCAATTTTTTTACTCTGTACCTGACCGAGCGCGGCTTTTCCTCTGCATGGGTGGGTACCATTATGTCGTTTATGCCCATAGCAGCGCTTTTGGGTTCTTTTGTCTGGAGCAACGCTGCCGATAAAGCAAGGTATAAGAACCTTATCGTCTTTATCCTGCTTGCGGGCGCTGCCGTCTGCAGCTATGCGATAACCTTCAGCATCATCCCCGCATACGTTATCCTGATGGTCGGGCTTTTCTCATTCTTTTTCTCCCCTATTGCGCCCTTGAACGATACCATCGCGCTTGAATCGCTGGCAAAAGCGGGCGAGGACTACGGTCCCATCCGCATGTGGGGCAGCATGTCCTTTGCCGTGTTTTCCGCTGTTGCGGGCATGTTCTTTGAAAGCGGCTACGGCAAGGTCCCCGTTGCTATGTCCATCATATTTGTGATCTCCCTTTGCCTTTCCTTCATGATGCCCAAGGTCGAAGGACACAGAAAAAAGGCCGAGCGCACAAGCATACTTCCCGTGCTCAAAAACAAGCAGCTTTTGATCCTTTGCGGCTTCTGTTTTTTCCAGATGGTCACCCTCGCCTTCTATTTCGGGTTCTATTCCATATATTTCAAGGAACGATTGGGCGGCAGCTCTTCCATGCTTGGCTGGGCATACTTCCTTTCCTCCTTCTCTCAGCTTCCCTTCCTGCTCACCAGCGATAAAATGTACCGCAAATACGGCGCAGGAAAGCTGCTCATCGTCTCATCTGCCCTGCTTGGCATAAGATGGATGATAGTTTACCTTACCGATTCACTTATCGTAGTTTTCTTAACTCAGGTGCTGCACAGCTACACCTTCCTTATGATGAGCTATGTAATGCTTCAGTACATAAACGAGGTCGTTCCTCCCGCGTACAAAGCATCCATGCAGTCCACTTTTACTTTGGGCATACTTGGCCTTGCAAGAATGGTGGGCTCCTTCGGCGGCGGTCAGATCGCGCAGGCTGCGGGCGAAAGGCTGCTCTTCCTCATAGGCTCGATCATAGCGCTTGCATCTGCGCTGGTCTTTGGTGTTATAATAATGAAAAACAAGGCTGCTTACGCTCCCGGCGCAGGTCAGGCCAAGATCGAAGGGAACTAATACGAAATGAAACTTAAAACCTCTGTAAGGGTGATGCCGTTTTACGCGGCGCTTTATGCCGCCCTTGCAGTATATCAGAGCTTTTTTACCGTCTATTTAAGCAGGATCGGAATGGATCCCGCCAGAATAGGCGTGATCATGTCCATCTCGCCCATGGTAGCGCTTTTGGGGCAGCCGCTTTTCGGGTCAATAGGCGATAGAATAAACTACAAGAACAATCTGCTCTTTATCCTGTCCATCGGCGCGATAGCCTCAATGTTTTTCATCTCAAAGCTTCATCAATATTGGCAGATCTGCGTCGGCATGGGCTTTTACTGCCTGTTTTATCTTTCCATACAGCCCATGGGCGATTCCATAGCCTTAGAATCGCTGGATAAGGCTGGCGAGTCGTTTTCTCCGGTCAGGACCGTCGGCTCCCTTACATTTGCTTTTGTTAGCATCTTAGCCGGCAGATTTCTTGAAAACAGAATAGGCGTTGTGCCTTCCGCGATATGCGTGATGCTCATGATAACCCTTCTGACCGCATTTATCCTGCCCAAGGTAAGAGGCCACAAAAAGAAGGGCGAAAAGATAAACGTGCTTGCGCTCATAAAGTATAAGCCGCTTGCGGTCATGCTCCTGCTTACAGTGTGCATGATGATAGGCATGTCGTTCTTTTACAACTATTTTTCCATCTATTTTCAGGACGAGCTGGGCGGAACAAGCTCCATGCTCGGCTGGGCGTATTTCATTTCCGCAACCAGCGAGCTTCCTTTTTTGCTGATAGCCGATAAGCTATATACAAAATACGGCGTAGGCAGGCTGCTGCTCATATCCGCCGGGGTCATGATGATAAGATGGTTCCTGCTTTCCATAATAAGAAGCGCATATATCGCAATGGCGCTGCAGCTTCTGCATTCCTTCTGCTTTACCGTAATGTCGTTCTTTATGATGCGCTATATAAACGCCATCGCTCCCGACAGCCTAAAAGCGGGCGGCCAGCTTTTGTATACCCTCTTCACTTTAGGCATCGCAAGGATCATCGGAAGCCTATTGGGCGGTCAGATAGGCAGCATTTTCGGGCTTCGTGCCATCTTTGTAAGCGGCGGCATACTCATGGCGTTCTCTTTGGTTGTATTCGGAATATATGTGCATAAAAACAACGCAGAGCTGCTCTTGGGATCCCGCGGTGAAGTCAAAATAACTTGACAGATATCGCCATAAAGGGATATAATGTAATTTATGAATATACTGAACGCAGGTGAGTAAAAATGCAGGAAAATATAACTGCACAGGAAAGAAAAAAGATAATCCTCTCCGGTATCCAGCCTACCGGTGTGTTTACTATAGGCAATTATGTCGGCGCTATCCGCAACTGGGGTCTTCTGCAGGAAGAATATGACTGTATCTACTGCATCGCGGATCTGCACGGTATAACCGTTCGTCAGGAACCCGCCGCTTACAGAAAGGCCTGCACCAGAGCCTTAGCGCTCCTGCTTGCAACCGGCCTTGATCCCAAAAAGAACATTATGTATATGCAGTCCCACGTCCCCGCTCATGCAGAGCTCGGCTGGCTGCTCAACTGCTATACCTATGTCGGCGAGCTTTCCAGAATGACCCAGTTCAAGGACAAATCCGCAAAGCATGCCGATAATATCAACGTAGGTCTTTACGATTACCCCGTGCTCATGGCAGCGGATATCCTGCTTTATGATACCGACCTCGTTCCCGTCGGCGCCGACCAGAAGCAGCATATCGAGATCACCCGCGATATCGCAATGCGCTTCAACAACATTTACGGCGATGTTTTCCGCATCCCCGAGCCCTACATCCCCAAGGCGGGCGCAAGGATCATGTCCCTTGCCGATCCCACCGCAAAGATGAGCAAATCCGAGGAAGGCAACGGCACCATCTTCATGCTCGATGAGCCCGATGTTATCACAAGAAAGCTCAAGCGCGCGGTTACCGACAGCGGCAAGGGCATCTACATCAGCGAAGACAAGCCCGGCATCTCCAACCTCATCAATATTTCCAGCGCTTTCACCGGCAAGACCACTGATGAGATCATGGCTGAGTGCGAAAACATGAACTACGGCGATTTCAAGCTCTACGTTGCCGATATCATCATCGACAGCCTCAAGCCCATTCAGGATGAATACAAGCGCATCGAAAGCGATAAGGCATACTTAAACGAGGTCATGAAGGACGGTGCCGAGCGCGCTGCAAAGAGAGCATACCGCATGCTCTCCAAGGTGCAGAAGAAGATCGGCTTCCTGCCCCTGCCCAGATAAAATATTACAGATAAGCGCCATTTACGACGCATACATATTGGAGGACCAAAAAAATGGCAGACATCAAGTTCATCAAATGTGAAACACTTAAGGCTAAGCCTCAGGACGAGAGCAATCTCGGCTTTGGCAAGCTCTTTACCGACTATATGTTCACCCTGACCTACAACGCCGAGGAAGGCTGGCATAACCCCACCATCGAGCCCTTCGCTCCCCTCTCTCTTTCTCCCGCTTCCTCCTGCCTGCACTATGGTCAGACCATCTTTGAAGGCATGAAGGCATATAAGGATGCAGACGGCAACGTCCGCCTGTTCCGTGCAAAGGACAATTTCGCCCGCCTCAACAAGTCCGCAGAGCGTATGTGCATGCAGCCCGTGCCCGAAGATCTGGCTTACGAAGGCCTTGTAAAGCTCCTTGAGGTCGAAAAGGACTGGATCCCCACCAGCGAAGGCACCAGCCTTTATATCCGTCCCTTCCTGATCGGCAACGACGGCGCTCTTGGTGTACACGCCGCTCATAATTACATCTTCTGCATCATCCTCTCCCCCGTCGGCGCTTATTATCCCGAGGGACTCAAGCCCGTCAAGATCTATGTTGAGGATTCCTATGTCCGCGCTGTCATCGGCGGCGTTGGCTTTGCAAAGACCGGCGGCAACTATTCCGCATCCCTGCTCGCAGGCGAACTTGCGGCAAAGAAGGGTTATACTCAGGTCCTCTGGCTCGACGGCGTTGAGCATAAGTATGTTGAGGAAGTCGGCGCAATGAACATGTTCTTCGTCATCGACGGCGAAGTCATCACCGCTCCCCTGCTCGGCTCCATCCTCCCCGGCATCACCCGCGATTCCGTTCTCAAGCTCTGCGCTGAGCTCGGCTATAAGGCAAGCGAGAAGAGGCTCACCATTGAAGAAGTCGTCAAAGCTGCCGACGAAGGCAGGCTGAACGAAGCCTTTGGTTCCGGTACCGCCGCTGTTATTTCCCCCGTTGGCGAACTCTGCTACGAAGGCAGGAAGATCATCATCAACGGCGGCGAAATGGGCGAAAAGACCAGGAAACTCTACGATACTCTCACCGGCATCCAGTACGGCAAGCTCGCCGATAACCACGGCTGGTCCATCGTTCTGTAATGCGAAAGATCACCGCAAAAAACGATACAAATATTCAGACTCTTATCCGCAGCACGTTCCCACAGCTTGGTGGGGGCGTGCTGCGTCGTGCTTTTGAGAAAAAGGACATAAAGATAAACTCCGTCAGATGCAGCCAGGCAAGCGCGCCCGTAAAGCAGGGCGACGTTGTTGAGGTTTTCATCGACGACAAATATCTTTTCCCCAAGCTCGATATCGTCTATTCTGACGAAAGGCTCGTTATAATCGATAAGCCGCAGGGAATGGAAACTCAGGGTGAATTCGGCGCAGAAGGTGTTTTGTCAAAGCAGATCGAAAAAGCGGTTTTCCCCGTGCATCGCCTTGACGCCACCACCGGCGGTCTTTTGATATTTGCGCTGGACGAGCCGATGCAGCATGCGCTGGAAAACGCGATAAAGGATAAGACCGTATCCAAATACTATCGCTGTGTGGTGAAAGGCAGACCAAAAGCTACTTTGGGCAAGCTCGAGGATTATCTTTTCAAGGATGCAAAAAGATCGCTTTCCTATGTATGTGCCCCGAACAAGCCGGGAGCGCAGAAAGCTCTGCTCGAATACAGGGTCATCGAAAATCGCAAGGACACCTCACTTTTGGAGATCAAGCTGATCACGGGCAGAACTCACCAGATAAGAGTGCAGACCGCCCACGCCGGTTTTCCCCTCCTTGGCGACGATAAATACGGCGACAGGGACTTTAACCGCAGGCTGAACAAAATAAAGCCGCAGCTTTGCGCAGTAAGGCTCGTTTTTGAGGAAAAAAGCGGCGAACTTGCCTACCTTCTTGGAAAAACATTCTCGATAAAGGCCCCTTTTTAGGTAAAAAATTATGACTAACGAAGTTTTTCTTTCCACCGGCGCCTTTGTCGGGCGCATAAACAACAGAGACTATACCCTGATCTCCCGCTTTGCAGATAAGATAGAGGCGGACGGGTTTGAGTTCATGATCTACGAGCCGTGGTACCCTCAGCTAAACAGCTTTATCGATCATCTGAAAGATCACGGCGTAAAGGTCCGCGTTATCCACGGCGATAAGCACCTCGGTGACCTTATGAGCGAACCGGATCAGGATTCATGGAACGAATGCATGAAGCTCTTTGAGCGCAACCTAAGCGCTGCCAATCGCGCAGGCGCGGAAAAAATAGTCGCTCACATCTGGGGCCGGCCTAATTCCGACAACCATGCGCAGATAATTTACGACAGAGTGGGAAAGCTCATGGAAAAGGCCAAGGAATACTCAGTTGACTTGGTCAGCGAAAACTGCGTCTGCTTTACCGATCCGCTTACCCACCTTGAAAAGCTCGCGGATATGTATCCAGATTTCGGCTTTACCTTTGATACCCGCCCCGCTCAGTTCCACAGTCAGCTGAAAGAGACCGTGCAAAGCCGCGTATTTTCAAAAAACATGCGCCATATCCATATAAACGACTACCGCGGCGGTCATATGCAGTGGGACGCCCTTTACCCCATCTATCAGCCGGGGCTTGGCGATATAGATTTTGATTTCTTCTTTGAAAACCTGCGCGCCATCGACTATAACGGCACCATCACCCTTGAAGCCCCGAGCATGAAAGAAGATACCGTGGATTTTGAAACCTTCAACAAGAGCATACGGTATATAAAAGAAAACCTGAATAAATAAAAAGATCGTCTTATGACGATCTTTTTTTGCAGCATAACGGCGCAGCACATGTTTAATCGGTATCATCAAAAAAGTCTGACTCTCCTGAAAACAAATCACGCGTGACCCATACTTTACGGGTCACGCGTAAGCTAACGTAAATAACTACTCTTCACCAAGCCGCGGAGTCCAGAGGATGCAATCCTCTGGTGGATGAGGGTTTGGGAGAAGGCGAAGCCTTCTTCCAAGAACCATCTCATTTTCCTATACAGCCTCGTTCAGGAAACGGTACTGTGCGCGGATGAGCTCGGCGTATGCTCCGTTGAGCGCGAGGAGCTGCTCATGGTTGCCGGACTCAAGGACTTTACCGTCCTGAATGACGAAGATACAGTCAGCCTGACGGATGGTGGACAAGCGGTGAGCGATAACGAACGAGGTACGTCCAACCAGCAGGCGCTCCAGAGCGCTCTGAATGATCTGCTCGGTCTTGGTATCGATGGAAGAGGTTGCCTCGTCCAGAATGAGGATCTTCGGGTCGTTCAAAAGCGCGCGTGCGAAGGAAATGAGCTGCTTCTGACCAACGGAGAGACGGGAACCGCGCTCGTTGACCTCGGTCTCATAGCCCTTTTCCATTGCCATGATGAAATCATGCGCATGAACGGTCTTGGCAGCTTCAATGACCTCTTCATCGGTTGCATCAAGGCGACCGTAACGGATGTTATCCATAATGGTGCCGGAGAAGATGAAGCTGTCCTGAAGCATAACGCTCATCTGCTTTCTCAGGGAGTGCAGATCAACATCGCGAACATCGTGTCCGTCGATCTTTACCGCGCCGCTGTCGACATCATAGAAGCGGGATACAAGGTTTACAACGGTGGACTTGCCCGCACCGGTGGGACCTACAAGAGCGATGGTCTGACCGGGCTTGATATCAAAGGATACGTTCTTGAGGATGACCTTCTCGGGATCGTAGGAGAAGGTAACATCTTCAAACTGTACGCTGCCCTCGATGGGAGGCAGTTCGTATGCGTTATCCTTGGACTTGATATCTGCGGGAGTGTCGAGGATCTCGTAAATACGCTCAAGAGACGCCATTGCGGAAAGCAGGTTGTTGTACTGCTGGGAGAGGTTGTTGATAGGATCCCAGAACCTGCCCAGGTACCAGATGACCAGCATCAGAGAACCTACCTGCAGAGAACCGCCGGTCATCAGGATAACACCGGAGATATAAACCAGAACGGTAGAGACGTTGGAGAAGAAGTCCAGAGACGGCCAGAAGATGGAGTTGACCTTGATAGCCTTGATCCAGCTGGTCTTGATATCATCATTGGTCTCATAGAAGATCTTATAGTTCTCTTCTTCGCGAACGAAGCTCTCGGTGGTGCGCATACCTGCAAGGGATTCGTGCAGATAACCGTTCATGGTGGAGGTCTTCATGCGGACCATCTGCCAGTTATGACGGATAACGCGCTTGAGCTTGAGCATGAGGAAGAGGATGAAAGGAAGAACCGCCATACCGATGAGCGCAACCTTCCAGTTCGTCACCATCAGAAGAACGAAGATAATGACGATGTTGAAGCAGTCGATGATGGACTGCATGATACCGTCGGTGAACAGGTTGATCAGAGCATTTACGTCGTTGATAACGCGGACCATGATCTTACCTGCGCTCCTGGAATCGAAGAAGGAGAAGGAAAGGCTCTGGATGTGATCAAAAAGATCCTGCCTGAGCTGCGCGATAGCCCTTCTGCCCAGCTTATCCATTATGATAACTCTGTAATGCAGGCACAGAGCGCCGATGATGCTCATGAGCACCATGCCGCCGATGTACAGTGGGAACCTGGACATATCGCCGGTTTCGATACAGTCATCCATTGCCCTTGACAGAAGCATGGGATGCATGAGAGAAGCGACAGCCGCTGCTATCATCAGGAACAGGGAGAAGATCATGCGCCATTTATAGGGTTTGAGATACGCGATAAGCCTTATGAATTGGTCTTTATTAAACGGACGCTCCAATGCTTCGTCGTCTATGATCCTTACTTTGGCCACGCTTAGTCACCTACCTTATCAAAATCCTTGTACTGCTCATAGTACATTCCGGCGTATACGCCGTTCATCTTGAGCAGCTCGTCATGCTTGCCGCGCTCGACGATGCGGCCTTTGTCCATGACAAGGATGAGGTCAGCATTCTTGACGGAAGAGATACGATGGGCAATGATGAATGTGGTCCTCTTGCCCAGCTCAGCCTTGAGCTGTTTCTGAATCTCGAACTCGGTCTCCATGTCAACCGCAGAAGTTGAGTCGTCCATTACAAGGATGCGGGGGTTGTAAAGTATGGCGCGGGCGATGGCAACGCGCTGTTTCTGACCGCCGGAAAGGCCCATGCCGCGCTCGCCAACGATGGTATCATAACCATCAGGCATATGATCGATAAATTCATCCGCCTGTGCGATCCTTGCGGCTCTTCTGATATCATCCATGGAAGCCTTGGGATCACCGAACGCGATATTGTTGGCAGCGGTCTCGGAGAACAGGAAGGTTTCCTGCGCAACATAGCCGACGTTCCTTCTCAGGGACTTGTAATCATAGTCCTTTACGTTCACGCCGTCTACAAGAACCTCGCCGCAGCCTTCGGGCACATCATAGAACCTGCTTATGAGGTTGACTATTGAAGTCTTGCCCGAACCGGTAAGGCCCATGAGTGCAACGGTGGAACCGGCAGGAGCGCTGAAGTTGATATCGGTGAGCACCTGCTCGTCGCCGTAGGAGAAATTGACGTTCCTGAACTCGACATCGCCGCGGATGGTATCCACTTTCTTTGCCTTTTCCTTGTTCTTGATGGAAGGACCAAGGTCAAGATAGTAGAACAGCTTTTCTGCGGAAGTCTGGGTGTTGGTGATCATGTTGACGATATTGCCAAGGCTTCTCATGGGAGCGTTGACCATCCAGATATAGCCGTTGAACGCTACCAGATCACCCAGGGTCATGGTGCCGTTGACTACCATATAACCGCCAAACGCGATGACCAAGGGAGTGCACATGCTGGCCACGAAGTCAAGCAGGGGGAAGTAGGTTGCCCAAAGGGTGACCCAGTTCATCTGCAGGTCGTAGGTCTTCATGTTGTCCTCATCGAACCTTTTCTGTTCGTAATCCTCTCTTGCGAACGCCTTGACCACGCGAACACCGGAGATATTCTCCTGAGCACGGGTGTTGAGCACAGCGTTCTGCTCTCTGAGCAGCCTGTGTGCGGGGCGAACCTTCTTGGAGAAGAGGTATGCAAAGAATGCAACAAGGGGCGCCATTGCAAGCAGCAGGAATGTGAGCTTTGCATTGAGCGCAAAGAGGAAGCCCACGGAACCGAAGAACCAGATGGTGTTTTCGATTATGGTGAGTATACCGCCGGCAACAAAGTTTCTCAGGCCGTCGATATCACCGGTCATACGGCTCATGATCTCACCTATACGGTTCTTATCGTAGAACTCGTAGGGCATTTCCTGCATATGATCGTAGAGCTCGGTACGAAGATCGAAAACAAAGCCCTGAGATGCTTTTTCGAAGCAGATGTTTCTCACGTAATGGCTCGCCGAACGAACAAACGCAAGGCCGAGTATCATTGCGCAGATCTTAAACAGAAGGTCAAGGTTTCTGGTTTCGCCCTTTATAACGTCATCGACAATGGTGCCGGTGAGCTGGGGCATAATAAGCCTTGAAACGTTCATCAAAAGGGCAAGGCCGATGCCGCCTATGATGAGCCATTTGTACTTTGCGCACCGTCTCAGTACGCGCTTAATAAGATCCATAGTCTTAGCTCCCGTTTTTTACAGCTTGTGCTGTATTTGTCTTAATTGGTCATAAGTTGCTATATATTTAACGCCCGCGTTTTTGAGGATACAAAGCGCGTCGTTATAGTTTCTCAGGATATCCTCTGCTTTGTGAGCATCCGAACCGTAGGTCATGATCTCACCGCCAAGCTCCACATACCTATCAATGATAGGTATTGCCGGCATGGTAACACCAAAGTCCTTGTATTCGCTCATGTTTATCTCAAGCGCCGCGCCCACTTCGATGACTCGTTTCAGGATCAGGTCTAAAAGGTCACCGCCGTCGCCCGGCAGATATCCGCGCTCATCTTCTCCGTAAAGCCCATAGCGCTTCATGTATCTGTACATATAGCCTATATGGGCAAGGGACGAAAAGCTTTCATATCTTTTTACATTTCTGTATATGGACTCGTAATAAAGCATCACAGCCTGATGCCTTGTGCGCCCCTCGTAGCATTCCATGAGATAAGGGTCTATGCCGCCCGCCTCGTGGCAGGAAAGGAGCCTGAAATCCATGGGCAGCTGAGCTTCGATCGCATCGGCTTTCTTTTTATGCTCGCCAAAGGGCGCAAGCTCGAGTCCAAGCCTTATCTTCAGATCGGGATATTTTTCCCGCATCGCAAGTATCGACTCATGATATCCCTTTATGTCTTTTATAACATAATCTTCGTTTACGCCCGCGTCCACATGCTCGGTGAAAGCTATCTCATGAAGACCTTTTTCGTATGCGCTTTTGCACATCAGCTCCATCGGGCATTTGCCGTCAAAGCTGAAGGTCGTATGAGTATGGTAATCGGCAATTATCATTTTTCCTCCAAATTATGAGCACGAAAAAACTGTGCAACGCACGCTAAAGATATGTCTTTCTAAAACATACCACAGCATGTGCCCACAGTACAGCTCTTGACTTTATTCAGTTTTACAACCTTGCACGCAGCCAGGTTCTTTCGCAAGCGTGCAGGTGTGCATACGAAGACCATACGCATATCCGCCTATGATTCGCCCCCTAACGGGCGATCTACCTCCGCTTTCTACTTAAACATTTTTATGAACATATTATATACCCATTGCCATAAAATTGCAATAAGTATACCGCAAAAACGCACAATAAAATGCTTTAACGCAATAAAGGCGTAATATATCGATATATTAGCATTATCTTGTCGAATTTCAAAAAATGAAAGGGATGCGGCAAAAGCTGCATCCCTTTCTTGCAGGTAGTTAAGCGCTGATAGCTTCGTCCTTTTCCTTGGACTGGGCCTCGTGGAGCTTGAAGTATCTGCCGCCAAGGGCAATAAGCTCGTCGTGAGTGCCGCGCTCTTCGATAACGCCGTGGCTCATAACGAAGATGCAGTCGCAGGAGCGGATGGTTGACAGGCGGTGAGCTATGATGACCACGGTGCGGTCCCTTGCAACATCGTTGAGGGAGGCCTGTATCATCTGCTCGGTCTCTGTGTCGATATTTGCGGTGGCTTCGTCGAGCACGAACACTCTGGGATCGTGGACTATAGCGCGGGCAAAGGAAATGAGCTGCCTCTGACCTGCGCTGAATGAGCTGCCGCGTTCCATAACCGGATGATGGATGCCGCCGGAAAGGGACTTTACGAAATTGTCGGCGTGAGCCATTTCGATAGCCTTCTCAATCTGGCATTCGTCCATATGGTCTTCAAGGGAGATATTGTCTTCAATGGTACCCGCAAAGAGGAATACATCCTGAAGTACAACTGCGATATTGCGCCTGAGATCCTTGAGATTGATGGTCTTGATATCCTTGCCGTCGACCAGGATCTGACCCTTCTGGATCTCATAGAACCTTGTGAGCAGGGAAATGATGGTGGTCTTGCCGCTGCCGGTGGTGCCGACAAATGCAATCCTCTGGCCGGGCTCAATGGTGAAGGAAACATCTTTGAGCACCCAGTTTTCATCGTTGTAGGCAAACCAAACGTTCTTGAACTCGATCCTGCCCTCAAAGCGATCCACATGATCGCCCGTTTCTAGGTCTTCCTGAGCCGCCTGATTGTCCATCAGCTCGTAAATACGGTTTGCGGAAACCGCAGCGGACTGAATGGTGGAATACATTTCGGCAAGGTTGTTGATGGGTTCAAAGAACTGCTTTACATAGGTGGTGAAAGCATAAAGAACACCGGGGAGCAGCCAGCCGTTTGCGATATCGCCAAATGCGATCCAGATGAGCACGGAGGTTACGACCGCGTTTACAACTTCCATCAAGGGACGCAGCATGGAGTTGACCCTGATCTGCACCATGGAATGATTGAAGTAATCGTCGTTGAGCTCCTTGAACTCGCGCATCTTGTCGCGCTCGCGCACGAACATCTGAACGATCCTCATACCGGAGATGTTTTCGGCAAAGAAGCCGTTGATCTGACCGATAAGGGATTTTACCTTGATCCAGTTCTTTCGAAGGATATTTCTGGTAATGACCGTGATCAACGCAATGACCGGGATACCGATGCAGCTTGCAAGCGCGAGCTTGGGGCTGATGTATACCATCATCGCCACGATACCAACAAGGGTGAAGATATCCTTGAAGAGCATTACGATAACGTTGGTGAACAGTTCGCTCAGAGCCTCAACGTCGTTGGTGGCTCTGGTGATCAATCTGCCGGCGCTGATCTTATCAAGCGCTGTAAGCGGCATCATCTGAATATAAGAGAACACCTTACGCCTGAGGTTCATAATGACCGACTGACCGACGCTGTTCATTATATTGGTCTGCAGATACTGCAGGCCGCCGCCGATAACTACCGCAGCAAGGTACAGTATCGCAAGGCCCCAGATGGAGTGCAGGCCCTGCTGCACCTGATTTTCATAAAGGAAATCGTCAAGGACGGTTTTTACGATATAAGTCTTGGAAAGATCGGCGCCCGTTGCAATGATGATGAACAGGCCGGAAAGCAGCATGAGCTTCACATAGGGCTTTGCCTCGCCGAGTATCCTTATAAGGTCTTTCTTTTCGTTTGCGTTAAGCTTTCTGTCAAGACCGGCAGGTCCGCCGCCTCTACCCCGCATACTCATTTACTTCCTGCGCCTCCTTTCCGCTCTGGATACGCCAGAGCTGGGCATACTTGCCGTCCAGCTCAAGCAGCTGTTCGTGAGTGCCGCGCTCGGCTATCTCGCCGTTTTCAAGGAGGATTATCTCATCCGCATGCATAATTACGGACGCCCTGTGCGCGATGAATATAGCCGTTTTGGCGTTTGTTTCCTGTCTGAGGTTGCCGATGATCCTTTCTTCGGTCTTGGTATCGACCGCAGCCAGAGAATCGTCGAAGATATAAATGGAAGGCTTTTTAACTATCGCTCTTGCGATGGCGATACGCTGTTTCTGACCGCCGGAGAGGTTTACGCCTCGCTCGCCAAGAACGGTGTCATAACCCTGAGGCAGCTCCTTTATGGTCTCCATAATATCCGCAAGCTCGCATGCCTTGTCGATATCTTCCTTGGAAGCGTTGGGCTCAAAGAAGCGGATATTGTTGCCGATGGTATCAGAGAACAGGAAGCCGTCCTGAGGCACACAGCCGAAATGGCTCCTGAGGTTTGCCAGTGTCAGGGTGTTTACGTCCTTGCCGTCAAGGAAGATGCTGCCGTCGGGCACCGCGCCGAACTTCATCAGCGCGCCCACGAGCGCGGATTTACCGGAACCCGTATGACCGATGATGCCAAGGGTCTTGCCGGACTCAAGCTTGAAGGAAATGTTCTTAAGAGCGGGTTCCTTTTCGCCGGAGAAGGTATAGGTAAGATTTTTGACTTCGATCTCACCTTTGCATTCCTTGATCTCATCTTTGCCCTGGGGGATATCACTCTTAACATCCATAATGGCCTTGAGTCTGTGATGAGACGCCATACCGCGCTGGAGGTTGTTGATGATACGACCGATGGACATGATGGGACCCATCATGAGGGTCAGGAAGGTGTTGAAAGCAACGAAATCACCAACGGACAGGCTTCCGCTTCGAACAAGATTTGCACCGTATACGATACCTACAACGAAGCAGACACCGAAGAGCACCTGAACCAGAGGCATCATAAGAGCGGAGATCCTGACCATGCGCATGGAAGCCTGCTTCATTCTGCCGTTGAGCTCCTCAAAGCGCTTGATCTCGTTTTCTTCCTGAACATATGCCTTGACCACGCGGATACCGCCGACGTTTTCATTGACTCGGTCGGAGACCTCCGCAAAGGTCTTCTGAACGACCATGAAGCGCTTTCTGATCTGAGAGCCCATGGAAACCATTATAAGGACTATAAAGGGCATGGGAGCCATGGACAGAATCGAGAGCCTTGGGTCGATCTCGGTTATCATGGTGACAATGGAAACGGTACCCGTTACTATGCCCTGAAGAGCAGTGGCAAGAGAAGGACCGAAGGTCATTCTGATAGCGCTGATATCGTTTACGGCATATGCCATAAGGTCGCCGCTTTTTCTGGTCTGATAAAAGGACGGAGGCATGGACTGGAGATGATCAAAGAGCTGTTCTCTGAGCATACATTCCATATGCCTTGCATTGCCCATAATGAAATTACGCCACATATAGCGCATTACGAAAATGGAAGCCGCGATAACGACCAGAATTACCGCGTCTATCATGATCGCCGACTTGTCAAGGGGAGTCTGATCGAAAAGATCGAAGATGTCACCCAGGACAAGAGGCGAGAGCGTCTGCACGTAGGAGCAAAGAGCTACCAGCAGAGCGCCGGGTATGTATCGCCATCCGTACTTTTTAAAGAATGGCCTGTACATATACACCCACCTCATCTTTCTTCAATATTCCTAACGCATATAGTGTAACACATAATTGTTGTAAGGTCAATTATTGTCTATGCAACAATCGATTTTTTGCAAATGTCGCATTACTCTTTATTTTACCTTAAAAATAGGCTATAATGAAAAAATAAAGAGGTGTGTCTATGAAACTTCCGGAAGAATTCCTGAAAGAAATGGAAGAAATACTGAAAAAAGATGAGCTTGAAAACTTTCTTTTGTCATATAACGAAAAGCCAAAAGCCGCTGTAAAGCTAAATCCAAACAAGGAAATATCTGTTTCCTCCCTGCCCTTTTGCGCATCCCCGCTTTTGGGCGTGCCCGGCGGGTATCTTGTAGACTTTGACGAAAAAGTAGGGCTCCATCCCTATCACGACGCGGGAGCCTACTATGCTCAGGAGCCCTCGGCGATGAGCGCGCCCGCTCTTTTGAATGTAAAAGAAGGCGACAGGGTGCTCGATCTTTGCGCTGCTCCCGGCGGCAAGGCATGGCAGCTTTGCGCATCGGCGGGAAAAAGCGGTTTCTTTATGGCAAACGAACCCATACCCAAGCGCGCAAAGATACTGAGCGAAAACCTTGAGCGCATGGGGCTTGGTCACGCTCTTATAACCAACGAATATCCGCAGAAGCTTAAAAAAGCCTTTTCGGGATTTTTCGATAAAATTCTGGTCGATGCTCC
>SVHB01000018.1 GCA_015056005.1 Clostridiales bacterium
CTAACCAATTCTTCATCCGTCATAAATTCCACGAATCAAGAATCCGCGCACGCAAAATACTTTGACCCTTGTTTGAATAAGCACTCAGCTATCCTCGACGTGGCCATACCTGCCGGCCACGTCGACGCAAAAGTCTAAATTCCCTGATCCCAAAGCCGCGGAATCCAAGGGTTGCAAACCCTTGGTGGATGAGGGTTTGGGAGAAGGCGAAGCCTTCTTCCCAAAAAAGAGTCCGGAGCTCGAGAGGGCGCAGCCATCTCGAACGTATCCCTTACCCCAGCTTTTCGGAGAGCTTTTCGCCGCCGAGGACGTGGAGGTGGATATGTTTTACGCTCTGGCAGCCGTCATCGCCGATGTTGGTGATGACCCTGTAGCCGGTCTTGTCGATGCCGACGATGCAGGCGACCTTCTTACAGGTGAGCAGAAGACAGCCCAGAAGCTCCTGATCGCAGTCTTCTGCTGCGTCGAGGGAAGCGATGTGCTTTTTTGGGATGACGATGATGTGTTCCTTGGCCTGGGGGGCGATATCGCGGAAAGCGAGAACCTTTTCGTCCTCATATACCTTGGTGGAGGGGATATCCCCGGCAATTATTTTGCAGAACAGGCAATCCATTTTTGATGCTTCCTTTCGTTTGTTGAATTTATTCGGCAAAAAGAGCGCAGCCTTCTTCACGAACACCGGTAAACTCTGTAAGTATGCCCAAGGGTGCGTCCTTTTTGAAGCAGCGGATGTGGTTGTCATCGGTGCCAACGCTCATTTTTTCGATTGTTTCTTCGAATATGACCCTGAGCGGCTGTCCGATCTTTGAACGAACGTATTGGCGCTCAAGCGCGGAAGAGACCTCGATGAGCTCCCTTGCGCGAGCCTGACGGACGGATATATCCACCTGATCAGACATAACGGCGGCTTCGGTGCCCTCGCGCTGGGAATATGGGAATACATGGATCTTGGCAAAGCCGATCTTTTGTGCAAACGCTAAGGTTTCTTCAAATTCTTCCCTCGTTTCGCCCGGGAACCCCGTGATTATATCAGTGGTTATGGCGCAGCCGGGGAAATAGCGGCGAAGGATAGCGACAGTCTTTTCGTACATTTGAGTGTTGTAGCGCCTGCGCATTCGGGCAAGCACGCTGTCGCTGCCGCTCTGAAGGGACAGATGAAACTGCGGGCAGATATTTTTGAATTTTGACAGCTCGCTTGCAAAGCGCTCGTCGTACAGCGTGGGCTCAAGGGAACCCAAGCGTATGCGGGCTTCCCCCGCGCTTTCAAGAGCGGCAACCACTGCATCGGTGAGATCGGCGCCGATACCGTCAAGCCCGTAAGAGTTGAGATGAATTCCGGTCAGGATGATCTCGGAATAACCCGCGCGGGCAAGGCGCTCGGTCTCGTTCTTTATCGATTCGATGGGGCGGGAGCGCACGCCGCCGCGCACGGAAGGTATGATGCAGTAGGCGCACCTGTTTTTGCAGCCCTCCTGGATTTTGAGAACGGCCCTTGATCTGCCCTCGAGCGAATCCACGCTGGAGCATTCAAAATCCGCATCGGTCAAAGCCTCGCAGGCAACGACAGCCTTTTGTGCAGATAAAGATTCCTTTAAGAGATCAACGACCCTTGCGCGGTACTTTGTGCCCAGAACGACCTTAACTCCGGGCATTTTGGATATCGTTTCGCCCTCTCTTTGAGCAAGGCAGCCGGCAACGATAATGTGAGCGTCTGGGTTTTCCTTGTGGCTGCGGCGGACGGCCTTGAGCGACTTGTTGTCGCCCGTGCCTGTTACCGTGCAGGTGTTTATGAGCACCACATCGGTTTTTTGTCCAAAGGGCAAAACAGTATAGCCCGAGGCTTTGAAAGCCTCGAGCATTATTTCGGTATCGTATTGGTTGACCTTGCAGCCAAGGGTGTATTGGGATATTGTCATTTGCTTCCTCAAAACTACTTTTTCAGGGTGATTGCGATAACGCTCTTTGGGGGAATGGTGATGGAAAGCTTGCTTCCTAAAAGTGATATGCCGTTATAATCCTTTACTGCGATCCTGTCGGGAGCGTCGAAATCATTGTGCTCGTTCATCTTGTCTGCGGTAAGAATGGTCGCAGATGCGGATGCGTAAACCTCGCCGCGGATATCGGCAACCAGCGAGCGCTCGGCGTTGGGATCGATGTTGGTAAGAGTGATGGTCATATCACCGTTTTCGTTTACGGACGCGCTCTGGCTGATAGCAGGGGTCTTGATGCCCTGATACTCGTAATCGTCGCATTCAAGATAAGTCTCTACAAGATTTGCATCCATGTGCGCCTTGTACATATCGAAAATGTGATAGGTGGGGGTGAGTATCATCTTTGCGCCGTCGGTCAGGATGAGCGCCTGCAGAACGTTTATAAGCTGAGCAATGTTGCACATGCGCACGCGGTCGGAGTGGAGATTGAAGATATTGAGCTCCATTGCGGCAACAAGAGCATCCCTGAGCGTGTTCTGCTGATACAGGAACGCGGGATGAGTGCCCTTTTCCACGTTGAACCAGGTGCCCCATTCGTCGATTACCAGAGCGACCCTCTTTTCGGGATCGTACTGATCCATAATGGTTGAATGACGGGCGATGATGGTGTCGATCCTGTTGGCTTCGTTTAAGAGGCTTGCCCATTCAAGCTCGTTGAAATCGACCGCGTCGCCCTTATCGCGCCAGCCGTGCATGGGATCGACGGTATAGTTGTGCAGTGCAAGACCGTCCATGCGCTTTCCGCTCTTTTCCATGAGCACCTTGGTCCAGTTGTAATCTGTGCCGCTGGGGCCGCAGGCTACCTTGAACAGCTTCTTTTCGTAATTATGAAGATAACCGGCGTAGCGATTGTAGTTATCGGCGTAGAATTCGGGAGTCATGTTTCCGCCGCAGCCCCAATTTTCGTTGCCGACGGCGAAATAGGTGACCCCATAGGGATCGGCATGACCGTTCTCTTTTCTAAGCTCGCTCATGGGAGTGCCGGTGGAATTGAGATATTCGACCCATTCCTGCATCTCCTGCACGGTACCGCTGCCGACATTGCCGCAGATATAGGGCTCGCAGCCGACCTGACGGCAGAATTCCATGAACTCGTCGGTGCCGAAGGAATTGTCTTCAACAACGTCGCCCCAGTGAACATTGACTATCTTCTTTCTCTTTGCCTTGTCGCCGATGCCGTCCATCCAGTGATAGGTGTCGGCAAAGCAGCCGCCCGGCCACCTGAGCTGGGGCAGCTTTATCTTTTTGAGAGCCTCAACAACGTCGGTGCGCATACCGTTGACATTTGGAATATCGGAATTTTCGCCGACATACATGCCTTCGTATACGCATCTGCCAAGATGCTCGGAAAAATTGCCGTAAATGTTCTTATCGATCTTTGAACGAACGATATCGGCGTTGATGATGTATCTTGCCATGTGTGATTCTCCTTCTGTTGTTTCTTGATACAATAAATATAACACATGGACAGGGTTATTTCAACAAAAGCTTATTGTAATATGGGCAGGCTTTCCTTTTGCATTCGGTGTTTTCGTGGGAAAAATCGCATATAACGGGGCTTTTGATATCAAGATGTACATTAAAGTGTTCGCCAATGAAGTCTGCGGCTTTTAAGACCGCAGTGAAGGAATTGCGTTTGCAGCATCTTGGACCGCCGAGCTCGGCGATCGCGCCAAGCGCTTTTGAAGTGGCTTCATTTGCAAGACCCCATGTTTTGGTTGTAAGGGGTGTTGCGTTTGTGATTATGCTCACGGCCATCCCAACGCTCACCGCAGCCCCGCAGCAGCCCCAGAAACCGCAGGAGCCGCCGGGATAATTGCGTCCGCGCAAGGACATTTCATCAAGAGCGCTTTCAAGATCGATATCCCCGCCGCAGTTTTTGTATGCGGTGATGATGGCTGCGCCCACCATTACGTGATGCTCGGGTCCGTGCATATAAATGAAAGGATCTTCCATAATATTCTGCATGATGCGGATGGGGTCTTTGAGATCGGTCTTTTTGCAGAAATCAAGAATCACGCTTATGCCCATGCTCGAATGGCAGCTGTCGCAGACGAAATGCCCGTCTGTGCAGGAAGCGTAAGACTCAAATTCATTATGGCATATGCTGCATTCAAGTTTTTTTGAGGTATTGAAATACTGAAGAGGCTTTTGGCATATAAGGCAGGCCCCCGGGTCTCTTTTCATATGCATCTCCTTGTAAAGCTTCGGATACAACAAAACCCTGTAATGCAATAATGCAAAACAGGGTAAATGTTTTTACTTTGCGTTACGCTAAAGAACTGAAGGCAAGAATTAGTACTTGCGCTTTCTTGCAGCCTCGGCCTTCTTCTTGCGCTTTACGCTGGGCTTTTCGTAATGCTCACGTTTACGCACCTCGGCCAAGACGCCGCTGCGTGCGCACTTACGCTTAAAACGTTTAAGAGCACTTTCCAAAGACTCGTTTTCACCGACGCGGATCTCAGACATGTTATTCCCTCCCCTCATCGATACAAATACACGAAAGATACGAAATAATTGTATCGTTCACCTCAAAAGAGGATGCGCTGTGCTCGCGTTGCTTCACAGCGAATGTATTCATTATACTACCATACATAACGACATGTCAATAAAAATCGTTGCTCAATTATTGAAAAAAATATGAATATGCCAAAAAATTTTTCTTTAATCAAATGTTAATGCGCATTGCAGCTCTTGCGATTGACAAAAGAGTATAAAAATAATAGAATAATGTGATTGGAGAATAAACCAGAGGTGTTAGGTTTTGGCTGAGAACAAAAGAGATTATTACGAAGTGCTTGGCGTAGGCAAAGACGCCGACGATGCATCCATAAAAAAGGCTTTCAGAGAAAAAGCGAAGAAATATCATCCCGACCTCCATCCCAATGACCCGGAAGCGGAGAAAAACTTCAAGGAAGTAAACGAAGCCTATGAGGTTTTGAGCGACGAGCAAAAGCGCGCAGCTTACGACCGCTACGGCTTTGACGGTCCTCAGGGCGCGGGCGGCTTCGGCGGCGGCGGTTTTAGCGGCTTCGGCGGCGGTTTCGGCGGCGCGGGCTTTGATATGGGCGATATATTCGATTCGTTCTTCGGCGGCGGTCAGCAAAGGCAGAGAAGGAACGGCCCCACCAGAGGCAGCGATCTTAGGTACGATATGACCATCGAGTTTACCGAGGCTGCTTTTGGCGTAAAGAAAGAAATCAACATCGTGCGCCTTGAAAGCTGCGAAGCCTGCAGCGGCACCGGTGCCAAGAAGGGTACTTCGGTTAAGACCTGCCCCACCTGCGGCGGTACCGGTCAGGTAAGAAGGGTGGAGAACACCATCTTAGGTCAGATGGCTACCAACCGCACCTGTGAGACCTGCCACGGCGAGGGTACCATAATCGAAAATCCCTGCCCCATCTGCAACGGTCAGGGCAGAGTCCGCAAAAACCGCAAGATAGAGATAAATGTCCCCGCGGGTATCGACGATGATCAGATCATGACCCTTCGAGGTCAGGGCGAGCACGGCAAAAAAGGCGGCCCCAAGGGCGATCTGCTGATCTATATTACCGTAAAGCCCCATAAGGTTTTCAAGCGTCAGGGCAATAACCTTTACTGCGATGTTTCCGTTGCATATTCAAGAGCGGTGCTCGGCGGTGAGATCGAGATCCCGACCCTTGAAGGCATGAAGAAGCAGAATATTTCCGAGGGAACGCAGCCCGGCACCACCATCAGGCTCAAAGGTCAGGGAATGCCTTCGGTAAACAACCCTCAGAGCAAGGGCGATCTTTACGCAAAGGTCAGCATAAACGTGCCCAAAAAGCTTACCAACAAGCAAAAAGAGCTGCTCAGAGCCTATGATGAATCCATGGGCGAGGAGCGCAAGTCCATCTGGGAGCGCATGCGCGATTCCATCGGCAAGTAATATAAATACGGAGTGATAAGTTATGCAGTGGATCGAACTTACCGTCATTACCACCACCGAAGCTGCGGATATCGTTGCAAACGCTTTGGAAGACTGCGGCAGCTACGGCGCATCGGTCAAAGACCCCGCAGACCTTGAGGCGATGCAGCGCCCCGAGGGTTTCTGGGATATGATAGATGAAAGCGTTTACGCCGATTTTGGCGATACAGTGCGCGTTACCGGCTTTTTCAGGCAGGACGCTTCCCTTGGCGACAGCATCAGCAATGTAAAGACCAAGCTCAACTGGCTCAAGAGCCTTGACCTTGGCGGCATCGATTTGGGTACGCTTGAAGTCACCATGGGCGAGCTCAACGAGCAGGACTGGGCAAACAACTGGCGCAAATATTATAAGCCCACCAGAGTCGGCAACGATTTCATAATCAAGCCCACATGGGAAGAATACGAGAAAAAGGAAAACGACCTCATTATACATATGGATCCCGGCATGGCGTTCGGCACAGGTACTCACGAGACCACCGCAATGTGCCTTGAGCTCTGCGAGCGCTATGTAAAAGAGGGCGATGATATCATCGACGTCGGCTGCGGCACTGCCATACTTGCCATCGCCGCCATGCTCAAGGGCGCAAAGCATTCCATAGCGGTCGATATCGACCAGCTGGCTGTGGACTGCGCCATAGAAAACCTTGAGCTCAACAAAATGTCCGACAAGGTGATCGTAAAGTGCGCAGACCTCCTTTCCGGTACCGAGGATTCCTGCGACGTTATGTTTGCAAACATCGTTGCGGGCATAATCGTCATGCTCTCCCCCGATGTTCCCGCAAGGCTCAAAAAGGGCGGCAGGTTCATCTGCTCGGGCATAATCAGAGAGAGGGAAGACGAGGTCAGGGAAGCGCTCCTTGCTATCGGCATGCAGGAGCTTGAGACCAGAAGGCGCGGCGAATGGGTCGCAATGTGCTGGGAAATGATGTAAGATGCACAGATTTTTTATAGAACGTGAAAACATTGACGGGAATAATGTCTTTATCGACAGGGAAGAAGCCGCGCATATGAAGGTGCTCAGGCTTTTTCCCGGCGATGAGATCGCACTTACGGACGGCTGCGGCAAAGCTTATCTTGCCAAGCTTTTGTCTTCAGGTAAGGACGGAGCAAAGGCCGAGATAGTGGGTGAGCTGCCCGACAACGAAGCGAGCGTCAATATCCACCTTTACCAGGGCATGCCCAAAAGCGATAAGCTCGAGCTGATCGCGCAGAAGCTCACCGAGCTTGGCGCGGTGTCGATAACCCCGGTGTATTTTGAACGCAGCGATGTTAAGGGCGATTTCAAAAAGGCGGACAGGATAAACAAGATCGTCCGCGAAGCCGCAAAGCAGTGCAAAAGAGCAAGGGTGCTCACCGTAAACAGCCCCATAAGTTCAAAGCAGCTGCCCGATGACATAAAGAGCAAAGGCCTTGCAGCCGTGGTGCCATGGGAAGAAGGCGGGCTTCCGCTTGCGGGGGCTGCAAAGGGTCTTTCAAAGGATGTTGCTGTTATTATAGGACCCGAGGGCGGGATCACGGAAAACGAGATAGAGCTGTTCAAATCAGCAGGCGCTGTGCCTGTAACGCTTGGCAAGCGCATCCTAAGAACCGAGACCGCGGCAATAGCCACCGTTTCGGCGCTCATGTGCCTTTTGGGGCAATGGGAATAAAAAATACAACTTATTTGCGGTGCATTAATAATGCGCCGCTTTTTTTGTTTGTGATATTTTGCTGTGTTTTTCTCATTCGTTGACATGGGCTTTTGTCTGTGTTACCTTTTTGGTATAAGGTAAAAAGTATATACGGAAAGGTGTGTTATTATGGCAAGAGATTATTCGCATCGTTTGGGCAGCAAAAAAGTGCGTTTCTTAAAGAAAGACGGAACGCCCATTAAAGGAGCAAATGTCGGCGTTGATATGGTGCGCCATGAGTTTTTGTTCGGCGGCGGGCTTTTTGACAGCGTCCAGTATGCCTCGGGCGAGATGAGCGACCCCAAGGCGAGGGAATTCTTTGAAGCAAAGTTTGCCAAATGGAAGGAGCTCCACAATAACTGCACGCTTCCGTTCTATTGGGGCGGCTTTGAGCGCGAAAGGGGCAAGCCGAGGCTTGAACAGACCATGGCGGGCGCAAAATGGCTGAAAGATCAGGGCATAACCCTTAAAGGTCACCCGCTTTGCTGGCATACAAGCACAGCGAATTTCCTGCTCGATATGACCAATGAGGAAATTATCAAAGCACAGGTGGAGCGCATCTACCGCGACGCGGGCTATTTTGCGGGCGTTATCGATATGTGGGACGTCATAAACGAAGTCGTTATAATGCCCATTTTCGATAAATACGATAACGGCATAACAAGGATATGCAAGGAGCTGGGAAGGGTCAAGACCGTAAAGACCATGTTTGACGCGGTAAGAAAGGTCAATCCCAACGCGACGCTTCTTATCAACGATTTCAATCTTTCCACCAATTATCAGATACTGATCGACGGCTGCTTAAACGCGGGCGTTTCCATTGACGAGATAGGTCTTCAGACTCACCAGCATCAGGGGTATATGGGTGAAGAAAAGCTTATGGAGATACTTGAAAGGTATGAGGTTTTTGATAAACCCATGCATTTCACCGAAATCACCCTCACTTCCGGTCATATCATGCCTCCCGAGATCGTTGACCTCAATGATTACAAGGTGAGCGAGTGGCCCACCACGCCCGAGTTTGAAGACAGGCAGGCAAGGGAAATGAGCGAGATGTACGAGATACTCTTCAGTCATCCTCTTGTCAGGACAGCTTACAGCTGGGAGTTCATTGACGGCGGCTGGCTGGGCGCTCCTTCCGGCATGCTCAGAAAGGACGGCTCTAAAAAGCCCGTATACGATGCTCTCTATGACCTTATCAGAAAACAGTGGTGGACCAATACCACCGCTTTGACCGACGAGGACGGTTATGCCGAGATAAAAGGCTACAGAGGCGATTATGAGCTTTCGATATTCGATAAAAAAGTCGACCTTGCGCTTAGAAAAGATGAGCTTTGCGGCGTAAAGACCTATATTATAGACTGAAAATAAAGTTAAAGCCCGCGATCAAAGAATCGCGGGCTGTTTTTGTACGCTTATTCAAGAATGTTGGAGGTGATGAAGTCTACGCCCATATCGATGAGGGCTTCGGCTTCTTCCTTTGTGTCGCAGGTCCACACGTTTACTTTGATCCCTGCGCTGTGAAGCTTATCTACGATCTGCTTGTCGGTGATCCTCTTGTAGTAGATGTCAAGATCGAGCTTGTTGTCGACAAGGTTTTTGATAAGCTCGTCGTCCACTTCCTTGGAGGTGAGGAACTGGATGGTGCTGTCGGGCAGCAGCTGCCTTACGGTCACGCAGTTATACCACGAGAAGGAGATGAAGGTCACGCCGTCGATATAGCCTAAGGCTTTGATCTCATCCAGAATGCGGACAAGATCATCGTAAGTAAATTCGTTCTTGAGCTCGAGCACGGCGATCTTTTCGTATTTTTTGCAGATGGAGATGTAGTCGCACAGAAGCGGGATGCGGATATCCTGCCTGTTTCTGCTTCCGTCTATATCGGGCAGGACCACATTTTCAAGAGCAGCATAGTCGTTTTCTTCAACGTTTATGCAGAATTCCTTGTTGGAAACGCGGTCGGTGGTCTCGTCGTGGATGATCACAAATTTGCCGTCCTTGGTCACATGCACGTCGGTCTCGATGCCGTAATAGCTCCTGTTGCCTGCCGCAACGAAAGCGGGGCAGGTGTTTTCTCTTTCAAGCCCGCTAAGACCTCTGTGGGCTACCATTTTTACGTTTTTCTTTTCGATCTTTATGGAATCCATATATGTCTCTCCCAAATATTTGATTTTGTTTTGCTTGGTGTAATTATACCACCCGGAAAAATAAATATCAATGAACAAATACAGCTACTGCGATCTTCTGTAAAGGTCAAAATAGAGCCCCTTTGCTTCCATTAGTTCACCGTGAGTGCCGTCTTCTTTTATCTTTCCGTCCGATATCACCACGATGCGGTCGGCGCTCTTTATGGTGGAGAGGCGATGTGCGATAACTATGGTCGTGCGCTCTTTTCTCAGGCTGCTTATGGCGGAGTATATGCTCTGCTCGCTTTTGTTGTCAAGGGCGCTTGTGGCTTCGTCCAGTATCATTATGGGCGCGTTTTTAAGAAGCGCTCTTGCTATGCCTATCCTCTGGCGCTGACCGCCCGAGAGATGCACGCCGCGCTCGCCGACCAGGCTTTCATAGCCGTTTTTTGTGGAAAGTATGAACTCGTGGCAGTCGGCGGCCTTTGAAGCCGAAATGATTTCCTCCATGGAAGCATCGGGTTTTCCCATGCGGATGTTATCGGCTATCGAACAGTCGAAAAGATAGGTATCCTGCTGCACCCATGCGATGTTTTTGCGAAGGGATGAAAGCGATATCTTTTTGATATCGACGCCGTCGATGAGTATGCTGCCGCTTTTTGTATCGTAAAAGCGCTGTATGAGCGCGCTTAAGGTGGATTTGCCGCTGCCGGATACGCCGACAAGCGCCGTAAAGCTGCCTTTTTTCAGTTCAAGGTCAAAGTCCTTGATCACGGGCTCGTTTTCCCTGTAGGAGAAGTGTACGTCTTTTACGCTTATATCGCCGGCAATGCCGATATCAACCGCATCTTTAGCCTGCGGAATATCGGGCTTTGTTTCAAGCAGGGTCATCACCCTGTCAAAGCCCGCCATGCCAGACTGAAACTGGGTTATCATCCATGTGAGCTGCTTTATGGGCGAGGTGATATAGGTTATGTACATGGTAAATGCAAGCAGGGCGGATACCTGCATTTCGCCCTTAAGTACAAATATGGCTCCGATGATGACCACGGAAGCGGTGCAGAGGTTGATGAGCAGCCTTGTTGCAAATTCGTTGTAGGCTTCGTTTCTGTAAACATCGCAGCGGCTTTTGTAAAAGCGTTCACCGGCAAGGCGGAAGCGGTTTACCTGCTTTTCTTCGTTTGAAAACGATTTGACCGTGCGGATGCCGCCTAAGATATCGGAAGCGTGTGCGTTGATATCCGCGATGCGCTCCTTGCTTAAATACGATACCTTTTTTATGCGCCTGCCGAAAAAGCAGGTCTGTATTACCAAAACCGGCACAAACGCTATGGCGATGAGCGCAAGGCGAGGGTTTATCATAAGAAGCATTACCGAAGCGCCGAGCACCCTGACGGCGCTTATCAGATAATCCTCAGGCGCGTGATGGAAAAGCTCGGTCAGGTCGAGCAGGTCGTTGGTCAGGCTGCTCATAAGGCGGCCGACTCTGTTTTTATCGTAAAAGGCAAAATCGAGGGTCGTAAGATGCTCGAAAAGCTCCTGCCTGAGATCGCTTTCCATCCTTGCACCCAGCGCGTGCCCGAAGCAATCGTAATAAAAGCAGCCGATAAGGTGCAAAATGAGCGCAAGCAGCATAAGCATGCCGCTGCTTACTATGGCGTTTATGCTGCCGCCGTCCAAAGCGGTCTGCGTGATGATCTGGGTAAGCTTTGGTATGAACAGATATGAAACCGATTCCAAAAGCGCCGCCAGCATCACAAGGATAAACCGTTTTTTATATCTGACGTAATAGCTGAGAAACTTTTTGAGTCTCATATAAATATTCCGCCTTTTATGTTTTTTGTTTGAGAATTATTATACATAAGTTGATCGAGCCTGTAAAGCTTGCCTTTTTCATAAAAAAGCCCGAACGGGAATGTTCGGGCTGAATAAAGCTATCAGATTTTCAGTATCGCGACCGCGATGGAGAAGTACAAAAGCACTGAGCAGGCATCAACGATTGTCGTGATAAGAGGGGACGCCATGATGGCGGGGTCGAGCTTCAGTTTCCTTGCGAGCATGGGCAGACAGCAGCCCAGAGATTTTGCAAGCACTGCGGTGGCGATAATCGAAATGCCAAGGACTGTTGCAAGCGCCAGCGTTCCTTCGGGCATGAGCATAATGCGCACGGTGTTTACTATCGCAAGCGCGCTGCCCACCATGAGCGCTATCCTGAATTCCTTGAAAAGGACTTTTAAGAAATCCCTGTTTTCGATCTCGTCAAGGGCAAGACCGCGTATTACCATGGTCGCGCTCTGGGAGCCGCAGTTACCGCCGGTACCCATGAGCATGGGAACGAACGATACCAGCACAGGAAGCGAAACGAACGCCGCTTCATAATGGGTGAGTATCATGCCGGTGAAGGTGGAGGATATCATAAGCAGCATGAGCCAGAGTATACGGCTCTTTGCATGCTTCCAGACCGGGGTGCGCAGATAGGAATCGTCCTCGGGGGTAATAGCCGCCATCTTCATGATGTCCTCGGTGTTTTCTTCCTGCAGAACGTCGATAGCGTCGTCGTAGGTCACTATGCCAACGAGCCTGTTTTCCTGATCGACAACGGGAATGGCCATGAAGTCGTATTTGTCAAAGCACATCGCGGCTTCTTCTTTGTCGTCTGTGGTTTTGACAAACACAACATGCTTGTGCATGATATCGCCGATGACAATATCTTTGCCGGCAAGTATCATTTCCTTTACGGTCACAACGCCGACCAAGTGCAGGTTTGAATCGGTAACAAAGCAGGTATATATCGTTTCCTTGTCTATACCTATCTTTCTTATCCTTGCAAAGGCTTCAAATACGGTCATGTCCGCGCGAAGACCAACGAATTCGGTAGTCATTATGGAACCTGCGCTGTCCTTTGGGTAGCGCAATATCTGGTTGATCTGCTCTCTGGTGTGAGGGTCGCAAAGGCGGAGAATCCTTCTTACAACGTTTGCGGGCATTTCTTCGATTATATCTACCGCGTCGTCAACATAGAGCTCTTCAAGATAGGAATGAAGCTCGGCATCTGTGAAGATGCGGATGAGCAGCTCCTGCATTTCGGTCTCCATTTCGACGAAGACCTCCGCCGCGATATCCTTGGGAAGCATTCTGAAAACGGGAAGCTGCTTGTTTTCGGGCAGCTCGCTTAAAAGATTTGCAATATCAACGGGGTTCATATCCCTGATGACCGATAAAAGCTGCGTATAATCCTTTTTTTCTATGAGTTCAAGTTCTTTTTCAAACATCGGCTTTCCTCCCTTGGGAAAAATAAAAGGACGCTGAAAAAAGCGTCCGGCGTAGGTTGGGAGCGAAAAAAAGCACAAAAGATCAGGCACACAAAACAGCCGCCGGGACTTTTTGTGCGTAAAATGCATTCATGATCCTTGTACTGCATATACCCCCGGCATCCATTTGTGTTTCACCTGCCTTATAAAATGATCCATAAAAAGAATAGTCCTCTTTTTGTCCCTTGTCAACCGATTTTAACCTTTTATTAATAGATAATATTGCTGTATGGTGTTATAATCTAAATCAGGAAGATTATATTATGGGATATTGCGAATATGAATGAAAATTATTTGAAATATAAGGGTTTGAGCAGCGCCGATGCAAAAAAAGCAGCAGACGCGGGGCTTATAAACGAAAGCACTCAAAAGAGCACAAGGAGCGCTTACGCCATAATCGCATCCAACCTGTGTACTCTTTTTAACCTTGTGAATTTTATCCTTGCACTGCTGCTGTTTTACGTTGGTTCATACAAAAACATGCTGTTCATGGGTGTAGTCATATCGAACCTTTTGATCGGTGTGGTGCAGGAATTGAGGGCCAAGAAAGCCGTTGACGATCTTTCCCTCATGAACGCGGCAAAGGCAAACGTCATCAGGGATTCAAAGCTGATGGAAATAGCATCGGATATGGTCGTACAGGGCGATCTGATCGTATTTTCTCAGGGCGATGAGGTTTGCGCGGACTGCTTGTGCCTTGAAGGGAGCTGCGAGGCGGATGAGTCGTTCATAACCGGTGAGTCCGAGGGCGTGAACAAAAAGGCTGGCTCTACCCTGCTCGCGGGCAGCCACATCGTCAGCGGAAATATCCTTGCAAGGGCGGAAAAGGTGGGACATGATACCTATATAGCCGGCATTGCAAGGGGCGCAAAAAAGTATAAAAAGCCGTATTCGACGCTTATGACGGCGCTTAAGAAGATAGTCGTTTTCTCAAGCGCGATCATAATCCCCGTAGGCGTTTTATTGTTCAGGTCCCAGTATCTGATAGAGGCAAACCTTAAAAACGCTGTGGAACAGACCGTGGGCGCGCTGATCGGCATGATCCCCGAAGGGCTTATGCTGCTCACCAGCACCGCGCTTTGCCTTGGCGTAATAAGGCTTTCGAGCAAAAAGATACTGGTCAGGGAGCTTTATTCGATTGAATCACTTGCAAGGTCGGACATCGTCTGCTTTGACAAAACGGGCACGCTCACCACGGGCAAAATGCAGCTGAGCGCGCTTTTGCCGATGGAAGGCAAGGACGCGCAGGAGGCCTCCGCTTTGATAGCAAAGCTTATGGGCGTTCTTTTGGATGATAACCCGACCGCCAAAGCGCTGAGGGAAGCCTTCGGGCAGGAAAAATGCGATGCGGAAGAAATTCTGCCTTTTTCTCCAAAAACCAAGTTTTCCGGCGCAAGGATAGACGGATGCTATTATGTTATAGGCGCCCCAGATGTTATCGTAAGCTCAAAGGCGCAGCGCCTTGAAGCGCTGAGCAAAGGCGGGCAGAGGGTTTTGATGCTGGCAAAATGCGATTTGCTTGATAAGGACGGGTTTCCGAAGGATGCGCAGCCTATCGCATACATTACCCTGAGGGACGAAATTCGAAAAGGCGCGCATAAGACAGTAAGCTATTTTTATTCTCAGGATATGGACGTAAGGGTCATATCGGGCGATTCGGTAAAGACGGTTTGCGAAATAGCAAAGCGCTGCGGGGTAAAAGGCTATGAAAAAGCGGCAGATATATACGGTATGAGCGATGATGAGCTTAAAAGAATCGCGGAAAGCACCGTTATTTTCGGAAGAGCCAACCCTGAGCAAAAAAAGACGATAGTAAAAATACTCAGGTCAAACGGTCATGTAGTGTGCATGACGGGCGACGGCGTGAACGATGTTCCCGCAATGAGGGAAGCGGATTGCTCTGCTGCAGTGGCAAGCGGCACCGAGGCTGCCAGAGGCGCTGCCCATCTGGTGCTTGCGGGCAGTGATTTTGACAGCCTGCCCTCGGTCGTAAATGAGGGCAGAAGGTGCATAAACAATATAACCCGTTCCGCGTCGCTTTTCCTTGCAAAGACGGTATATGCAACCGTGCTTGCCATAGCCTTTGTGTTTATAGACAGACCGTATCCTTTCATGGCAGTGCAGATGACGCTCATAAACGGCGCGGCAATAGGCATACCGTCGTTCCTTCTGGCGCTCGAGCCCAGCTTTGAAAGGGTGAAGAAGGGCTTCCTTTCCGATGTTCTGGAGCGCGTGCTGCCTGCGGCCTTGCTTGTGATAGCGGGCGTGTTGGGCATAAGCCTTATAGGCGGGAACTATTTCCCGGATGAGAGCATATCCACCATGTGCGTTATGTATACCGCGTTTGTCAGCATGCTGCTGCTGATAAGGGTGGCGATGCCGATGAACATAAGGCGCGGGGCGCTGGCTTCGGCGATGATACTGCTGTTTATTTTGCAGGTCGCTGTTTTGCCGGGATTTTATTCGGTATCAAAGCTTGCGGGAAGCGAAATAAAAGCGCTTGCCATTTTGATGGCTGCTGCTGCGGCAGTATATGTTTGTGTGCTCATGATGATTGAAAGATACAAAAACAGGGGGATAAAGAAATGAAAAAGGGCTGCGTGGATCTGAAAACTCCTTCGGGAAGGATCATCTGCATAAGCGATGTTCACGGCGAATACAGGCTGCTTTTAGAGTTGCTTGACAGATATCCTTTGGGCGAGGATGATCTTCTTATACTGCTTGGCGATATGATCGAGCGCGGTGACGACAGCCCGCAGATAATTGAGCGCATATATTCCATGAGGGATGACAAAAGGGTGCTCTATCTCAGGGGCAACTGGGAACAGGCAAGGCTGAAGCTCTTAAACGAAAGGGATTTAGACGAGATCTGCGATTTTGCGCACAAGCGCCCCAATGCGCTGATGGTGCAGTGGGCAAGGCAGCTTGGCTATGATCTGACCGATAGGAGCGTATGCGAAGAAGGCATCAACGCGATTTATGACAAATACGGCGATATTATAAGCTGGCTCAACGACAGACCCTATTGCGCTCAGACCGATGATTATATTTTTGTGCACGCGGGTTTTTCCAAAATGCCCGACGATCTTTTAGAAGACCCGATGAGCTATCTTGCAAACGGTGATTTCCTCACGTGGCAGAAAAACGAGACAGGCAAATGGGTGATCGTGGGTCACTGGCCGGTTAAAAACATAATCAGGGAAGACTGCACGCACAACCCCGTTATCGATTATGAAAGAAGGATAGCCGGCATCGACGGCGGCGTGCATACCACGGACTATTACCAGCTAAACGTGCTTATAATTGAAAACGGTGAGCTTTCCTTTGATTTCTGCGATTATTACGAGAAGACCAAATGCCAAAAGAGCGTGAAGGTCGATAAGCAGAATATTTGCATGCACGGCGATTCGTGGCCCGATCACAGGCTGGAGATACTGGAAAAGGGCGAGCATTTTTCCTATTGCAGAAGGGTAAAGTCCAAAAGAGAGGGTCATCTCAAAAACGAGTTCATCATGGATGACGAAAAAGGACCTCATGCATATTTCTTTGCGGGCGCTCTGCTTGATGTCGAGGAAGGGGAGATCGTATCGGTGCTTGAGACGAACTTCACCGGTTATGATCTTATAAAGAAGGAAAACGGCGTCATCGGCTGGGTTCCCAAGGGAGTTATATAATATATTAAAGATATAATTCCATAAATATTTTGCAAAGACGGTCCTTTGGTGATATAATAAACTGTACGAATATGCACGGGAGGACCTAATGGCTTCATCTGCCTCTAACAATAAGAAAAAACAGAATAATTCAAATAGATCCGCTGCAAACGAAAAGAATGCAAAGCCCAAAAAGCTTACTGCTGCTCAAAAGAAGGAGCTAATGAGGGTCGAAGAAGAAAACCGCCAGCGCCAGAAGGTATTAAAGCGCGAGATCACCGGCGTTATCCTTATCTTTGTCGGTCTTTTCAACCTTTTCAGCATTTTGCCGATACAAACGGGTATACTCGGCGACGCGCTTTCGGGGCTGTTTTTCGGGCTCTTCGGCGGCGCTGCGCTTCTGATGCCCATAATGTTCATCGTTTCGGGTGCGGCTGTGATAATGGCGCGCCAAAAAGGCGCGCACAGGGGCAAGGTCATTGCGTGGAGCGCGCTGACGGTTGCCCTGTTCGTGTTCTTCCATCTTTTGGGCACGCCCGAATTTGACCCAAAAGCTTCTTTTGGAGTTTATATACAGAACTGCTTCCGCTCGGGCAAAGAGCTTTTGCAGGGCACAGGCGCTATAGGCGGCGTGCTCTCCTTTGTGCTGCTCAAATTTTTCGGCAGGGTCGGCGGATATCTTTTCTCTGTTGCCCTTGGAATATGCGCAGTGCTGCTCATAACCAGAATATCGATAGCGCAGGTCAGCAGGCAGGTCGGTCATAAGGTGCATGAGGTTGCAGCCGAGACCGCGCAGAAGGTCGATCAATATGCTCAGGAGCGCAAAGCGGAATGGGAAGAAATACGCCTTGAGCAGAAAGAGCGCAGGGAAGAGCGCATAAGAGAAGCTGAAGAGGCAAGATACAAGCGCGATATGTACATTAGAGAACAGGAGCTGAAGAGCGAGAACAGGGAGTTCTTCTCTGCCCGCATAGTCGAAAACGACGCTGTTCCCATGAACGTGCAGATGCAGGAAGCTATCGCCGATATTTACGATGTGCCCGCGCAGGATGTCGAGACCTTTGAGCTCGACAGAAGCTATGACGATATTGAGACTGTCGAAACCGTGCCTTTTGATATCACTCAGGAGATATCCGAACAGGAAGACAGGCAGGCTGAAGAAGAGGCAAATATCAGGGAGCATCAGCAGGAGGAGCCTGTTTTCGTTTCCCAAGAGCCGGAAACTCAGGAAGGACCCGTGCTGCCCTTTGACGAGGTGACGGAAGGCCCCACCTTCGTTGTCGCGCCCCCGCCTCAGGTGCCCGATGCGGCAAAGCATATCGAAAAGGAAAACAAAAAAGAAAAAGACGAGTTTGATATCGACACGAGTGTGCCCGATATCGAATACCGCCTGCCGCCAATCGAGCTTATGACCCCGCCCAAAGCGGACGCGGGTCAGATAGACCCCAAGGTCGAGATGGAAAAGGGCGCAAGGATACTTGAGGAAACTCTGGCGTCGTTCGGGGTTTCCGCAAAGGTAGTGCATGTGACCAGGGGTCCTGCCATCACAAGATATGAGCTTACCCCCGCTCCCGGCGTTAAGGTTTCAAGGATAACCAGCCTTTCCGATGATATCGCGCTGAACCTTGCGGCAACATCGGTCAGAATGGAAGCGCCCATACCCGGAAAGCAGGCAGTCGGCATCGAAGTGCCAAACGCAAAGACCACCACGGTCACCTTCTATGAAGCCATAGACAACGATGCTTTCAGGAACAGCAAATCGCTGATTACCGCAGCCATAGGCAAGGATATCACAGGCAGCGTTATGCTCTGCGACCTTGCGAACATGCCCCATCTTCTGATAGCGGGTGCTACCGGCGCAGGTAAATCGGTTTGCATTAATACCCTTATCGCGTCGATCCTTTACAGAGCCAAACCCGACGAAGTCAGGTTCATAATGATCGACCCCAAGGTAGTTGAACTTGGCGTATACAACGGCATACCCCATCTGCTCATCCCCGTAGTCACCGACCCCAAGAAGGCGGCGGGTGCGCTGGGCTGGGCGGTGCAGGAGATGACGGAAAGATACAAGACCTTCAGCGAAGTGCACGTGCGCGACATCGACGGCTACAACAGGTATGCTGTAAACAACGATCTGCCCAAGCTGCCCAGGATAGTCATAATCATCGATGAGCTGGCCGACCTTATGGTTGCGGCGGCGCATGAGGTCGAGGAGCGCATCCAGCGCATTGCCCAGCTGGCAAGAGCAGCGGGCATGCATCTGGTCATTGCTACCCAGCGTCCTTCCGTAAATGTCATCACCGGTACCATAAAGGCAAATATTCCTTCAAGAATAGCCTTTGCCGTTACTTCTCAGGTGGACAGCCGAACCATCTTGGACGGCGCGGGCGCGGAAAAACTTCTGGGCAGAGGCGATATGCTCTATTCCCCAAGAAATGTAAACAAGCCCATCCGCGTTCAGGGCGCATTTATACCCGACGAGGACATAGAAAAGCTTATTGAATTTATCAAAAACAACAGCGAGGCGGAATATAATCAGGAGATCGCCGATATCGTTGAAAACAGCGCCGCTGAAGATGCGCAGCAAAAGGGCTTCCATGAGGAGACCGATGTGGACGACAAATTCCTTGATGCGCTTGAGCTTGGCGTAAGGACCGGCGAGGTATCCGCATCAATGCTGCAAAGGAAATTCGGCATCGGCTATCCCAGAGCGGCAAAGCTTATAGACTCGCTTGAAAGGCGAAAGCTCATAACCGGCCCCAACGGAAGCAAGCCCAGAAAGATGCTGATAACTCAAGAAGAGTTTTATCGCGATTTTAAGGGGATCACTCCCGAGCCTGTAACCCAGATCGCAGATGATATCCAACCCTTCGACGACAGTGAGGAGTATGGTGATAAATAATGTCAAAAGAACTGGAATTTGTTTTGGGACATGACGAAGCGGGCGAAAAGGTGGTCTGTGACCTTGAAAAAATGCCCCATCTTCTGATCGCGGGCGTGGCAGGGACCGGCAAAACAACTCTTTTGCTCAAGATGATGCGCGCTTTTACGCAGCATGGTATAGATATGATCGCGGCGGATGCGACATTGGGCGCCGATATGGCCGAGCTTGATCTGCCCAAGCTTATGATACCTTTGGCGCTTGGCAAAAAAGGTACTGTAGCTCTTATAAAGTTTGCCAAAAGAGAGCTTGACAGAAGGTGCGGGCTTTTGAGTTCCTCCGGTGCCAGAGACATAAAACGGTATAACGAAACCGCAGAGGAAAAGCTTTCAAGGCTTGTTATATTTATAGATGATATCAAAGAGATAATGCTTTGCCCTGATGAGGTTGAAACTGATCTGGTAAGCATTGCCATGATGGGCAGAAATGCCGGAATGCATCTTGTGATAACCTCCCAGAGCGCATACCCCGACGTTATTACAGGTCTTATACGCGCCAATATTCCCTCGAGGATCGCGTTCCTGCTTCCGTACAAAGAGGACAGCCTGAGAGTGCTTGATCATGAAGGTGCGCAGGAGCTTAAAAACCCCGGAGAAATGCTATATATGCCCTTGAATGCAGAGTCTCCGATATTCGTTATAGCGGAAAAATAATTATTTACAGGTGTTTTATATGAATGTTACCGTTGGAATGCTGAGCCTTGGCTGCGCCAAGAACAGAGTAGACGCTGAATATATGCTCGGCCTTTTGGACGCGGAAGGCTTTGATATAGTGCAGGATCCTGAGGACGCACAGGTGGTCATAGTGAACACCTGCGGGTTTATAACTTCAGCCAAAGAGGAATCGATACAGGCGATACTCGATATGGCTCAGCTTAAAAATGAGGGAAACTGCAGGGCGCTTATCGTGACGGGCTGCCTGTCGCAAAGATATGCTCAGGATATGGAGGCCGATCTCCCCGAGGTCGACGCCTTTGTCGGCATCGGACATATCGAGGAGGTACCTTCCATAATCAGACAGGTGCTTGAAGGAAAGCGCGTTATCGATAATTCGGGAACATATAAATTCCCAAACGCCAAAAGAATACTCACCACCGTTCCAAGGTATGCGTATCTGAAGGTTGCGGACGGCTGCGACAACAGGTGCGCCTATTGCGCCATTCCCGGCATCCGCGGCGGTTTTGTGAGCAGACCTTTTGATGAGGTCATAGAAGAAGCCAAGCGCCTTGTGGAGCTTGGGTACAACGAGATCATACCGATAGCGCAGGATACCACAAGATACGGTATGGATATATACGGAAAGCCAAGGCTCATAGAGCTTCTGGATGCTCTGTCCGATATAGAAGGCGTAAAGTGGATAAGACCGCTTTATCTGTATCCCGATTTTATTTCTCCTCAGCTCATCGATGCTATACACGATATGGATAAGGTCTGCAATTATTTCGACCTTCCCATTCAGCACATAAACGATGAAGTTTTAAGAAACATGAACAGGCGCGGCGATGGAAAACTCATCCGCGACATCCATTCAATGGCGCGCAAAAAGGGCGATATGGCGCTTAGGACAACGCTCATCTGCGGTTTCCCCGGCGAGACTGCCGAGCAGTTCAAAGAGCTCTATGATTTTATCGAAGAATATCAGTGGGACAGGCTGGGTGCGTTCGCGTTCTCACAGGAAGAGGGCACAAAGGCCGCCGAAATGGACGGTCAGATTAAGGAAAGCCTCAAAAAGAGCAGGGTATCCCGCATAATGTCAAGACAAAGGGCTATCTCCAAGAGCCTTCTTGAAAAGAGGGTTGGATCTGTCTGTGAAGTGGTTATCGAGGGCATGGATCAGCGCGGCTTCTTTGGCAGAAGCGTGTTCGAGGCTCCCGATGTTGACGGCTGCATATATGTAAAGAGCGATACCGACCTTCAGATCGGCCAGTATGTGAGCGCAAAGATCACAGGCGCAATGGATTACGACCTTATGGCAGATAAGGTTTAATGTATTTACGGAGGTGCGTTATGACTACAGCAAATAAGCTTACGATCGCAAGGATGATCGTCATACCCATAATCATCGCTGTGTACTATCTGCCCATCCCCGGGGCGACTTATTGGACCGCTGCGCTGTTCATACTTGCCTCCATAACCGACCTTATCGACGGCAAGCTGGCAAGGGCGAGAAACGAGGTCACCACCTTCGGCAAGTTCATGGACCCCATTGCCGATAAGCTTCTGGTTTCGGCGCTTCTGGTGCTGCTCACGGGCTCGGGCCAGATACACCCCGTGATCACGTTTGTTATCATCGCAAGGGAATTCATCGTGTCGGGCATAAGGCTGCTTGCGGTATCGGGCGATTCGAGCAATGTTATTGCAGCGTCGTGGCTTGGCAAGATCAAGACAACCGTGCAGATCATCGCCATAATCGCGATACTCATAAACGACTTTCCCTTCAGCTATCTGGGTATCCCTGTAGGTCAGATAGCCATTTGGGCTGCGGCCTTCTTTACAGTCTGGTCGGGCGCGGATTATTTTATCAAGAACTGGAAACTCATAGGAGCAAGCAAGTAAATGAAAGCGGAGATTATAAGCGTCGGCACCGAGCTGCTTTTGGGGCAGATAGTCAACACCGATGCGCAGTATTTATCAAAACAGCTCTCATATCTGGGCATTGACGTTTTCCGCCAGCTTACCGTTGGCGACAACGCAGGCAGGCTCAAGGAAGCCATCGGTGAGAGCCTTGAAAGATGCGATATGCTCATTCTGACCGGCGGCCTTGGTCCCACTGCGGACGATCTTACCAAGGAGACCGCAGCGGAATATTTCTCCCTTGAGATGGAAGAGCACAAGGAGAGCATGGAAAGGCTCAAAGGCTTTTTCAAAGGCCGCGAAAAGGCGATGACGCCCAATAACCTGAAGCAGGCGTATTTCCCCAAGGGCTGCAAGGTGCTCAAAAACGAAAAGGGAACCGCTCCCGGCTGCATCATAAACGAAAAGGGAAAGATCGTGGTGATACTTCCCGGACCGCCCTTTGAGCTTATCGATATGTTTGAAAAGCAGGTGCTGCCCTATCTTAAAGAAAACTGCAGCGCCGGCATACATTCAAGGATCTTGAGGCTCTTCGGCATAGGCGAATCGCAGCTGGAATTCCAGATAAAGGATCTTATGGAAAGCTCCAACCCCACCGTTGCTCCTTATGCGGGCTTTGGCGAGGTCACGCTCAGGCTCACCGTGAAATGCCCCAACGACGCAGACCCGAACAAGTATCTTGACCCCATGGAAACTGAGATAAGGCGCAGGGTAGGCGATTTCATCTACGGCTACGGCAACGAAAAGCTTGAGACGGTTGCGGCAAAAATGCTGGTTGAAAAGGGCGTTACCATATCGACCGCGGAATCGCTCACCGGTGGCATGGTAGCATCGACCCTTATCGATTATCCGGGTATTTCCTCGGTCATGCTTTCAAGCGTTGTTGCGTATTCAAACGAAGCCAAGATAAATATCCTTGGCGTAAAGGAAGAAACGCTCAGGGCGCACGGCGCGGTAAGCAGGGAAGTCGCGGCTCAAATGGCAGAGGGAATGAGAAAGCTCTCGGGCAGCGATGTTGCCGTATCGACCACCGGCATCGCGGGCCCCGGCGGCGCTACCGATAAAAAACCCGTTGGGCTTGTATACATCGGCTTTGCCGATAAAAACGGAACAAGAGCATACGAACTGAATCTTCGCGGCGATAGAGAGCGCGTGCGCAGAATGACCATGCTCAACGCCATGGATATAATCAGGACTCACATATAAAGAGGTAATAGCTTTGCTTTTTGAAAAAATCGCGCCCCTTCTTGAGAAGGTGCAGAAGCCCTCGCGCTATACGGGCGGGGAATACAATCAGATCGTAAAAGATCATTCCAAGATGCGCGCAAAGATGGCGTTCTGCTTTCCGGATTCCTATGATGTGGGAATGAGCCATCTTGGCATCAAAATCCTTTACCATGCGGTGAACGCAAAGGATGACCTTTGCTGCGAACGCGTTTTTGCGCCATGGCCCGATATGGAAGAGCTTATGCGTGAAAACGATATCCCGCTGTATTCGCTTGAGACAAAAACTCCGATAGGAGAGTTTGACGTTATCGGCTTTACCCTTCAGTATGAGATGAGCTATACCAACCTTGTCAATATGCTGGATATGGGCGGAGTCAAGCTTTTGTCCATGGATAGGGCAGAGCGCGATCCTATCGTGGTAGCGGGCGGCCCCTGCTCCTGCAACCCCGAGCCCATTGCCGATATCATCGACGTTTTCCTTTTGGGCGACGGCGAGTATTCGCTGGCGGAATTCATGGAAAAGGCAGCCGACTGGAAAGAAAGCAATAAAAGCCGCGAGGATTTCCTGCTTGAATGCGCAAAGACCCCCGGCCTTTATGTTCCCAGGTTTTATAAAGCAGCGGAAGGCTTCGGCGCAGTCGCCCCTTTAAGGGACGATGTTCCCGCGGTCATCGACAAGACCCTTGTTGAGGATTTCGAAAACGCAAGGTTTATCGAAACTCAGCTTGTGCCCTACAGCGAGATCGTTTTTGACAGGATAATGCTCGAGATCGCCAGAGGCTGCACCAGGGGCTGCAGGTTCTGCCAGGCGGGCTATATTTACAGACCCGTCAGAGAGCGCAGCGTAAACACCCTCTTTGAGCAGGCGAAGAACCTGATCGAAAAAACCGGCTATGAGGAAATTTCTCTTTCCTCCCTTTCCACCGGCGATTATTCCTGCCTGCCCGAGCTTGCGGAAAAGATCATTACCGCGTACCGCAAAAAGCACGTAAATCTGTCGCTGCCGTCTCTCAGAATTGACAGTGTTGTTAAAGACACCCTTGTTGACATGGGCTCGGTCAAAAAGACCGGTCTTACCTTTGCTCCCGAGGCGGGCTCGCAGAGGCTCAGAGACGTCATAAACAAGGGCGTTTCCGAAATGGACCTTTTAAGGAGCGTCAGCGACGCTTTTGAAGCGGGATACACCAATGTTAAGCTCTATTTCATGATAGGTCTGCCCACCGAAAACAAGGAAGACCTCTCCGGCATTGCAGACCTTGCAAAGAAGGTCCGCTGGCGCTATATGAGCATGCCCAAGGAGATGCGTTCTTTCCCGCCCAAGATCTCCGTCAGCGCTTCCACATTCGTTCCCAAGCCGCATACCGCTTTCCAGTGGGAGCCGCAGGACAGTCTTGATATGATAATGGAAAAGCAGGAGCAATTAAGGCAGGAGATCAGGATAAAGAACGTGGAGTTTTCCTGGCATGAGCCTTATACCAGCGAGCTTGAAGCGGTCTTCTCAAGGGGAGACAGGCATCTTTCCAAGGTACTTATCAGGGCGCATGAGCTCGGCTGCAAGTTTGACGGCTGGAGCGAGTATTTCGATTACGAAAAATGGCAGCAGGCTTTTTCGGACTGCGGTCTGAGCATAAAGGAATACGCTCAGCGCAGGCTTTCCTATGACGATCCGCTGCCCTGGGATCATATCAACTACGGCGTGAGCAAGCAGTACCTTATTTCCGAGCATAAAAAGGCGATGGAAGGTATCGTGACTCCCGATTGCCGCGGCAACTGCCATGCCTGCGGCGTTCAGAAGCTGTGCAAGGGGGTGTGTCCGACATGCGAGCTGTAATAAAGCTGAGTAAGGTCGGTCTTGCGAGATATTCCTCGCATCTTGATCTTCTGAGAGTTCTGCAAAGGGCCATCCGCAGGGCGGATATCCCTGCAAAGTATTCAAAGGGCTTCAACCCGCATATGGAGCTTTCCTTTGCAACTGCGCTGTCCCTTGGTGTTGAGAGCCTTGGCGAGCTGGTGGAGCTTTATCTTGATGAGGACATGGACTGCGATGAGATCGTAAGAAGGCTCAATATGAATATGCCCGAGGGCATGCATGTTGAGGGCTGCAAGGTTCCCAAAGAAGGCATAAAGGCGATAGCCATGCTCATGGACGTTGCCGAATATGAGATCACCTTTAATGAGGATGAATCCGAGAAGATCAGGGCGTTCATGGAATCCGAGAGCGTGATCGTTACCAAAAGGAACAAAAAGGGCGCAAAGGATATAGATATCAAGCAGATGGTGCATGATATTTCCTATGAAGGCGGCGTGCTTTCCGTTACCCTCACCCATAAGGAGAGCGGCGCGGTAAAGCCCGATCTGCTGCTTGAGGCTATGGGCATAACCTCCAAAAACAGGATTCTCAGGAAATCCCTTTGTCAGATCATAGACGGCAAACCCGTTGAGATCTTCGGAGGCGTGTTATGAGCCGCGATATTCTCATAGACGTATGCGGCCCGATGACAAGAGTTGCCCTTGTTGACAGCTCAGATATTCAGGAGCTGTATATGGAATCGCCCACTAGCGAAAAACTGGTGGGCAACATATATAAGGGTAAGGTGCAGAACATCCTGCCCGGCATGCAGGCGGCTTTCATCGATATAGGCTTAAATAAGAACGCGTTTTTGTACGCGGGCGATATCCTTGTCGATACTGCGGATTTCGTAGGCATGGACGAAAAAGGCGTGGAAAAATCCCTCAGGGAGCAGCCCGCGATCAGAAAGCTCTTGTCCGTGGGTCAGGAGCTGCTTGTGCAGGTCATAAAAGAACCCGGCGGCACAAAAGGTCCGAGGGTCACCACTCATATTACCCTTCCCGGGCGCACCTGCGTTATGGTCCCCACCCTTGACTATGTGGGTGTTTCAAGAAGGATAGACAGCGAGACCGAGCGCGCAAGGCTAAAAGCCGAAATCGAAGCGGTAAAGCCTTCCGGCATGGGCGTTATAGTCCGCACGGCAGCAAAGGGGCTTACAAAAGACGAGTTCAGGCAGGAGCTTGAAGCGCTGGGAGGACTTTATGAGCGGATATCTCAGCGGGCGAAGGATAAAAAGGCTCCCGCGCTCATTTACAGCGACGAATCCCTTGCCTACAGGGTCGTGCGCGATATGCTCACCGACGATATCGACGCGCTGGTAATAAACGACCGAGATACCTTTGACAGCGCCGTTGCCATTGCCAAGCTTTTTGCGCCCACCCTTGTTCAGAGGATAAGGCTGTACACCAAGGAGCTGCCCATTTTTGACGCGTATTCCATCGAAAACAAGGTCAAAAACGCAATTGAGCGCAAGGTGTGGCTCAAAAACGGCGGTTATCTTGTGTTTGATCAGACCGAGGCGCTGACCGTGATCGATGTAAACACCGGCAAGTTCGTGGGAACGACATCAAACCTTCAGGACACCGTGTTCCAGCTGAACATTGAGGCTGCGCGAGAGATCGCAAGGCAGGTCAGGCTCAGGGATATTTCGGGCATAATCATAATCGACTTTATCGATATGCTGCAGGAGAACAACCGCAAGGCGGTTGTGGATGAACTTAGAGCCGCGTTCAAGGGAGATCGGACAAAAACCAATGTCGTCGGGCTCACCGGGCTCGGTCTTGTTGAGATGACGAGGAAAAAGCTCAGGAAGAGCCTTTCCGGCGTGACTCAGCGCCCCTGCCCCCTGTGCGACGGCGAGGGCAGGATCCTCAAAGCCGAGCAGGTGGTATATTCGGCGGTGCGCGATGTGCAAAGGATGCGCGCGGGCGGGTATATCTGCGACCTGCTTATCGAGATCAACAAATACGCGGTCGAGGGCATGCGCGGCATACGCAACCTCCACGGCGTGTATTATATCGTCAAAGACGATCTGGGCACCCAGCAGTATAAGGTGGTCAGCGTGAACGACCCCGCGATAATAAAGGATGCCAAACCGCTTTTTTGAAATTTAATTTAAGATGCGATAGCAATATCGCATCTTTTTTTGCGAATTTTCATATTGGTTGACGAATCTGATCATAAGGGGCACAATACAAAGGCCTTATTCCCCGCAATTTTCCGCTGTATCGGCTTCCACGAACCAGCGGCCGTCTTCGTTGAAGAGATATTTTTCGTGTCCACGGATCATGACGGTATAGCGCACGCCGCAGCCGCCGACTTTGGTGGAGGCTGCGTTGGTGATCTGCTTCAATCTGTCTATCTCGTATATGCAGCCGTCTTCCCAGCGGATAAAGCGGGGACGGATAACGCCGTCGGGGCTTACATCCAGATTCACATCCACATATATCTTTTTGTATCCCATAATATCCCTCCTTAGCTTACAATGCCTGTGGGCATAATAAGGTCGATGCCCTTTTCGCCCGGCAGCATTTTTGCTCCAAGCAGCACAGCGTTCCTTACCGAGTTTTTCCCAAAGCGCATGCGGATGCTTTCAATGGTGTTGTCGAGTTTTTCTCTTTTTTCGATATCGAGAGTGTCGGTGAAAAGACCGTACTGCAAAGGTTCGTTATCGGGCAAAAGGTTGATCGCTCTGACGGTGACCGAGCGTATCGGCTTTTCCCACGGGTATCTTAACAGGAAAAGCTCAAAGGCGGACTTGGCTATCTCTGCGGCGCTTTGAGTGGGCAGATCGAGCGGCGTTTGCCATTCCCTTGTTTTAAGGTCGTTGTCTCTTATGCCTATGGCGATGCCCGATGCCCGCTTACCATGCTTTTTGAGCCTTGTGCCTATATCCTGCGAAAGCTCCAGCATCACCTGCCATACCTGAAAGGGGTCGGTAAGGTCGTATACGGCGGTGGTTCCGTGCCCGATGCTTTTTATGGGAAGCCCGTGACCCAAGGGCAGCACGGGCGATGTGTCGAGCCCGTTTGCAAACCTTTTGAGCACGAGCCCGTTTTTGCCAAGCTTGTAGGAAAGCACCTCGTCGGGCATTTGGGCGAGGTCTCCTATGGTCAAAACGCCGTAGCCCGCCAGCTTTCTTGCGGTCGATCTGCCCACGCCCAAAAGCTCCGAGGCGGGCAGGGGCCAGACGATGCTGCGGAAGGCGGAATAGGGTATTTCGGTGACTGCGTCGGGCTTTTTCATATCGCTGCCCAGCTTTGCAAATATTTTGTTATAGCTCACCCCGACTGATATGGTGAGCCCAAGCTCGAATTTTATGGTGTTCCTGATGATATCCGCGATCTGCCTGCCGCTGCCGAAGCGCGAGCTTGCGGTCACGTCAAGCCAGCTCTCGTCCATGCCGTAGGGCTCGATAAGATCGGTGTACCTTGAATATATCTCTTTGGAAAGGTTTGAAAATTTGAGGTACTGCTCGTAATGCGGCTGGATGGTGATGAGGTTATGGCATTTTTCCTTGGCCTGCCATATCGCCTCGCCTGTTTTTATGTCAAAAGCCTTGGCTTCGTAATTCTTGGCAAGGACGATGCCGTGCCGGTCGTCGGCGCTGCCGCAAACGGCAACGGGTCTACCTTTAAGGGATGGGTCGAGCATACATTCAACGCTTGCGTAGAAATTGTTCATATCGCAATGAAGGATTACCCTTTCCAAAAATACACCCCCTTTTTTTGAACTTGACAGCGCTTATATCGGTATGTTAGAATATATGCAAACAAATGTTCGTGTTAATTGGATTATAACACGAACAAAAGTTTGTGTCAAGGCGGAGCGAAGCTGCAATTTTTACCTTTTGGGAGATGATATTGTGTGCGGACGTTATTATATTGAGGAAGAGGACATAACACCTGAGCTTAAAAAGATCATCGATGCCATCAGCAGAAAGCATAGTGAGGGCGTAAAGACATCAGGCGAAGTGTTTCCTTCCGATACCGTGCCGGTTATCGCGGGCAACAAAAGCCTTGTGCCCTCGGTTTTTGCAATGAAGTGGGGCTATACCATGCCAAATAAAAAGCTGATAATAAACGCGAGGAGTGAGAGCGCGCATCAGCGGGCGCTTTTTGCCGACGGAATGGAAAGGCGGCGCTGCGTTATTCCCGCAAGCAGATATTTTGAGTGGCAGGAAAGCAGCGGCGGCAAGATCAAGCACGGGATATTCCCAAACGGCATGAAAATGTTTTATATGGCGGGGATATACCGCTTTGAAAACGACCGCCCGGTTTTTTCGATACTTACAAAGGATGCAAACAGGGAAATACGCTTTATCCATGAGCGTATGCCGGTAGTCCTTACAAGCGTCGGCGCGGCAGTGTGGCTCGACAAAAGATCGACCCTTATGGATGCAATGGAGATATCGGATGTTGAGATGAATGTAGTCAATGCTTGATTTTTGTAAAAAGAAAATGCGTTAGAGGGTTTGCACCTTCGGTGAGCGATATGTTTGCTTCGCAAACGCGATATGCGCCTTACGGCGCACGATATGTGCGCGAGACGACTGTGCTTACCTTATCACAGTAACAGGATTTTCAGCCATCGTAACTTTCGCGAACTCATAATGCGCGCACGTAAATACTCTTATCGCTTCCTCAAACGTATAAAAGAGACGGGCGATGGACTGTCTAAATCTATATCGCCTGATCCTACTGAAAATGAATCACGAGGAACCCATACTTTACGGGTTCCTCGTAAGCTAACGTATGAAATTATTCGTCCGCGTCTCGGGATAAACCCGAGCCGGGCTTTGGCTACAAACAGTCCACCGGACTGTTTGCTTAACGCGTTGCCCCCTCATGGAGGGCGCCCTTAAAACCTGCATCTTCTCAGTATAAAAATTGAACAAACGATTGAGTTACCCAATCGCTGCCGCTTAGCACTCCTAAAAATAAATCACGAGGAACCCATACTTTACGGGTTCCTCGTAAGCTACAGTATGAAATTACCTGATTCCAAAGTATCAGGGATCCAAGGGATGAAATCCCTTGGTGGATGAGGGTGTGGGAGAAGGCAACGCCTTCTTCCACATAAACAACTAAAGAACAAAAGCTATCTGCCAGGGGAAGAAAAATCTTTGGGAGAAGGCGAAGCCTTCTTCCAAGAATCGTTTTCCCAGATCCCCTAAAAACTCTCCCTGTAGGTCTCGATGAAGTTTCCGCTTCCGTCGTAGCTGTAGACCAGGCGGGTATCCGGGGAGGATGGATCGTACTCGTATTTCCAAACGGCTTCAAGGGAATTGTTCTCATTGTAGTAATAACGCTCGCTGATCTGACCGCCGTCATCTGTGTAGACGTATTCATAGCGGTGAGAATATTCGCCGTTTTCTATGGCATCATAGGTCGTTTCGGAAATGAGCCGGTTCTTTTTATCATAGCCGTATACGACCAGGAAATTGCCCGAGTCGGCGTGATTGAAGTACGCCTTGGAGTACATGCGGCCCAAGTTATCATATTCGTAGGTGTAGGTGATGTACTTGTTCCCGTCTTCAAGGTAGGTCACTTCCCGGGCGAGCTGACCAAGCTCGTTATAGGTGTGCTCGGTCCTTCGGTGCAGCTGTCCGTTGGAGAATATCGCTATCTCTTCAAGATCATCCTTGGAATTGTAGGTGTAAGAGGTTTCCTCCACCCAGCCGTCCGAGAAGGTTCTCTTTGAGGATACGATCAGACCGGAATCCGTGTAGGTGTTTTCGACCGTTTCGACAAGCATACCCCAGCTGTATTCCTGCGACTTTACTACATTGCCGTTTTCGTCGAATACTTCTTCTGTAAAGTGAAGCTTTACATCAAGAATATCCCAAACGGTGCGCTCTTTTTTTGATTCAAGCTCGAAGAAAAGCCCGTCGGAAGTGAATACATTGCAGCTGTCCTCTGCAGGGCAAAGGGTGTATACGCTGCCGTCTGAGAAGGTAAGGTACATAAGCGTGGAGAAAGGACAGCCGGTGGCGGAGCATTTTTTTGCTGAACCCAAAAGCGAGACAAGCTCCGAAAGCATTTCTTCGTCTGCGGTATATTTTTCTCCAAGCACGCTCATTTCGGCTGAAATGAGCTGCTTTTTTTTGAGAATATCGGGATGGAAGGGCTCATATGCGCTTTTGCCTGCGTTCAGCTTAACAACGGCATAGTAGCCGCATTCTTCGTATTTGTATTCGCTTGCGATATATGCGCCGTCCGGGCCGAAAATATTGAAAACGATGTAATAGCTGCCCGGATCAAGCCAGTAGAGCTTGGTATTTCCGTAGTAATAAAGGCTCTCGTCGTCGGGTTCATAGAGGGTGAAGTCTTCGTTGTAAAGCTCAGAGCCCGCAGTCATGCTGCCGCCGGAGGGGAAATCGACCGAAAAACTGCCGTCAAAATCGATCTCGGGGATTTCATCTTTTACCGATTCAAGATCAAGCGGTTTGCCGTCGGCAAAGATAAAGGCTTCGCCGTTCCAAGTGTTTTTCCACATCAGCTGAGTATAGGGCTCTACGGTCTGTCCGCAGGAGGTGAAGGTCATGAGCGCTGAAGGCTCGGGCTCTATGGTGGGTTCGGGGGATGAAGAGGGCAGGACCAAGGGCTCAAGCACCTCGGGCGCGGGTGAAGCAGCCGCGATGTCTGCGGGAAGTGAGTTATCGGGCTTATTCCGGGAGGCTCCCGTAAAGGTGCAGGCGGCGGCTATGAGTGTTAAGAGCAAAAGAACGATCAGCGCAAAAACGGCGGTCTTCGGACGCTTGGCTATGAGCTTTATGCGCTCGTATATCGCGCGCTTGCCCGATACCATGGTGGTGGCTCCCGAAAGTATGGAAGCGGGCGAACGCTTTTTTACGGTCAGACCTATGAGCGTATCGCCGTAAGGCACGCGCTCGTTTTCGCCTATGCGCCCGATTGTGCCCTCGTCGCAGGCAAGCTCGCAATCGCGCCTTGAAAGGCTCGCCGCCAGCCATACGAGGGGATTGTACCAGTGGAGAGCAACCGCTGCTCCTCTAAGACATGACCATATATGGTCACCGTGATAAAAATGGGTGAGCTCGTGTGCAAGAACATGGCGAAGCTTTGTACCGTCATCGATAACCTTTGGGGTTATGTATACAGAGGGGGCGAAAATTCCGAAAAGGCAGGGAGTTTCTATCCACCTGAGCGCATAGACCTTTAAGGGAAAATCAACGACACGGACCCTTCTTCTGCTGCGCAGCAAACGAAAATAAAAGTACAGATTACAGAAAATGAACCATAGGGCGAATATCGCGGCGCCCAAAACATATATGCCCAGCACGAGCTCGTCATAATTTACCGAAGCAGCGCTTGCTTGCTCATGAGGATGATCCGCGCTCGGAGCTGTGCTGTGATCGCCGGGCGGGATGATTGGCGTTTGGGTGGCAGGGGAGGCGATAATGATCGCTTCGGTAAAGTGAAGCGTGTCCATATCGGGCATGGTGTTCATGATGCTGACAGGGCTTTGTCCGAAGCTTACGGGAACGATGAGTCTTATGAGCACCAGAAGCCAGAGTGCATATCTGATCTTCAGGCTCAGCCTGTTCTTCAGAAGCTGCCTTATAAGGACGACTATAATAATGAGCGCGCTTGAAGAAACGATCCACTGCGTCATTTCTTTTCCTCCGCCTTTCTCAGTATTTCATAAAGCTCGTCTATCTCGTCCTTTGAAAGAGCCTGCTTTTGGGTGAGATGGCTTATGAGCATGCTGACGCTGCCCTTGTATACCCTGTCTATGAAGCTTCTGGTCTCGCTTATGACCGCGTCCTCTCTCTTTATCAGAGGCGAGTATACTTTTACGCCGTCCTTTTCTTCGCAGCGTATATAACCCTTGTCGCTCATCCTTTTGAGCATTGTAAGGGTAGTCGATCTGGTCCAGCCGACCGATGAGGAAAGATATTCGCAGGCCTCTCTGCCGGTTTTGGGAAAGGATTCCCAGAGACATTCCATCACGTTCCATTCTGTGGGGGTAAGCATCACTTCATTATTATTCAAATATAACACCTCCTTGTTTACAATGTAAACACATTATAAGTCAAGTTGTCTACAATGTCAACAGCATATACGGAATATAAGGCGCAAAAAGCGGGATTGTACGCACAATGGCGCTGTGGTAAAATATGTTATATTGTAATCAGTGGAGGTAATTATGAAAAAGGGCTCTGCGCTTGTTCCTTATATAATCGCATTTGTTTTGTGCTTTTATTTTTTGCCGCTCATCATGACCAACACCGCGGCGGCAATGTTTGTTATGCTGATACTCGTTCCCGCGCTTATAATACTTATAAGCCTTGTACACGGAATAAAGCATGGGTTTGATATAAGGCTTTCTGTATGCGCGCTGATACTTTTTATACCGACATTGTTTATTTTTTATAATGTAAGCGCGTGGGTATATGTGCCCGTGTATTTTGGATTGTCTCTCCTTACCGATCTTTTGGGTGGATATATAAAGAAAAAGAACTGAAATGAAAAAAGATAACAGATATTTGAAAGCACTTGCGGCAGCTTTTCCGCATACAATACCCATACTCATGGGCTTTTCTTTCCTTGGGATGACCTACGGCATTTTTATGACCGCATCGGGATTCCCTTGGTGGTATCCATGCCTGACCAGCGTGGTCATTTTTGCGGGCTCCGCAGAATTTGTGGCGGTAAACCTCCTTCTTGGGGCGTTCGACCTTGCGCAGGCATTTTTTATGACCATAATGATAAACGCAAGGCATGTTTTTTACGGAATTTCAATGCTGGAAAAATATAAGGGCATGGGGCTTAAAAAATTTTATCTTATATTCGGGCTTTGCGACGAAAGCTTTTCCATAAACTGCACGGCAAACATTCCCGAGGATGTGGATAAAGGGCTGTTCATGCTTTTTGTGACCATACTCGATCATTCCTATTGGGTCCTTGGCTCGTCCCTTGGCGGTATATTCGGAAATTTCCTGCATTTTAATACCACGGGGCTGGATTTTGTTATGACAGCGATGTTCGTTGTGATCTTCCTTGAACAATGGCTGAAGGAAAAGGATCATCTGAGCGCGCTTATAGGTCTTTTTGTATCGACGGCGGCGCTTTTGGTGTTCGGCGCGGAAAGCTTTTTGCTCCCTGCAATGGCGGGAATACTTGTAAGCCTTACGCTTATGCGCAAAAGGCTTGAGAAGGGCGGTGTGAAATGATGACGATGTCCCAGCAGCTGATGACCATAGGCGCGGTGGCGCTTGCAACTGTCATCACAAGGTTTCTGCCGTTCATCGTTTTCCCTGCAGGCAAGCCCCAGCCAAAGTATGTCGGCTTTTTGGGCAAATTCCTGCCCGGCGCCGTGTTTTCGATGCTGGTGGTGTTCTGTCTTAAAAATGTTTCGATACTATCGGGCAGCCACGGCATCCCGGAGCTTATCGCCATAACGGCGGTTGTCCTGCTCCACCTTTACAAGCGCAACATGCTCATATCCATTGCGGGCGGTACTGTGCTTTATATGCTTTTGGTGCAGCTTGTGTTTTAAGCTTCTTGAATTGTTTTGGCGGATGTATTATACTTGCTTTATGATTTGTTGTTTATAAACAGAATTGGAGGATAAATATGCTTACGGATACCATAAAAGCTTTCAAGGAATATCAGAAGAAAATGGCCGCTTATCACTATGCGGCGGGCGTTATGTATGTTGACGGTACCACTGCGGCGCCTGCAAGCTCCTATAAGGCCAGGGGCGCGGCGCTTAAAGAGCTCAGCGGCATTTCTTATCAGCTTTCCGTATCTCAGGAGCTTCGCGATATGCTCAAGGAGCTTATGGAGCACAAGGACGAGCTTGATTTTGTGACCATGCGCGAGGCTGAGGAGATGACCGAAAGCCTTGAAAGAATGAGCAAGATCCCTCAGGAAGAGTTCGTGGCATATTCGGTTCTTACCAGCGAATCGGAGCACATCTGGGCAAAGGCGAAGAACACCAACGATTACGCCGCTTTCCGTCCCTATCTTGAAAAGATTATCGAGACCAAGCGCCGTTTCTCCGGCTATACCGATCCCGGCGTGCCTGTAATGGACGCGCTTTTGGATCATTACGAAAAGGGTTTGAATACCAAGATCCTTGACGAGTATTTTGCAAACGTGAAGGAAAAGCTGGTTCCGATCATCCTTGCCATCGGCAAAAAGGGACAGAAGCCCGAATATCCCTTCATGAACGCTTATTATCCCATCGAAAAGCAGCGCGAATTTTCGCAGTACCTCATGGATGTTTTAACCATCGACAAGGAACGCTGCCAGATGGCTGAGACCGAGCATCCCTACACCTCCGGTCTTAACCTTGATGACGTAAGGCTCACCACTCATTTCTACGAGGATTCCTTTACCAATAACATGTTCACCATGATCCACGAAGGCGGTCATGCGATATATGAACTGGGCTCCGACAGGTCTCTTGCCGATTCTTCCCTTGCGGGCGGTGCGGCAATGAGCATACATGAGTCCCAGTCAAGGTTCTTTGAGAATATGATCGGCAGATCAAAGGAGTTCTGCGAGTTCGTGTTCCCCAAACTCTGTGAGCTTTTCCCCGAGCAGCTTTTGGGATACACCGCAAACGATCTTTATCTTGCAGTCAACAGAGCTGAGCCCTCCCTTATCAGGATCGAAGCTGACGAGCTGACCTATTCTCTGCACATCATGGTCAGGTATGAGCTTGAAAAGCAGCTGATAGAAGGCAGCCTTTCCACCTATGATCTGCCCGAAGCATGGAATGCCAAGATGAAGGAGTATCTGGGCGTCGATGTTCCCGACGATGCGCACGGCGTGCTGCAGGATGTTCACTGGGGCGGCGGTATGATCGGTTATTTCCCCTCCTATTCTCTGGGCAGCGCATACGCGGCGCAGATGTACGCTTGCATGGAAAAGGATATCGATGTAAGCTCGAGCGTAAGAAAGGGCGATCTCAAGCCCATCATTGATTGGCTGGGTGAGAGGATACATAAGCACGGTCAGCTCTATAAGCCGGGCGAGATCATCGAAAAAGCCTGCGGCGGCGAGTTTGATCCCAAGTTCTACTGCGATTACCTTGCAAAGAAATACAGCGAAATATATGAGCTTTGATGCTGAAAGACGGCAGCCTTCGGGCTGCCTTTTTTATATCGAATTTTGACTGAAATTATTGCTTTATTGTCTGGAATGAAAAGGCTGCGGGAAAGTATAATGAATACATAGCAAATGAGGTGAATTATATGGAAAGCGTAAAGGTTTTTGAATATATGCTGACTTTACCGACGTATCCCGAGCCTGAGCCTGAGGATATGCCGATGTTTGCTCAAAATCGCGTGCATCAACGGTCAAGCGGCAATCCGTATCCCAATCCTGTAGTGGTCAGGACAGACAGGTCACATAAAGAGGATAAGGAATATATATGCATATGCATAGAAAACGAGTTTTTGAAGATAGAGCTTTTACCGCAGCTTGGCGGCAGGGTATATTCGGCTCTGGACAAGCGCACCGGGTATGACTTTTTCTATAAGCAGCATGTCATAAAGCCTGCTCTGATCGGTATGCTGGGCTCATGGATATCGGGTGGAATAGAGTTTAACTGGCCTTGCCATCACCGTCCTTCCACGTTCATGCCGGTGGATTATAAGATAGAACGCGAAAAAGACGGCGCTGTAACCGTTTGGATGAGTGAGAATGAGCCGCTTGACAGGATGAAGGGCATGGTGGGCATACGCTTGGCTCCCTTTGAAGCCGGATTTGAGACAAGAATGCGCGTGTTCAACCGTGCAGAAACAAGAAAATCATTTCTTTGGTGGGAAAATGCCGCTGTTCCGGTAAATGAGGACTATGAGCTGTTCTTTCCGCCTGATGTACATTTTGTGCAGTTCCATTACAGGAAAAATGTGACGTCCTTCCCGATCGCCAAGGGTGTTTATAACGGTATCAGGATGGGAGAAGGCGTTGATATAAGAAAGCATAGGAATACCCGCCAGCCCACAAGCTATTTCTGCGCCGCCAGCCATTATGATTTTTTTGGCGGGTACGACCACGGCAAAAACGCAGGTGTTGTGCATATTGGTGACCATGATGTTTCGGTAGGAAAAAAGATGTTCACATGGGCGTATAATCAGCTTTCAAGGTCGTGGGAAAAGGCTTTGACGGATGATGACGGGATGTATGCGGAGCTCATGGCGAGCAGCTATTCCAACAATCAGCCGGATTTTGCATGGCTGGAGCCATATGAAGAAAAGACGTTTTCTCAGTTCTGGTATCCGATAGCAAATACAGGCGTGCCGATTTGTGCGACCGTAGATGCGGCGTTGAGTATTTCGCAAAAAGAAGTGCTTTTGTATGCCGTAAGAAATATAAAGAATGCCCGCGTTCTGATAAATGGGAAAGAGCATATTATGTCTGTTTGCGCGGGCG
>SVHB01000019.1 GCA_015056005.1 Clostridiales bacterium
CCTCTTTGCGTATGCGTCGATAAGCTTGACCCTGTGAGGATGGATATCGCAGGAGGTTACTCTGCCGGTGCCGTTTAACAGATCGCCGATATAGCAGCTCTTGCCGCCGGGAGCAGCGCAGGCGTCGAGCACGCGCGCGCCGTTTTTGACCTTCAGAAGATCGCAGGCAAGCATGGAAGCTTCGCCGATAATGGATATCTGACCTCTTGCAAAAAGCTCGCTTTGCGCCATTGCGCCGCCGGATACGATATAAGCATCGGTATATTCGGACTTTCTGTATTCAAGCTTGGAAGCGTCAAGCCATTTTTCCAACATTTCGTTTGAATATTTGGTTTTGCCCGCGCGCACTGCCATGCCGCTCTTGCCGTCGGAGGAAAGGAATTCCTTTGCGCCCTCAACGCCCATTTCTCCCACCAGCGATTCAAGCAGCCACATGGGGGTAGAGGTCTCGATAGAGAGCCTTTCCATTGGATCTTCGGGCAGCTCTCTTACGCCGTTTCTCATAAAGGAGCGCAGTATGCCGTTGATAACGGGGCAGAGCCTTTCAAGCCCGCGTGATCTTACAAGCTCAACAGCCTCGTTGCAGATGGCGTTCGGGGGGATCCTGTCAAGGAACAGCTTCTGATATACTGCCATTCTAAGGATCTCCAGAACATCCGCTCTGGTGAAGGGCTCGCGGACAAAGGGAGCTATCACATAATCAAGATAAAGCCTTTTTTCAATGGAGCCGTAGAAAAGCTCGGTGCAGAGTCTTCTGTCTTCATCGGAAAGCTGAGTCTTTTTAAGCACGCCGTCAAGCGCAAGACCGGTATATGCCTGATCCTCTTCAACCGCCAGCAATGCTTCCAGCGCTGCAATGCGCGCAGGAGAAGCGCCCCTTGGTGCTCTTTCCTCCAAAGGACGGGGACGCCTTGACCTGAACTCGCCGCCATCCTCCCTGAAAGGCTTTCTTTCGCCGTTTTCGCGGTCGAAGGGCTTTCTTTCACCGTCACGGCTAAAGCTTCTGCGCTCGCCGTCGCGGCTGAAGGGTTTTCTATCGCCGTTACGGTCAAAGCTTTTCCTTTCACCGTCTCGATCAAACGGCTTTCTTTCGCCGTCGCGCTCAAAAGGCCTGCGCGGTCTGTCAAAGCCGCGCTTTTCGTCGCCCTTGCGCTCAAAAGTTTTTTTCTCACCGTCGAAGCGGCGCTTTTCGCCGTTGTAAGGCTTCTTTTCGCCATTATTTCTGTCAAAATGCTTCTTTTCGCCGTTATAGCGATCGTTGTGCTTTCTCTCGCCGTTATACGAGCGTTTTTCGCCGCTGTGTTCGTTTTTGTCAAATGTGCTACGCTTATCCATTATGATTTTCCTTTCGGTTTATCTATTTTGCAAAGGAGCCTGCTGTAATATTATGGCCTCTGAGATAATCGGACGCATTTATCGCTTTGCCGCCGGGAACCTGAATGATCTTTGCTTCCACAGCGCCCTGTCCGCAGGCGATCACGAGCCCGTTTTTGGGATCGGCAAAGAGAACTTCGCCGCATTTTCCGCTCAGCTCGGTTCTGATAACGGTCTTATATATCTTTGTGACCTGACCTTCCAGTTCACAAAAAGCTATCGGCCATGAATTCATTCCTCTTACAAGATCGTGCACCTGCTGTGCTGTTTTTGAAAAATCGATCTTTGCGTCCTGCTTTTCTATCATGGAGCAATGAGTCGCCTTTTCATGATCCTGCGGGGTCCTTGTAACGCTTCCGTCCTCGATCGCCTTCAAAGTCTTGATTATGGTCTTTGCGCCCAGCTCGGAGAGCCTGTCGAAAAGCTCGTCGGCGGTCTCGTCAGGCAGGATATCAATGGTATCGCACATTATGATATCGCCCTCGTCAACGCCCCTTGAGGTATACATGGTGGTGACGCCCGTCTGCTTTTCGCCGTTTATTATAGCCCACTGTATGGGAGCTGCGCCCCTGTATTTGGGCAGTATCGAAGCATGGATATTGACCGTGCCCAGCGGCGGTACTTCAAGATTCTTTCTGGAAAGTATCTGACCGAAGGCCGCAGTCACGCAAAGATCGGGCTTGAGGCTCCTTAAAGTATCAAGACCTTCCTGTTTGCTGATCTTTTCAAACTGGAACACCGGGATCCCAAGCTCCTGAGCGCAGACCTTTGCTTCGCACGCAGTGAGCTTCTGCTTTCTGCCGACGGGTCTGTCGGGCTGGCAGAATACGCCAACGACCTCATAGCCGTTTTCGACAATAGCTCTGAGCGGCTTTTCGGCAAAATCGGGAGTGCCCATAAAAACTATGCGCATCTTATTTCTTCACCTCGGGCTTATTCATCTTATCGATATAAAGAATGCCGTCCAGATGATCGGTCTCATGGCAGATACACCTTGCCATAAGGCCGCTTGCCTTCATTGTGAAGGGCTTGCCGTTTCTGTCAATAGCTTCAACGGTCACATACATCGGGCGCTTCACAGTGTCGTTTGGTCTGTCGGGAACGGAAAGGCAGCCTTCGGGACCGTCCTGTTCGCCGGACATCTCGGTAATTACGGGGTTAATGAACTCTACCAGCCCCTGACCGCAGTCAGCCACGAAAATTCGCTTGAGCACGCCCACCTGAGGCGCTGCAAGTCCGGCGCCCTGAGCCTCTCTGAGGGTCTGGATCATATCGTCCAGAAGGGTGATGGTACGCTTATTTATAACTTCTACTTCCTTTGAAACCTTGCGCAGGGTCTCGTCACCTATGGTGATTATCTTGCGGATAGCCATATTTATTACCTCTGTAAATTGATTTTATTATTAAAGCATGCTCTGCGGATTTATCTCAAGCTCGCATTTTGCGCCTTTGTAACCTTCCTGCGACAGAGCGCTTAAAAAGTCCAGTATTTCCTCGCTCCGTGCAGCCGATATCTTAAAAAATATCTGCCAGCGATGATTGCCCTTGATATAGGCTATCGGGGCTTCCATGGAGCGATAATGCAATACGTTTTTTCTTTGCTGCGGGTTTTCGCTTATCCAGCTTTCAAAAGCCGAGTTCGCCTGCTTTGCGGCCTGCATGAGCTTTCCTTCGTCCGGACCCGAAAACAAAAGCCTTGCATACACGGTATACGGAGGGAAGAGTCCTTTCCTTCTGTAACCTATCTCCTGCATATAAAAAGCTCTGTAATCCTGCTTTGCCGCGTATTGAACGGCGTAATGATCGGGATCGTAAGTCTGGAAAAACACCTTTCCGGGGAGCTTTGCGCGCCCTGCTCTGCCCGCGACCTGAGTCAGTAACCCGAAAGCTCTCTCGGGGCTTCTGTAATCGGGCATCGAGAGCATCATATCGCAGGAAACCACGCCCACAACGGTAACGCTTGGGAAATCATGCCCCTTTGCTATCATCTGGGTGCCGATGAGCAGCTGCGCCCTTCCCTCTCTGAACTCGGTCAATATCTTCAGATGTCCGTCCTTGCCTGCTGTGGTATCAGCGTCCATCCTCGCGACTGTGATCCCGGGGAAGAGCTTGTTTATCTCGTCCTCGACCCTTTCGGTACCCGATCCGAAATAACGGATAAGGTTTGAACCGCATTCCGGGCAAGTTTTGGGCGGCGGGCACGAATAACCGCAGTAATGGCATCTAAGCTGCGAGTCGCCCTGATGATATGTCATGGCAACATCGCACGCAGGGCACTTTACCGTTTTTCCGCAGGAGCGGCAGGAAACAAATGTATTATAGCCGCGCCTGTTCATAAAAAGCATCGCCTGCTGCCCTTTTTCAAAGCATTCTCTGAGCGCTTTTATAAGCGCGCCCGAGAACATCGAGCGGTTGCCCTTTACCAGTTCCTCGCGCATATCTACTATGTTGACCTCAGGCAGCGGCTTTCCGTTAACCCTGCCGTGAAGCTCGATAAGGTTATAATAGCCTCTGAGCGCGTTATGGTATGTTTTTATCTGAGGAGTCGCACTGCCCAAAACCAGAACCGCGCCTTTTTGAGCGCATCTTTGGACCGCAACCTCTCTTGTGTCGTATTTGGGAGTTTTTTCGGAATTATAGCTGGTCTCATGTTCCTCATCGACAACTATAAGCCCAAGATCGGAAACAGGAGCGAACACTGCGCTTCTTGCGCCCACAACGACCTGCGCCTGTCCCGTCCTTATCCTCCACCATTCATCAAAGCGCTCGCCTGCGGAAAGCCGCGAATGCAGCACAGCGGCGTTATCGCCGAATTTCTGGCTGAACCAATCTACCATCTGGGGCGTGAGCGCGATCTCCGGCACAAGGATTATCGCCTGTTTTCCCATATCAAGCGCTTTTCTGACCAGGTGGCAGTAAACCTCGGTCTTGCCCGATCCGGTAACGCCGTTGAGCAAAAACCTGCCTCCGCCGCTTTCCATAGCAGCGCTCATCTCGTCTATGGCGCTTTTTTGAGCTTCGGTGGGCGTAAACAGCGGCTGCATCGGCATATATCCGCCCGAAAACGGGCTTCTGCGCAAAGGCTTTTCGATAACCTCGACATACCCCTTCTTTTCAAGGGCTTTAACAGCAGCATAGGAATCGGGCAAAGTGCTCAAAAACATCTCTCCGCCCATGCTTTCGATAGTTCTTAATACCTCAAGCTGCTTTTTGGCTCTTGAAAGATCCGCATCATCGGCGCTTTTTTTAAGCCTTACAGCCTTTCTGACCAAAGGACCTACGGCATTTTCGCCGCGCATCTGCGCAGGTATCATAAGCCGCAGGCAGTCCACCAGCATGCAGCGGTATTTCTTTTTCATCCAAACCGCAAGGTCGATCAGCTCGGGCAGCACGGCGGGTTCTTCGTCGAGCTTTGAAATGATGCTCTTTATCTTTTCTTCGGGATAATCGGCTTCATCCTTGAGCTCAACAACATAACCTTCGATATTCCTTTTGCCGAAGGGCACTATGACCCTGTCGCCTATCTCGACCTCAAAGGGAGTTTTGTAGATATAGCGCTTGTCCATGCCGGAGACGGCAACTTCGACTATGACATCGGCATACTTATGCATTCTTACCCTTCAAAAGCTCAAAAGCCTTTTCTACTATGATGCCCGCAAGCTCGGTTTTGGACATCAGGGGATAATCGAACCTTTCCTCCATCGTCATAATGGTGGCGATGTTCGTATCCACGTTGAACCCGGCGCCGGGCTTAGTAACATCGTTTGCAACGATCATATCTGCGTTCTTTTTCATGAGCTTGCCCTTGGCGTTATCTATCACGTCATTGGTCTCGGCCGCAAAAACCACGAACACCTGATCATCGCGCTTGTTTTTGCCGATGGTTGCGGCAACATCCGGATTTTCTACAAGGCGGATAACCATATCGTCGCCGCCCTTCTTTTTCATCTTAACGGGGCTGACGCTTTCGGGTCTGTAGTCGGCGGGAGCCGCAGACTGAATGACTATATCAGCCTCGGGCGCAAATTTCAGCGCCGCATCAAGCAGATCCAGAGTGCTTTCTATATCCACCTTTTCCGCTCCTTCGGGCGCAGGAATGGACACGGGGCCCGAAATGAGGATGACCCTTGCGCCCATATCCAAGGCTGCCTTGGCAATGGAATAACCCATTTTACCGGAAGAAAAATTGGATATATAGCGAACAGGGTCTAACCGTTCCCGGGTAGGCCCTGCAGTAACTACTACGGTTCTGCCTGTCAAAATCATTTTGCACAAAGCAGTTGCACCGCCTTTTCAACTATTTCAGAAGCATCGACAAGCCTGCCAACGCCAAGATCCCCGTTTGCCAGCCTGCCCTCGCCGGGGCCGATGAACTCATAGCCAAGCTTTTTGAGCTCTTCGATATTGCGCTGGGTGATGGGGTTCAAATACATATTATGGTTCATCGCAGGGGCAATAAGCACCTTTGCGGTAGTTGCCATAACGGTGGTGGTGAGCATATCATCGGCAATACCCGCATATACCTTGCCGATAAAATTCGCGGTGGCGGGAGCGATAACAAAAAGATCGCTGCGCTTTGCTATTGAGATATGCTCCACTTCCCAAGACCTTATCCTGTCGAACATGCCGACGCTTACGGGGTTGTTTGAAAGGATCTCAAAGGTCAAAGGAGTAACAAACTCGGTTGCGTTTTCGGTCATGATAACGGTAACATCGGCGCCGAGCTTTCTAAGACCAGATACGACCTCGCATGCCTTATAAACAGCGATGCCGCCGGTCACGCCGACACAGACCTTTTTGCCCTTGATGCTTTCCATATTATTCTGCGTCAGCGGGACGCCTGTAACCCACGTTGCCACGCTCGATCTCGTTTAATGCGATAGCGATGGGCTTGGATTCGTTGATATCGATAAGGGGCTCATCACCGTTGACAAGTTCACGGGCGCGCTTGGAGGCGAGCACAACGAGGCTGTAACGGCAGTCAACTTTGTTTACAAGTTCTTTGATGGGGGGCTGAATGATCATAATAAAGTTTCCTCCTCCAAGGCTTTAATGAAAAGTTTCATTTCGTCGTTGTTGAAATATTTTTCGCCGTTTCCTGCAAGGATATCTTCGATCCTGTCTGCGGCCTGAGCGATCGTATCGTTGATAATGATATATTTGTAGCTGTTTGCCTTCGGTATTTCCTTATAGGAGATCGCAAATCTTTCGGCTACCTTGCCCGCGGTCTCCGTGCCTCTGCCCGCCAGACGCCTGTAAAGCTCCTTCATGGAAGGGGGCAGAATGAAAAGAGAGATAACATCCTCGGGCTTGCTGTTTGCCATTACGTTCAATGCGCCCTGAGTATCGATCTCAAGGATAATATGCTTGCCGGCATTTAGCCTTTCTTCCACATAATCCTTCGGGGTACCGTAGCTTGTGGAATAAAGCCTTGCGTACTCAAGGAAACCGCCTTTTTCCGCGTTTTCGTCAAACTCCTGCTGAGTTTTGAAGAAATAATGCACTCCGTTTATCTCGCCCTCTCTGGGGGCTCTGGTGGTCCAGGAAACGGAATACTCTATATCGTCTCTCCTGCTCCTGAGCTCGCCTATCACCGCGCCTTTTCCTGTGCCGGAAGGAGCGCTGATCAAAAGTATCTTACCCTTCTTCATCGGGAATCTCCTCCATCTTTGCAGCGGGTTTTCCGTCCAGCCTGCCCGCGATGGTCTCGGGCTGCACGGGAGAAAGTATGACCTGATTGCTGTCGGTTATAATGACCGCGCGGGTGCGTCTACCGTAGGTCGCGTCGATAAGCCTGCCGGAATCTCTCGCTTCCTGAATAATGCGCTTTATGGGAGCGGATTTTTCGCTGACGATGGCGATGACTCTTCCTGCCATTACCATATTGCCGTAACCGATATTTATAAGCTTATACATCTTGCACCTATTCTATGTTCTGGACCTGCTCGCGGATCTTCTCTATCTCCGCCTTGATATCAACAACGAGCTGTGCGATTGTGATATCGGAAGCCTTGGAGCCGATGGTATTGGTCTCGCGGTTGAGCTCCTGCACGATGAAATCGAGCCTTCTGCCGGTAGCTTCACTCTGATCATAAGTTTCGCGGATGGCCTTTACATGGCTGATTATCCTTGTGAGCTCCTCGGCGATGCTTGCCTTATCGGCGAAGATGGCGACCTCCTGAATGAGCCTTGCTTCGTCCAAAGCAACATCGCCCATCAGCTGCTCAAGCCTTGCTTTGAGCTTATCCTTGTATTCGGATACGACCAGAGGCTCTCTTTTTGCTATCATATCGCGCTTTTCCATGATGATATCAAGCCTTGAGTCGATATCGGCCATGAGCCTTGCGCCTTCCTGAGCCCTGCCCGCTTTCATCTGAGCGGCAGCATCGGCAAAAGCGGATCTTACGACCCCTATAATTGCTTCCTGATCGTCCTGATTATCGCTGAGCTTTACAGCGTCGGGGATCCTTAAAACATCCTGCACTGAAAGCTTGCCGGGAACGCCGAGCTCGTTTATCTGCTCGACCGCCTTCTGGTACGCTTCGATCGCCGCAACGTCGACCAGAGCCTGCTTGGAATCGGTCCTTGTGTTCTGATAGGTCAGATATACATCGATATGACCGCGGGTAAAAGCCCCTTGAAGCAGCTTTCTAAGCTCATCTTCAAGATAGGACATCGCCCTTGGCATTCTGAAGGAAAGGTCAAGGAATCTGTGGTTGACGCTCTTGAGCTCAATAGTGATCTCGCGTCCGTCCACACAGCAGGTACCCCTGCCGAAACCTGTCATGCTGTTCATAATGAAATCCCTTTCGCTAAAGTCGGTTTCTTCAAAAGAATATTATATCACATCTGCCCGTTCATATCAAGATTTTTGCCAAAACACGGGCAATTATAGTACACCTCGTTGAGGGTGAGCCCCTGAGGTTCCGCGGTGAAACCCATAAGGGTGCGCTCACCTGTCTCAAGCGCATTTTTTATGTCATTCGGGGACATTTTGCCCTGACCTACGTTTATGAGCGTACCCGCCATGATTCTCACCATGTTGTAAAGGAAACCGTTTCCCTTAACATCAAGCGCTATCAGGTTCCCCTCCTTGCTCACGTTAAAGGAATATATTGTCCTTACCGTGGTCTTGGCGCTCGACCCTGCCGCCATAACGCTCTTGAAATCGTGAGTTCCCACAAAAACATTTGCGCCTTCCTGCATTGCATTTAAGTCGAGTTTATGAGGAACATACATACTATAATTTCTCATTATAGCAGAATTATGGTTATCGTTATAAATGCGGTAGGTATAATGCTTGCCCTTTGCCATAAACCTTGCGTGGAAATCATCCTGAGCGATCTCTGACGCCGCTATCCTTATATCGGGCGGGAGATGCGTATTGAGCGCAAGGAAGAGCTTTTCGGGCGGTATTTTTGTTTCACTGTCAAAATGCGCCACCTGCCCAAGAGCATGCACTCCGCTGTCTGTGCGGCTCGCGCCCGTTATGCCGATTTTTTCTCCCGTCAGCTCAAACAGCGCCTTTTCGATCTTTTCCTGCACAGTCATGGCGTTTTTCTGGCGCTGCCAGCCGCCGTATGCGGTTCCGTCATATTCTATTTTCAAGCGAAACCTGTTCACAGGACGCTCCTTTCAACTATGACCAGAGCCAGCACCACAAACGAGAGGGCAATAGCGGTATAGTCCCTCTTTTCCATTTTGAGGGTCTTCATTCTCGTACGGTTTACATCGCCGCGATAGCATCTGCTCTCCATAGCCATCGCAAGCTCATCTGCCCTCCTGAAAGCGCTTACAAAAAGCGGCACCAGAAGAGGAATCATCGCCTTGGCTCTTTCAAAAATATTGCCCGATTCAAAGTCTGCGCCTCTTGCGATCTGCGCTTTCATGATCTTGTCGGTCTCTTCAAGCAAAGTGGGGATGAACCTGAGCGCAATGCTCATCATCATCGAAAGCTCGTGCACGGGGAATTTGATCTTTTTAAGCGGCTTTAACAGCCTTTCAAGCCCGTCCGTGAGCGCCATAGGCGAGGTCGTGAGAGTCAGAAGCGAAGTGCCTATGACCAGAAACACCAGCCTTAAAGCAAAATACACGGCGTTTATAAGGCTTTCTTTATATATCTTTATAAACTTCCATTCAAATATCAGGTTTTCACCCTTTGTAAAGAATATGTTGAGTGTGAAGGTAAAGATACAGATGAACAGTATCGGCTTTAAGCCCTTCATTATGTACTTGAAAGGCACCTTGGACATTCTGGCTATCGCAAGCACGCAAAGCAGCAGCAGTCCGTAGCCCACGACCGAGCGTACCATGAACACGGCTATAATATACAAGACCGTCAGCACGAGCTTGACCCTTGGATCTACCCTGTGTACGACAGTATCACCGGGGAAAAACTGGCCGATGGTGATATCACCCAGCATTCATACCACCTCCGAGGATCTTTTTCAGGCTGTCTTTGAGCTGCTGCGCTGTATAGCAAAGCCCAGTATTTATGCCTTTTTCCATGAACATGTGGGAAAGCTTCACGCTTTTGGGAACGTCAAGACCGATCTCAATAAGCTTATCCGGCTCCATGAAAACTTCCTGAGCGCTTCCCTCAACCGCTATCCTGCCGCTTTTGAAGGCAATAATGTGATCTGCATATTTGGCAACATCGTCCATGGAGTGAGATACCATGATAATTGTTTTGCCAAGCTTATGCCAAGCCTCTATAAGAGCGAGTATCTCGTCCCTGCCCCTTGGGTCAAGACCTGCGGTGGGTTCGTCAAGGATGAGGATATCGGGGCGCATTGCGAGCACGCCCGCGATCGCGACCCTTCGCTTCTGCCCGCCGGAAAGCTCAAAGGGCGATTTTTCCTTCATTGTTTCAAAATCGAGGTTTACAAGCGCGCAGGCTTCCCTTACGCGTTCATCGATCTCCTCTTCGGAAAGCTTTAAGTTCCTTGGACCAAAGGCGATATCCTTATATATGGTTTCTTCAAAAAGCTGATACTCCGGGTACTGGAAGACAAGACCGACCATTCTTCGGGCCTGCTTCATATCGGCATCCTTTTGGGTGATGTCGATGCCGTTTACGGTTATACTGCCCGAGGTAGCCTTGATCAGACCGTTGAAATGCTGCACAAGTGTAGACTTGCCGCTGCCGGTATGGCCGATTATTGCGGCAAATTCGCCGTCGTTTATGGTCAGGCTCACGTTATCCAGCGCAACATGCTGATACGGCGTACCGGGCATATATACATGCGTGAGATCCTTTACAACAAGCGACATACTGCCTCCACAAGCTCCTCGTCATTTATTATATCTTTAGGCAAATCAAAGCCCAGGCTTCTTATTTCGTGCGCAAGCTCTGTAGCCATGGGCACATCAAGGCCGATGCTTTTGAGCTCATCCACCTTAGAGAAGACCTCTCTTGGTGTACCGATATTCACGATCCTGCCTTCGTCCATAACGACTATCCTGTCCGCCAGCGCGGCCTCTTCCATAAAATGGGTGATAAGAACTATCGTTATGCCGAGTTGTTCGTTCATTTTTTTAACGGTCTCTATTACCTCTACCCTGCCGACAGGATCAAGCATGGCGGTGGGCTCATCCAGCACTATGATCTTGGGCTGCATTGCAAGCACACCCGCGATAGCGATGCGCTGCTTCTGCCCGCCCGAGAGCATATTGGGGGAAGTATCGGAAAACTTGCCCATTCTGACCGCATCAAGAACACTGTCCACGCGCTTTCTTATTTCAAGCGGTTCTATTCCCAGATTCTCAAGACCGAAAGCGATGTCTTCTTCAACGATGGTTGCGACCATCTGATTATCGGGGTTCTGAAATACCATCCCACATCTTTGCCTTATGTCAAAAACGCTGTCATCGTCGCTCGTATCATAACCGCACACAGTCACCTTGCCCTTGGTCGGAATGTACAGAGCGTTCATCAGCTTGGCAAGGGTAGACTTGCCGCTGCCGTTATGGCCCAGGACAGCTATAAACTCGCCCTCGTATATATCAAGGGAAACCGAACTTACAGCAACGCTTTCCTGGGATGTGTCATAGTTATAGTCTATTTCGTTTAATCTGATAATAGCTTCCATAAACGCATCCTCCCATAAAATCATATTATTATACCACAGTCAACAAATATTTTCAATATAAACACCAAAAATCGCCTGTATATTCACAAAAAATTAAGCGGACAATTTCTTGTCCGCAAACTGATCATATAAGCTATTTGGTGAATTGTGCAGTCAGGTTTTCTTTTACTATCCTGTATTCTCCCTTGGGCAGCTCGCCATACATTTTGATATATATATCCTCATTTGCAGTGCCGCCGTCAGCAAGCTCCATTGCAATGCTTGTGAAACCCCAGTTGTTGGAGGGCTCTGCGGGGATATCGTACCATACCCCGTCTATTTTTGCCTGAACAGCAAAGGAAGTACCGTACACAAAGCTTTTGCCGCTCCCGTTGCTTATCTGCACTTTTATCACATCTTCTTTAATGCTCATTATCTCCATTGTAAGACCTTTAGGCTCATCAAATTCCTTGCTTTCGCTTAAAAGCTGCTTATTCCAGCCGTTTTGATTTTTGGTAAGATAATACCCGCAAGGCATCCCGGATGCGCTTATTATCTCGCTTCTGTTTTCCCAGTTATAGCCGACCTTTAGCTTTTCAAAGTCAAAATCAAATTCATAAACGCTGCCGTCTCTTAAATACAGATATCCGTTTGACCATGAAGCGAGTATCCCCATGCCATCATCGCTTCCCATTTCCAGCCCGTATATCGGCAAAGTCACTTCAATATCGCTTATATCTTCGACCTTCTTTGCAGCGACATCAGAGAGCATTTCTATGATCTCCTGCTGATCCGGGATACTGTATATCCAACCGGTCCATCCCTCAAGATCGTCATAATAATAGAAGCTCAGGACGCTCGTTTCGGGAGAAGCCGCCTTAAACATATCATTTCCCGCTTTGCAGGCAAAAAGACCCAGCGACATAAATACACACAGAATAAATACTATCGCTTTTTTCATTGATCTCACTCCTTTTTATTTTGACGAAGTTTCGTTCTAAAAGGTTTCGGGTATTTTTGGAATTGCCGAATTTTGGAAAATATGTTATAGTTATCATCACCAAAATATTCGGAGTGATGATGATGTCAGCCATACTGATCGCAGTTATTATTCTGCTGTACAGCTTCCAGACTCTTTTCTGCAAGCTGTTCACTGACCGCTATCCCGGCAAAAGCGAGCTTTCCTCGCCCGTTTTCTGCGTTATAGAAGGCGTATTCATAACCCTGTTCACCTTTGCTTTCAACGGATTCAAATTCGCCTGCGCGCCGCTTACGCTTCTTCTTGGCGTATTGAACGCCGCAATGCTCTTTGGCTACAACACCTCGCTCATAGCCGCAGGCAAAAAAGGTTCCTTTGCCTTTATGAACGTCTGTATGCTCTTTGGCGGCATAATCGTACCTTCCGTATACGGCGTTATCTGGCTCTCAGAGAGCATGTCAGCATTAAAGCTGATCGGCGTTGCCGTGATGCTCGTTGCCTGCGTTCTGATGAACCTTGACGAAATAAAGCTCAAGAATACCCCTGCGATATACTATGTTTTCTGCCTGCTTCTGTTTATCTTCAACGGCATGTACGGTACCTTTGTCAAAATGCAGTCTGTTTGGGGTCCCGATCAGAAACAGGAAATGATCATGATAACCTTCCTTATCATGGGCGTTATCGCATTTATAGAGCTTTATTCCAAGGAGAAAAAAGACACCGCAAGAGCGTTCACTCTCAATAAAAAATGCATCGCACCGCTTGTTATATGCCTGCTCTCCGCAGCGCTTGCGATCAACCTTCTGATGTTTATCCTTCCCCTTATCGACACTGCAGTGCTTTACACCATCGAAAACGGCGGTGTGCTCATTCTTTCAGCAATATACTCCGTTGTGCTCTTCAAGGAAAAGCTGCGCACACCCAAGCTCATCGGCATCCTGCTCGCAGTTATCAGCATAACCGTACTGAGCATATAAAAGCATACAAAAAAAAGAGGCTTAGCCTCTTTTTTTTATTTGTTATATACCCATCTGTTCTGGCTGGAGGAGTATCTGTAATGATCGGTTATCCAGTCGTTGTATCTGGTTGCGCGCTTTGAATAGGAATATCTGGTGGTCACGATATGACCCTGACTGTCTTCCTTGAAATATTTGAACTGAAGCTTGGGCATATAGGTGCTGTTCATATAATACTCGAGGGTGGGCAGATCCTTGTTGTTTGCATCGCGGATTGCAAAATGGAGGTGGATACCGCTGGAGTTGCCGGTGCTGCCCATTCTTGCGATGGTCTGACCGGCCTTTACATAATCACCTTCCTCGACTTTAACGGTCTTGGGATCAAGGTGAACATAGGCGGTAATGCGCACAACTTCTTCACCCTTCACATTGAAGGTATGCTTGATCTTTATATAGCAGCCGTCGCAGCTTCTGGTTGAGCAGGTAATTCCCGAATGTCCGCAGTAGTGAACGTCCATTACAACGCCGTCTGCAGCCGCTACGATCTCTCTGGTCTCATATCTGGTGGTCATGCCGTCATGGTTGATGTCCAGTGCGTTTCTCAGAGAACCATGGTATCCGCCGTCATAATAAAGGTCCATAGCGGTAATCGCAAAGCTGCTGCCCGAATAAGATGAGGATTCCTTGACAGGCCATACAAAGCTTATACCGCTGGTGGAAGCAGGAGGAGTAACAACTGCAGGTGTCTCGTTCTTTTCCTCAACCTTTTCCTGCTGCCTTGTCTGTTCATTTGAAGAAACTTCAGTATATACGCCGCTGCCTACAGTAAAATACACTCTGTTGCTGTAATTGCTGGAGCCCGAGCCGCCCAAAGCCTTTACATTTGCTCTGTAAGCACCGTCAGGAAGCTTCTTTGCAACATAATAAGCATTTATTACTTCGGTATCAATAACGATATTATCGCTGCCGTAGGGGCTTTTTGAGATGCATACTTCATACTTGCTTGCGCCGCTGATCTCATCCCAGCTTATGACAACGCTCTCACCCGGCTTAAAGCTTTCACCGTTGGTAAATATCTCAGGCGTTCTGAGCCTTGCGGATGCGGTTGCGGGCAGGATCGCCATCACCATCAGCACAGACAATATTGCGCACAACAAACGTGTTCTTATCTTCATAATATCCTCCCGGATAAGCAAAATTGCAAACTAAGACTTATAAATACTAACATATGCATATTATTTTGTCAAGAAAACAGGCTTTTTGTCTTTGCTGAAAATAGTTTCCAAGAAGTTTTAGAACGTTAGAAATAAAAAAACAGCGTCTGCACAAACAGACGCTGTAATTCGTTCAATTAAACGAGCTCGAGGGTGACCATATCGGCGCCGTCGCCCTTGCGGGGGCCTTTACGGATAATGCGGGTGTAACCGCCCTTCTGGCCTTTCTCCTCAGCGCGCTTCTTGTACTTGGGGCCATACTCGCGGAAGATCTTCTCTACCAGGGGATGCTTAACGCCCTTGGTCCTGTCGCGGTATTCAGCCTTGTCCTCGTCAGCCTTCTGAACATCGGGAATCCTGTAAAGGAAAGCCATCATTGCTCTGCGGGCAGCGAGCTTGCTGGGAGCATCGTTGGTGAAGGTGGCAGTGATGGTCTGACCCTTCTCGTTGTTGATCTCCTTGGTTACTTCGACGGTGTTGTCGCACTCATCGATAGCCATGGTGATATACTTTTCAGCTATTTTGCGAACTTCCTTGGCTCTCTCAAGCGTAGTATCGAGCTTGCCGTACCAAAGAAAATAAGAAACCTGGTTTCTAAGAAGCGCCTTGCGCTGATCTGCAGGCCTTCCCATTTTGCGCTGGGCCATTATCGGGAACCTCCTAAAAATCTATCTGTGGGTGCCGCTTACTCGTCAACCGAGCGCAGACGCAGACCCAATGCGGCAAGCTTCTGCTCGACTTCTTCGAGGGACTTCTTGCCAAGGTTGCGGACCTTCATCATATCGTCTTCGTTGCGCTGGATAAGCTCATAAACGGTATTGATGTTGGCACGCTTTAAGCAGTTATAAGCACGTACGGACAGGTCAAGTTCTTCAATGGTCATGACCTGTACCTTTTCCATCTTCTTGTCCTCAGGCTCGTTGAAATCGATCGGAATGACATTGTCAGTCAGATAGACGAAGAGCGCGAGCTGTTCGCTCAGAAGCTTTGCAGCGCTGGAAACAGCTTCGTCGGGCTTGATGGAACCGTCTGTCCATACTTCAAGGGTGAGCTTGTCATAATCGGTGACCTGACCCACTCTGGTGTTTTCAATGGTATAATTAACCTTGTAAACGGGAGTGAAGATGGAGTCTACCGGAATAACGCCGATGGGAAGACCGTTTTTCTTGTTCTTGTCAGCGGAGACATAGCCTCTGCCGGATTCAAGGGTCATTTCCATGTTGAGAGTTGCACCCTCTGCAAGAGTAGCGATAACAAGATCCTTATTGATGATCTCAACTTCTTCGTCTACTACGATGTCGCCTGCGGTAACTACTGCAGGACCCTTTGCATTGATGGTAACGGTTTTTACGTTATCGGTAAACATCTTGGCGGAAAGCTCTTTGAGGTTGAGAACGATCTCCGTGACGTCTTCCTTGACGCCGGGTACGGTCGAAAACTCATGCTGTACGCCGTCGATCTTAACGGTAGAAATTGCAGCTCCGGGAAGGCTGGAAAGCAGTACTCTTCTAAGAGCATTGCCCAGAGTAAGTCCGAAGCCTCTTTCAAGAGGTTCTACCACAAACTTGCCGTACTGGTTATTGTCGGATATTTCAAGGCATTCAATCTTGGGCTTTTCCATCTCGATCATAGAGCATCCTCCTTAAACTAAGACAAAAGTGAGCGCTCTCAAAAATCTTACCTGGAATAGAACTCAACAATGAGATGCTCTTCGATAGTCAGATCGATATCTTCCTTGGTGGGCATTGCAGTAACAGTGCCGGAAAGCTCTGCTGCGTTGATGGTGAGCCACTTGGGAACGATCTTGCCGGTGCCTTCGCGCATAGCCTTGAACTGTTCAACGTCGTAGCTGCGCTCGCGGATAGCGATAACATCACCCATATCTACGAGGTAGGAAGGAATGTTGACCTTCTTGCCGTTTACGGAGATATGACCATGGAGAATGAACTGACGAGCCTGTGCACGGCTGTTGCCGAAACCGAGACGGTAGACAACGTTATCAAGCCTGCGCTCCAGCAGCTGGAGCATGTTTTCGCCGGTAACGCCCTTCATGTTCTCGGCCTTGTCGAAGTAACGGCGGAACTGCTTTTCCATAACGCCGTAGGACTTCCTGACCTTCTGCTTCTCACGAAGCTGGGTGCCGTATTCGCTCATCTTACGAGCTCTGGCCTGACCGTGCTCACCGGGAACGGTAGCTCTCTTGGTCAGAGCGCACTTTGCGCCATAGCAGCGGTCGCCCTTGAGGAACAGCTTAGTGCCCTCGCGGCGGCAGATGCGGCAAACGGATTCAGTATATCTTGCCATTTTTTATGTTCCTCCTGTACTACACTCTTCTGCGCTTGGGGGGGCGGCAGCCATTGTGGGGAACGGGAGTGACGTCCTTGATCATGGTTACGGAAAGACCCGCTGCCTCAAGAGAACGGATAGCAGCTTCTCTGCCTGAACCGGGGCCTTTTACATAGACCTCAACGGTCCTCAGGCCATGTTCCATAGCTGCCTTAGCGGCAGTTTCAGCGGCAGTCTGTGCTGCGAAGGGAGTGGACTTCTTGCTTCCACGGAAGCCGAGGCCGCCTGCGGAAGCCCAGGAGAGAGCATTGCCCTGGGTGTCGGTGATGGTTACGATGGTGTTATTGAAAGAGGAACGAATATGTACGGCGCCACGCTCAACGTGCTTGCGCTCCTTGCGGCGACGAACGACCCTCTTGGTCTTGCTGACGTTAGCCATTTTTTGTTAGCCTCCCTAATTACTTTTTCTTGCCGGCAGCCTGCTTCTTCGGGCCCTTACGGGTACGGGCATTCTGCTTGGTGTTCTGACCGCGAACGGGCAGGTTACGACGATGACGTACACCGCGATAGCAGCCGATTTCAACAAGGCGCTTGATGTTCAGGGAAACTTCACGACGAAGGTCACCTTCGACCTTCAGGTTGGAGTCAATATAGTCACGAAGCTTTGCAACTTCGTCTTCAGTGAGATCTTTGATTCTGGTATCAGGATTTACGCCGGTAGAAGCCAGAATATCACAAGCGGTCTTGTGACCGATGCCGTGAATGTAAGTTAAGCCATACTCGACGCGCTTCTCTCTGGGAAGGTCAACACCTGAAATACGTGCCATTTATCTTTTGCACCTCCGGATAATTTAGGAAACGTAGGAACTATATGTAGGCACTTGGGATCACCCGCGGGTAAGGCGAGTGCAGCCGCTCCCTTATGCTTTCATATCTTATTTAGGTCGCCGTCTTGCGGTCATGCCCGCTTCCGACGATAATTACGCACCAAAAGCGACAACGCGCATACTTCGCCCGTGGTCGCTTTTGGTAAATAAACTTGTTGATTAACCCTGCTTCTGCTTATGCTTGGGGTTTTCGCAGATGACCATGATTCTGCCCTTGCGCTTAATGATCTTGCACTTTTCGCACATGGGCTTAACGGAAGGTCTGACTTTCATGCTATTTTCCTCCTATTGTACAACGGATCAGGCTTTGCCTCTCCAGGTGATACGACCCTTGGTAAGGTCGTAAGGAGAAAGCTCGATGGTTACTTTATCGCCGGGTATGATACGGATGAAGTTCATACGCAGTTTGCCTGATATATGCGCAGATACTTTATGACCGTTGGGGAGCTCTACCTGAAATACAGCGTTGGGATAGGCCTCAGTAACGATGCCCTCAACTTCAATGACGTCATCCTTGGACAAGACTAATCCTCCTTAGTAGTTTGGCGCGGATCTTCGCACGTTTTCAGCGCCTTGCTAATATCGCTGTCGGTTATGCACCCTGCCGATATTTTCTGCGCAATTTCCGGAAAATACTCTTTTTGGCAGATAACGTGCCTTGCCTTTTTTTTCTTAGGCTTATCTATTTTACGCCTTTTGCCGTCAGAAATCAAGAGGTAATTTTCATTCTGAAGGCCAATTATCATAAAAATTTCGCCTTTATCGTGTCCTGCTCTTGAAACACACACACGACCTATATTATATTCTACATTCATGCCGAAATTCCTTCTTTTCCTTCAGGAATTGTTAAAATTATCGGATCATTTTTTGTGATCAATATAGTGTGTTCATAGTGTGAAGCAGGTTTGCCGTCCTTGGTCGAAACAGTCCAGCCATCATCATGCTGATACACGGCTCTGTCACCTAAGGTGATCATTGGTTCGACCGCAATGGTCATGCCCTCTCTTAGCCTCATGCCGGTGCCGGGCGTTCCGTAATTTGGAACCTCGGGATCCTCGTGCATCTCACGACCGATGCCGTGTCCGCACAATTCTCTGACCACACCGTAGCCAAACTGCTCAACATAGCGCTGAACCGCAGCGGATACATCATGCAGCCTTGCACCGTCTTTGGCAAATTTGATCGCATACCAGAAGCTTTCCTCAGTCCTTTTGATGAGCTTATATACCTCATCATCCACCTGCCCTACGGGCACTGTGAAAGCGCTGTCGCCGTGATAACCGTTGACTATCGCACCGCAGTCGATCGAGATGATCTGACCTTCCTTTAAGATGCGCTTTTTCTTTGGTATACCGTGAACGACCTCGCCATCTATGCTTGCGCATATTGTCCCGGGAAATCCTCCGTAACCCTTGAAGGACGGTATCGCGCCCGCCTTGATAATAGTCTCATAAGCGATCTCATCGAGTTCCCATGTGGAAACCCCGGGTCTGACTGCTTCCTTGACTGCAGCAAGCGCGTTATAGGTTACCTCGCCGGCGAGCTTCATATTGGCTACAGCCGACGCATTTTTAATGGTTACCATCTTATCAATTAACCATTGATGGCATCAACGATATCAGAAGTTACCTTATCGATATCCTGGAAACCGTCGATTTCCTTGAGGATGCCCTTGCCGGAATAATAGTCGATGAGGGGCTGAGTGCTCTTGTTATAGACAGCAAGACGATTGCGGATGGTATCCTCGTTATCGTCAACGCGCTGAATAAGAGTAACGCCGCACTTGGGGCATTCAGGCTTGTCGTAATTGCTTACATGAGTGGTCTCACCGCATGCGGGGCAAACACGACGACCGGAAAGACGCTTGACCAGCTTTTCGCCGTCAACATCGATATTCACAGCCATGGTGATGGTGGTGATGGTGTCAAGAGCTTCTGCCTGAGCAAGAGTTCTGGGGAAACCGTCGAGGATATAGCCGTTTGCGCAGTCGCTCTGGGCAATTCTTTCCTTAACGATACCGATAACGATCTCGTCGGGCACAAGATTGCCGGCATCCATATATGCCTTTGCCTTCAGACCGATCTCAGTCTGGTTGCGAATAGAGGCACGAAGGATATCGCCGGTAGAGATATGAGGAAGGCTCAGGCTCTCGCTGATGCGAGAAGCCTGAGTGCCCTTACCCGCGCCGGGAGGGCCAAGAAATACGAGATTCTTCATATTTATAACCTCATTGATTAGCGCAGGAAGCCCTTATAGTGACGCATGAGCATCTGAGATTCGATCTGCTTGGCGGTCTCGATGGATACGGATACGGCTATAAGGATACCGGTCGCAGTGAACGGGGAAGCGCTGCCGGTCAGTGCAATAAACAAAGAAGGTATTACTGCAATGATTGCCAGGAATACAGCGTTGAAAGCATTGAGCCTATTGGAGACACGCTTGATATAATCGGAAGTGGGTCTGCCGGGACGAATGCCGGGGATGAAACCGCCGTTCTGCTGGATGTTCTTGGAGATCTCAACAGGGTTGAAGCTGATGAGACTGTAGAAGAACGTGAATGCAATGATCAGGCCTGCAAAAGTGATCAGGTACACCGGATGGGTGGAAGAGAACACTCTGTTGAGCCAAAGGGTGAACTTACCATTAGGCCAGAAGTTAGCTATGATGAGCGGGAACTGGATAATGGAAGAAGCAAAGATCAGGGGCAGCACGCCAACAGAATTGACCTTGATGGGAAGGAAAGTGCTCTGGCCGCCGTACATCTTCCTGCCGACTACGCGCTTGGCGTACTGAACAGGGATCTTACGCTGACCGAGGTCAACGCAGATAACGCCCACGATGAGACCGACGATCGCGATAACGATGATAGGAGCGGTCCACAGAGATGCGGGATTATCGATGTAGGAGGTGATCATGTTGCCGAACTGAGTGGGCAGTGCAGCTACGATGCCGACGAAGATCAGCAGGGAGATGCCGTTACCGATGCCATTCTCGGTGATGCGCTCGCCGACCCACATTGCAAATGCGGTACCGGCTGCCATGCACAGAGCGATGGTCAGATAGGTAAAGAAGTTGGGGCTGATAACAGCGTCCTTACCCATGCCGACGATGATACCGATAGCCTGGATAGCGCCCAGAGCAACGGTAGCATATCTGGTAATGGAAGAAAGCTTTTTGCGGCCCTCCTCACCCTGCTTGGAAAGCTCTTCGAGCTTCGGGATAGCAATGGTGAGCAGCTGGATAACGATGGATGCGGTAATGTAGGGAGATACGCCCATCGCCAGCAGAGTGAAGCTTGCGAAGTTTCCGCCGTTGAGCATGTTGAGGATGCCCCAAAGATCGGAGTTGGAAACCGCTTGCTGAATGTAAGCAACATTTACGCCGGGGGTCGGCACGACGCCGACCAGGCGATAAATGAGAAGCATAAACAGGGTATAGAGGATCTTCTTGCGTAGTTCTTCGACTTTCCAAGCGTTACGAAGGATCTCCAGCAATTTAGATCACCTCTACCTTCCCACCGCTTGCAAGAATTTTTTCCTTAGCAGATTCGGAGAACTTAGCTGCCTTAACGGTCAGAGCCTTGGTCAGTTCGCCATTGCCAAGAACCTTAACGCCATCGAAGGTCTTCTTTACAAGACCAACAGCCTGGAGGGCTTCGACGTCGATCACGCTGCCGGCCTCGAATGCTTCGAGATCGGATACGTTAACAACTGCATACTTGGTTTCGTATCTGAAGTTGTTGAAACCTCTCTTGGGGATACGGCGATACATAGGAGTCTGGCCGCCTTCGAAGCCGGGACGCTTGCCGCCGCCGGAACGAGCCTTAGCACCTTTGTGACCTTTACCGGAGGTTTTGCCCAGACCGGAACCCGTGCCGCGACCCAGACGCTTAGCAGCGACTCTGGAGCCTTCAGCAGGGGACAATTCATGTAATTTCATGTTGTACCTCCAATTATTCGGCGATTTCTTCTACCTTGACCAGATGCTTGACCTTGAAGATCATGCCACGGATGCAGGGGTTATCTTCCTTGATAACGCTCTGGTGGATCTTCTTCAGACCGAGGGCCTGAATGGTGGCTTTCTGGTTCTGGAGGCATGCGATAGTGCTCTTAACCTGAGTAATCTTAAGCTGCATTTTGTTTCCCTCCATTAACCAAGAATTTCTTCTACGGTCTTGCCGCGCAGCATAGCAGTCTGCTCTGCAGTCTTCAGCTGTGCAAGGCCCTTAATGGTAGCTTTAACAACGTTGATGGAGTTGTTGCTGCCGATGGACTTAGTGAAGATGTCCTTAACGCCGGCCAGCTCGAGAACTGCACGAGCGGGACCACCGGCGATAACGCCAGCACCCTGAGGAGCGGGGAGAAGCATGACCTTAGCGGTGCCGTACTCGCCGATAGACTCATGAGGAATGCTGGTGCCAACCAGAGCGACGTTAACGAGGCTCTTCTTGGCGTCTTCCTTAGCCTTGCGGATAGCTTCGGGAATTTCGGTAGCCTTACCGATACCTGCGCCTACCCTGCCCTTTTCATCGCCGATAACGACGAGAGCTGCAAAGCGGAAGTTACGGCCGCCCTTAACAACCTTGGTTACACGGTTGACGGCGACAAGTTTTTCTTTGAATTCCGGTTCTTCAACCACCTGGGGCTGACGGCGGCGATCATTGAAACGGCCGCGATTGTTGCCCTGCTGGTTGTTGCCGAAACGATTTTCATTGCGCTGCATTTTACGTCCTCCCTGTGTTAGAAGTTGAGACCGGCTTCACGAGCGCCGATAGCAACCTGTTCGACTCTGCCGGTGTAGATATAGCCGCCGCGGTCGAAGACCACTTCGTCAATACCCTTTTCCTTGCAACGCTCAGCGGCGAGCTTGCCGACCAGCTTAGCTGCGCCCTTCTTATCAACTTCATTCAGCTGCGCAGCGAGTGCCTTATCCATCGTGGAAGCAGATACCAGGGTGTTGCCGCAGGTATCGTCTATAACCTGCACATAAATGTGCTTGAGGCTGCGGTATACGCACAGACGGGGGCGCTCGGCGGTACCGGAGACCTTTTCACGGACTCTCTGGTGCCTGATTACGCGAATCTGATTTTTATCCTTCTTAGAAATCACTGCTTTTCACCCCTTATTTCTTACCGGCTTTGCCTTCCTTACGTGCAACATACTCGTCATGGTACCTAATGCCCTTGCCCAGATAGGGTTCCGGGGGACGTACTTCACGGATGTTAGCAGCGATCTGGCCGACAGCCTCTTTTGAAACGCCCTTAACTACGATCTGAGTCTGGGTGGGAGTCTCAAAGGTGATACCGTTTTCCATCTTGAAAATAACAGGATGGCTGTAACCGATTTCGATTACGAGCTCCTGACCCTTAACGGAGGCCCTGTAACCGGTACCAACCATATCAAGGGTCTTGCTGAAGCCTTCGGAAACACCAACAACCATGTTGTTGATCAGAGTCCTGGTCAGGCCGTGCAGCGCGCGGTGCTCTTTGTTATCAGAGGGACGGGTAACTACGATAGTGCCGTTCTCTTCTTTAATATTCATTTCCATGTTGAAACTGCGGGTAAGCTCGCCTTTGGGGCCTTTGACGGTAAGGGTGTTACCCTCGCCCAGCTTAACAGAAACGCCCGCAGGAATAGCAACAGGAAGTTTGCCGATACGAGACATGTTTTACCTCCTAATTTCTCGAAGTACCTACTACCAGATGTAGCAGAGAACCTCGCCGCCCACAGAATTCTTTCTAGCCTGTTTGTCCGTCATAACACCCTGAGAGGTGGAGATGATGGCGATGCCCAGACCGCCCAGTACCTTCGGGATCTCTTCTGCCTTGGCATACATACGCAGGCCGGGCTTGGAGATACGCTTGAGACCGGTAATAACGCTCTTCTTGTCAGAAGTGTACTTGATAGTGATCTTGATCTGACCCTGGAGACCGTCATCTATAAAATCAACGGCTTTTACAAAGCCTTCGTCCAGCATGATCTGTGCGATCGACTTGAGCATGTTGGAAGCGGGGATGGTTACCTGTTCGTGCCTTGCGACGATAGCATTGCGAATGCGCGTCAGCATATCGGCGATAGGATCGTTAACCAGCATGTTTTGACCTCCTTCTTCTTACCAGCTAGCCTTGCGCACGCCGGGGATCTGACCCTGGTATGCGAGCTCGCGGAAGCAAATGCGGCACACGCCGTACTTACGAAGTACGGAATGAGGACGACCGCAGATGCGGCAGCGGGTGTATGCCCTGGTCGAGAACTTTGCAGGACGAGACTGCCTGACTTTCAAACTCGTTTTTGCCATAACCTAGCCACCCTTTCTTAAGCCTGCATGAAAGGCATGCCCATGAGTCTGAGCAGCTCTCTTGCTTCTTCATCGGTCTTGGCGGTGGTGACAAAGATGATCTCCATGCCGCGGACCTGATCTACCTTATCGTAGTCGATTTCGGGGAAAATGATCTGCTCTTTCAGACCCAGCGAGTAGTTGCCGCGGCCGTCAAATGCCTTGACGGAAACGCCACGGAAGTCGCGGATACGGGGAAGAGTGATGCTCATTACCTTATCAGCGAAATACCACATACGATCGTTACGAAGGGTGACCTTTGCGCCAACGTTCATGCCCTGACGGAGCTTGAAGTTTGCGATGGACTTCTTAGCCTTGGTAACAAGGGGCTTCTGACCGGTGATAGCAGCGAGATCTGCTACAGCGGCGTCCAGAGCCTTGGGATTATCCTTGCAGTTGCCCAGACCCATGTTGACAACGATCTTGTCGAGCCTCGGAACCTGCATGGGGTTTTCATAGTTGAACTTCTGCTTGAGGGCAGGAACTATTTCAGTTGCGTATCTATCCTTTAATCTAGGCACAGTACTTTACCTCCTATATTACTTGTCGAAGGTGTCGCCGCAATGCTTGCACACGCGGGTCTTCGTGCCGTCCTCAGCAACCTTGAACGCTCTGCGGGTAGCCTTGTTGCACTTGGTGCAGTAAAGCATAACCTTGCTGACGTTGATCGGGGATTCCTGATGGATGATTCCGCCGGGGGCATCAGCGGTGCGGGGCTTCTTGTGCTTAGTGGAAATATTGACGCCTTCTACGATGACCTTGTTATCCTGGGGCATTGCGACAAGAACCTTGCCCTTTTTGCCCTTATCCTTGCCGGAAATAACGACAACAGTATCGTTTTTCTTTACATGCATGTTATTGCCCTCCTACAGAACTTCGGGAGCCAGAGAAACGATCTTCATGAAATCCTTCTCACGCAGCTCGCGAGCCACCGGCCCAAAAATACGGGTGCCGACGGGGTTCTTGTCTTGCTTGATGATAACAGCAGCATTGTCGTCGAAACGGATGTAGCTGCCATCGGGACGGCGAATCTGCTTGGTGGTGCGAACGACAACAGCCTTAACAACGTCGCCCTTCTTTACGGAGCCGCCGGGGGTAGCAGTCTTAACAGATGCTACGATAACGTCACCGATACCGCCAGACCTTCTGAAGGAGCCGCCAAGCACGCGGATGCACATGATCTCTTTGGCGCCGGTGTTATCGGCAACCTTGAGCCTTGACAGTGGTTGTACCATTTATTTTTCCTCCTTATTCGGTCTACTTCGCCTTTTCGACTATCTCAACCAGTCTCCAGTGCTTTTCACGGCTGAGGGGACGGGTTTCCATAACGCGTACTACGTCGCCGATATTGCACTCGTTGTTTTCGTCGTGTGCCTTGATCTTGGAAGTAGTGTTAAGGATCTTGCCATACATGCCGTGCTTAACTCTGTTCTTTAATGCAACAACGATGGTTTTGTCCATCTTGTTAGATACTACAGTGCCGATACGCTCTTTGCGCAGGCCTCTGACTTCTGCCATTTTTTATTGCTCCCTTCCGAGAATTAGGCTCGAGCCGAAAGCTCGCGCTGACGCAGTATGGTCTTAACGCGTGCTATGTTGCGCCTGGTGTCTCTTATAACAAGAGGATTGGAAAGCTGACCGGTGGCCAACTGGAAACGGAGGTTGAAAAGCTCTGCCTTGAGTTCCTTGACCTGAGCTTCGAGCTCGTCATTGGTCATATCGAAATACTTATTAGCCTTCAACTTCTTCACCACCCTTATCAGTTTCTACGATTTCTTCACGCTTGATGATCTTGGTTCTTACGGGAAGCTTATGAGATGCAAGACGCATAGCTTCCTTAGCGGTCTCTTCGGGAACGCCGGCGATCTCAAAAAGAACTCTGCCGGGCTTGACCACTGCTACCCAGTATTCGGGAGAACCCTTGCCGGAACCCATGCGGGTCTCTGCGGGCTTCTTGGTAATGGGCTTGTCGGGGAAAATCTTGATCCAGACCTGACCGCCGCGCTTGATGAAACGGGTCATAGCAACACGAGCTGCTTCGATCTGGTTAGCGGTGATCCAGCAGGAGTCCAGAGTGACCAGACCGTAATCACCGTATGCGAGGAAGTTACCGCGATGCGCAGTGCCTCTCATCTTGCCGCGCTGCTGCTTGCGGTGCTTAACTCTTTTGGGCATTAACATTGCTTATTTACCTCCCTCGGCGGTTTTGGGCGCCTTCTTAGCGGTGGGCAGGACCTGACCTTTGTAGATCCAAACCTTTACGCCGATGTTGCCATAGGTAGTATTGGCTTCTGCGAAGCCGTAGTCGATGTTTGCGCGCAGGGTCTGCAGCGGGATGGAGCCTTCATGATAGCTCTCGCTGCGTGCGATTTCAGCGCCGCCGAGACGGCCGTTGCACTGCATCTTGATACCCTTGGCGCCGGCCTTCATGGAACGACCGATGCACTGCTTCATTGCGCGGCGGAAAGATACGCGCTTTTCAAGCTGCTGTGCTACGTTCTCAGCTACCAGCTGAGCGTCCATTTCAGGAGCCTTAACCTCGTTGATGTCGAGGGAGACGGGCTTGCCGATGAAGGTTTCAACTTCCTTCTTCAGCTGCTCGATGCCCGCGCCGCCCTTGCCGATAACGATACCGGGCTTAGCGGTGAAGATGATAACGCGGACCTTGTTAGCTGCGCGCTCGATATCGATGCGGGAGATACCGGCGGCCATCAGCTTATTCTTCAGCATTTCGCGAAGCTTGTAGTCCTCGATGAGGTTGTTCGCGAAGTCCTTCTTATTGGCGTACCAATGCGTCGACCAATCTCTGATAACGCCGACTCTTGCGCCAACGGGATTTACTTTCTGACCCATTGTGACTCTCCTCTCTTATTTGACCTGGTCGAGAATGACGGTGACGTGGCTGGTGCGCTTCAAAATGGAATACGCCATGCCGCGGCCGTGATGCTGGAAACGCTTGAGAGTGGGACCCTGGTTTGCGAAGCATTCCGCAACGTAGAGGGTGCTGCGATCCATCTCAAGGTTGTTCTCTGCGTTAGCGATCGCGCTGCGCAGAACCTTCTCAACAACAGGAGAGGCTGCCTTGGGGGTGTACATCAGGATTGCCAGAGCATCGTCCACCTTCTTGCCGCGGATCAGATCGATAACGATCCTGACCTTGCGGGAGGAGATGCGGACGTGCTTAGCGGTAGCGCGGGGACGCCTGTCAGCGTTTTCCCTGCGGGCTATCGCCTTTTCACGGGTATTTTTAGCCATTTCTACTCCTCCTTATTATCTGGTGGTCTTCGCGCCGGCGTGGCCGCGATAGGTCCTGGTGGGAGCGAACTCACCGAACTTGTGGCCAACCATTTCCTCGGTTACATATACCGGAACATGCTTGCGGCCGTCGTGAACGGCTACAGTGTGACCAACGAACTCAGGGAAAATAGTGGAGGAACGAGACCAGGTCTTGAGGACTTCCTTCTTGCCCTGGGCGTTGAGCTCCTGCACTCTCTTAAGAAGGACGGGCTGAATGAAAGGTCCCTTCTTGACTGAACGTGACATTAGTTGTGCCTCCTTCTATTACTTGCCGTTGCGACGCCTTACGATGAACTTGTCGCTGGGCTTACGATGCTTACGGGTCTTGTAACCCATGGTGGGCTTACCCCAGGGGGTAACAGGGCTGGGCATACCAACGGGGGACTTGCCTTCACCACCGCCGTGGGGATGATCGTTCGGGTTCATGACAACGCCTCTGTTGTGAGGACGGAAGCCCATGTGACGAACGCGGCCGGCCTTACCGAGGTTAACGTTCTCGTTGTCGGTGTTGCCGATCATGCCGATAGTTGCCTTGGACAGCATCGGGATCCTGCGAACTTCGCCGGAGGGCAGACGAACCTGAGCGTAGTTGCCTTCCTTAGCCATGAGCTGAGCGGAGTTGCCGGCTGCGCGGACCAGCTGGCCGCCCTTACCGGGGATGAGCTCGATGTTGTGGATCAGAGTACCTACGGGGATGTTCTTGATAGGAAGCGCGTTGCCGGGCTTGATATCAGCGTTCTCGCCGGAGATAACGGTGTCGCCGACCTTGAGTTCAAGGGGAGCGATGATGTAACGCTTCTCGCCGTCAACATAGTTGAGCAGAGCGATGAATGCGGTGCGGTTGGGATCGTATTCGATAGCAGCGACCTTAGCGGGGATGTTGTCCTTGTTGCGCTTGAAGTCGATGATACGATACAGACGCCTGTTGGCGCCGCCGCGGAAACGAACGGAGATCCTGCCCTGGTTGTTGCGGCCCGCTTTGTACTTGAGGGTCTGAGTCAGGGATTTTTCAGGCTCCTTCTTGGTGATCTCTTCATAAGTGAGAGAGGTCATGAACCTGCGGCCCGGAGAAGTCGGTTTATACTGTTTGATAGCCATTTTATATATCCTCCTTGCTCTATGGGCTTAGTCGACCATACCGTCGAAGAAAGCGATGCTCTTCGAATCAGCGGTCAGGCGGACATAGGCTTTCTTAACTTCGGGCCTGCGGCCTTCGTATCTGCCCATGCGCTTCATCTTGCCCTGGACGCGAAGGGTGTTGACCTTTGCGACCTTAACGCCGAAGATCTCTTCGATAGCGTTCTTGATCTCGATCTTGTTGGCGTCTACTGCAACTTCAAAAGTGTAGAGCTTCTTGGTCAGATAATCGTACGTCTGCTCGGTGAGAACAGGACGGCGGATGATATCATGTGCGTTTTTCATTACGCGTACACCTCCTGGATCTGCTCGACCGCATTCTTGACAACGATGAGCTTATCGTGTCCGAGGATGTCAACTACGTTGATGGTGTTGACGTAAGCGGTCTTGAGGCCGGGGATATTGGCGCTGGCGCGAAGAACGGTTTCGTCCTTGGTGTCCAGAACCAGCAGAGCCTTCTTCTCAACGGCCAGAGCCTTGAGAACCTTTGCCATCTCCTTGGTCTTGGCTGCATCAAGCTTGAGAGCGTCGAGGACGATCAGCTCGTTCTCGTTGACCTTGCTGGTCAGAGCGCTCTTAAGAGCCAGACGACGGATCTTCTTGTTAACCGTCATGGAGAAGTCACGGGGCTTGGGAGCGAATACTACGCCGCCCTTGATCCACTGGGGAGCGCGGGTAGAGCCCTGACGAGCACGGCCGGTGCCCTTCTGACGATAGGGCTTCTTGCCGCCGCCGCGGACTTCGCTGCGGGTCAGAGTGGATTTGGTGCCGACGCGCTTATTGTTGAGCTGAGCGCGAACTACGGTGTGAAGAGAAGCCTTGGAGATCTCAACTGCGAAGATTTCGTTCATGAGCTCCATCTCGCCTACCTGAGCACCCTGCATGTTATAAACTGCTACTTTAGGCATTGTTTAGTCCTCCTTTAGCCCTTGACCGTGTTGCGGATGATGACCAAGGAGCCGTTTGCGCCGGGAAGAGCGCCCTTGATGAGCACGAGATTGCGCTCAGCGTCTACCTTGACAACTTCGAGATTCTGAACGGTTACACGCTCGGAACCCTTGTGACCGGCCATCTTCTTGTTCTTGAAGACACGGGAAGGATTGGTGTTAGCGCTCATAGAGCCCTGGCCTCTGTGGTACTTGGAACCGTGAGCCATGGGACCGCGGGTCAGACCCCAGCGGGTGATAGCGCCGGTAAAGCCCTTACCTTTGCTCTTGCCGATAACGTCAACCTTGTCGCCTTCCTGGAATACGTCTGCCTTGATAACCTGGCCAACTTCCATATTCTCTGCGTCATCGAGTCTGAGCTCGCGCAGGAAGCGGGTGGGCTTAACGCCCGCCTTTTCAAAGTGACCTAGCTCGGGCTTGTTCTTGAGTTTTTTGGCGCGATTATCTTCGAGGGCCAAAAAACCGACCTGAACTGAAGAATAGCCATCGCGCTCAACGGTCTTCTTCTGCACAACGGTGCAGGGACCGGCTTCAACGACGGTTACGGGGACGACGTGACCATCATTGGAGAAGATCTGCGTCATACCCAGCTTCTTGCCGAGAATCGCCTTTTTCATGTTCTTACCTCCAAAAATATTACAGTTTAATCTCGATGTCTACACCGGCGGGAAGATCGAGTCTCATGAGAGCGTCCACAGTACGGGGAGTGGGGCTCATGATGTCGATCAGACGCTTATGGGTGCGCATCTCGAACTGTTCGCGGGAATCCTTGTACTTGTGAGGGCTACGAAGGATAGTTACAACTTCCTTTTCGGTGGGCAGCGGAATCGGACCGGAGATCTTGGCGCCGGTGCGCTTTGCGGTCTCAACGATGCGCTCGCAGCTCTGATCGATCAGAGTGTGCTCGTAAGCCTTCAGCTTGATACGGATTTTCTGGTTGGCCATTTATTTTACCTCCTTGCAGCTTGTACTTGATGTACACTTAGCCGTGTGTGCCGCGCTCATATTTTTCCGAAGCAGTTTCCTGCCCCTTCAATTGCCGTAGCGCGCAGCCGCAGTCCCTGAAAATTACCCGGCGGCCAAGCCGGCAACCTTTCAGATCATCCCTAATACGGCAACCTAAACTAGTATACAATAACTTTTAGAAAATTGCAATACCTTTTTTACTGATTTTTTAATATTTTTCAAAAAAATTCGAAGTTTTTTTACACCTATGAATATAAACCCCTGCCCTGCCGCCTGTATTCCATTGGTTTCATCCCCGTCAGCTTCGTAAACGCCCTGTGAAAGCTCCTTTCGCAGGAAAACCCGCTTTCAAGAGCAATGACACCTACCGGCAGATCCCCTGTCAGCAAAAGCTTTTTGGCGTGTTCCACCCTTATACCCGACAGCAGAGAATGAAAGCTCAGCCCCGGAATAGCGCATACGGTATGGGAAATATATCCGCTGCTGTACCCAAGAGCCCTTGAAGCTGAGGCAAGCGATATATCCTCCCTGAAATGTTCGCTTACATACAGTATAACAGATGAAAGCACTCCCGTAATATCCCTTGCATCGCCCTCGCCCAAAGTTCTTAAATACTCCTCCATCAATACACAAAGCCCCGCCCTTATGCTCAACTCGTCCCTTTTATCGTTCATAACAAGCTTTTCTATCAAATAATCAAAAACAATTTTTGAAGGAGAAAACACGCTTCCGACTTTCTCGAAAAGTTCGCTTTCAGAAACAAGATGGCTGACAAGATTATTTGAAAACACGCATATCCAGAGCCTGCAGGTCTTTGCAGTAGAAAACCCGTGCGCCGTAAACGGAGTGATAACAGCCGCCTGCCCCGCCTTCACAGAATGTACAGCGGCATCTATGGTTATGTCGATCTCTCCGTCAAGCACTATCACCGCCTCGGTGTATTGATGAATGTGCATCGGGATATTGTACGGCTTATTGTGCATCCTGCACCTGAAAGCGGACTCATATCCAAAATTGTCCGTCTGAACCAGCATAACTCCGCCTTCTTTCCCATTTACAGCAATTTCTGTCTAAAAATATAGCGCTATTGTCTTGATATGTCAACCGATTATGTGTTAAAACTTCAATGGAGGTGTTATTATGGGCAGATGGACAATAGAAAGAGCATGGAAATGGTATAACGAAAAACCGTGGATCAGGGGCTGCAATTTCATGGGCAGCGACTGCATCAACAGAATAGATCAATGGCAGGAATACGGCTTTGAAGAAAAGCTTAAAACAGCGGACAGAGAATTTGCCCTGATGGAATCAATAGGCTATAACTCTATCAGAATAATCATCGAATACGAGGTCTGGGACAGGCAGCACGACGGTTTCATGGAAAGGCTTGACCGATACCTTGCCTGCGCCAACTCTCACGGCATCACCGCAATGATAGTGCTTTCAAACGAATGCTCCGTGCGCACACCCACCTATGTTCCGCCCGTTTTCGGCGAGCAGCTCTGGCAGCCCGGCTATCACGGCGGCAAGGATTTCAAGACATGGTATCAGAACAACGGCGACAACCGCTATTCCATCCTTGATGATCCCACGATCGCCCCAAAATATTACGAAATGGTGCGCGAGATCATCACCGAATATAAAAACGATGAGCGCGTACTTGTCTGGAACATAATGAACGAGCCCGGCAACGGCAGGGGCAGCAAGAGCCTTCCCCACCTCAAAAAATTCTTTGAGATCGGCTGGGAGATCGATCCCATACAGCCTCTCACCGCCGATGTTTGGCGCGGCATGAAGGACGGCAGACCCACTTCCGAAATAGAATGCTTCGCCTTAGATAATTCCGACGTCATCAGCTATCACAGCTACCAGAATTATTATAAGAATGTGCTCATCATAAAGCAGCTCAAGGAATACGATCGTCCCATCTTCAACACAGAGTGGCTCTCCAGGATCGCGGGCAATACCCTGCAGGAAATGCTGCCCCTTTTCTACCTTGAAAACATTGGCAGCTACAACTGGGGCTTTGTCGCAGGCAAATACCAGACCTACGAGCCTTCCCAAGGCGTTTGGAAAAAATACGAAGAGCAGGGCTATGACGCGGTCAAGCACCTTGACTTCACCAAATGGCAGCATGACCTCTATCGCCCGGGTGGTCGTTTCCCCTACGATCCCGCCGAAATAGAGATCATCAAAGAGCTCGGCAAGCTCGCCGACGAAAAACAAAAAGCCTTAGTAAACTTCGACGGCGACGATTTTGCATAAACTAAAAGCGAGGACTATTTTGTCCTCGCCTTTTTATACAATACCTGTTTTCATGCGCCCGGATACTTTTTTCTTGTGTATCATAAAGCAGATGTAATGCGCTATAAGCGTTGTCGTCCATGATATCGGATAGGCGATATACAGCACAAACTCGGTATGGAAAGCAGCAAACACCGTGAATATCCAGATCATTCTGAACACACAGATTCCGAGTATCGAAGTGATCATCGGTGTCACCGCATTTCCGAGTCCTCTTAAACAATACACATATACCTCACCGACATCCGAGATAAAGCAAGGTATGACCATTATATACATCCTGATCACCGCCCAATCTACTACCGCTGTATCAGATGTATATATCCCTATCAGAGGTCTTGCAAACGCTACTGCAAGTATACCCAGCGTCAGCCCTGTGCAGGTCACCAGCATCGCCGCACTTAACGCGATCCTTGAAAACCTTTCATATTTCCCCGCGCCGTAGTTCTGCGCTGTAAAACTCATCGCTCCCTGATAAAACCCGCTCATAGGAACCGAAACAAACCCTTCGATGTTTCCCGCAATGCTGTTGCCCGCTATCGCCGCCGAACCAAAGCTGTTTATCGCCGACTGTATCATAGTATTTGATACAGTAAACATCGAGGTCTGCAAAACAGCGGGCAAGCCTACTTTGATAATCTCCAAAAATTTATCCTTGCATATTTTCAGTTTCTTTATATCTATACCGATATCGCCGTCATATTTCACCAAATATCCAACTATCAATGCGGTAGATAAGCTTTGAGACAAAACCGTTGCCGCCGCAACGCCCGCAACACCCCATTTCAGTATCGGCACAAATAAAAAATTCAGCGCCACGTTCAGCGCTCCCGACAGCATCAGATAATAAAGAGGTCTTTTGGTATCGCCAACGGCTCTCAAAATCGCAGCGCAGAAATCATACAGCAAAGTAATGGGCGCGCCTGCAAGGCAGATCGAAATATAAAGCACCGCAAGATCAAGTATATCCGCCGGCGTGCTCAGCGCCCTGAGCAGAGGTCTTGCCGCGGGTATGCTCACCATGGCTACCAATACCCCGCCCAATACCGCCATCAAAACCGATGTATGCACGCTTTGCGATACATCTTCCTTTTTGCCCGAACCGAAATACCTTGCAGTTGCCACGTTCGCACCCACCGAAAAACCCATAAATAGGTTTATGAGCAACGTATATACCTGTCCGGTCGCACCGATCGCTGCAAGAGCCTGCGCTCCCACAAACCGTCCGATCACTATCATATCCGCAGCGTGATACAAAAGCTTCAGCACCGTCGAACAGATTATCGGCACAGCAAAGCGTATAAGGTTTATAAATATCGGTCCGTTTATCATTTCGATCTCGTATTTTTTTGGGGATCGAGCCATCAGCAAATCCTCCGAAAGCTAAACTTAAGCCCGCCTCAAAGAGGCGGGCTATATTATTTAAGATGATATTACTTGATCTTTGCGATGAGCTCGTCAACGATAGCAAGCAGGTTAGCCTTGGTCTCGTCATCCAGCTCTTTGCCCATGATGGACTTGTCCTCGATGAGGGGCTTGAAAGCTTCTGCGGAGGGAACGCCGGCAAGAGCATCCTGACCGCACTTGAGGAGAGTGTCACGGATGGGATCGTCGCTCAGCTCATAGGTTACGCCGTTGACGTCCTTCTGAGTGGTGTATGCGAATACACCGGCAACAGCCTTGAGGACCCACTTGAGGTCTTCTGCGCCGAAGCCCTTTTCCTTGGCTTCCCAATAGGTCTCCATGAATCTGGGAAGAACCTTGGTGGAGCAGCCGATAGCGATACGCATGGGATCGTCGGGGATGTTGGGGTTGTTGAGACGGGTGTAAGTATCGGCAGCGAACTGCTCGATGGACAGTCTCTCGGGCTCTTCGATGGTGCCCTTAACGAGCTTGATGATATTATCGATGATATCGGTAATATTCTTGTCCTGCATTGCCTTGTAGATGGAGTACTCGCCTCTGTAGCCGTGTACAACACCGTAACCTGCAATGGTGGAATGGCTCATGTTGAGGATACGAAGCTTCATATCTTCGTACTTCTTAACATCTTCGAAGTCCTTGCACATGAAGACGCCTTCTGCCTTCTCGAACTCGGGACGGCCTGCGGGGAAGCAGTCTTCGATGCACCAGTAGCGGTTGAGCTCGGTAACAACGACGCTGGAGTGGATGTCAGCCTTTGCCATATCGGCAAATACGTTGGCATCGGGAGAAACGGCGATACGGTCGACCATGGTGTTGGGGAAGCCAACTCTGGTGCGGTCGGCGATATAAGCCTCAAAGCCCTTGGGAGCAAAGCCCTTTGCTTCCCATTCCTTAGCGAAGGTGCGGACAACAGCTGCGGTGAAGAAGCCGTTCTTGGAGAAGTTGGTGCAGGAGACCAGAGCAAAGTTCAGACCGGCATTGTAACGCTCGATGAGGAAGCGGGTCCACTTAGCGGGGTCGGAATTGATGGTGCCGTTTGCAAGGTCGTCGATAACGCGCTGGTTGGAGGGCTCAGCATAGTCGCCGCCGAAGTAACGCATGCCGTAAACGCTTTCGGGAGCGTTGATGGTTGCATACTGGACTCTGGGATCTCTTGCGTAGTCAAGCAGACGCTCCCAAGCCATAGACTTGTCGGAGTTGTCAAGGAACAGAGCTTCCTTGATAGCGCCCTGGAACTTGAGCTCGGCTTCGCCCTTCTTGCTGCCGTAGATAACGTGAGTGCACAGGAAATCGTTGGCTACAAGGCCGTTGTAGTAGGGCTGGGAGAAGGTTTCAATGCCGCAGACCATACCGGCGGTGCCGCCCTGATCCATGATGTCCTGAAGGATATCGGCAAAGTGACCAAAGCCCATTCTGCCAAGAGAGAAGCAAATGGCGGTTACGGGAGTGGTGTTTCTGTCATACTTGGGAAGCACGCAATTATCTTTGCCTGCCCAGAATTCTTTTTCAGCCAGAAGGCCGGAAGACAATACTCGCATGATAATATTCACCTTTCATCAATAGTTTTTTTCAGTTTACCACATTATGTAAGTATTTGCAAGGCAATCCTTGCGGATTCGTTATTTAATATAAGAAAGCGGCAGCCGTTTTATACGACCGCCGCTTGTACCGCCAAAAGGCGGGTGAAAGGCTTTAATTATTCGATGATGGAGCCAACAACGCCGGCGCCAACGGTACGGCCGCCTTCACGGATAGCGAAGCGCAGACCTTCTTCGGTAGCGATGGGGGTGATCAGCTTGATGGTCATGTCGACGTTGTCGCCGGGCATTACCATTTCAACGCCTTCGGGCAGCTGGATGTTGCCGGTAACGTCGGTGGTTCTGAAGTAGAACTGGGGACGATAGCCGTTGAAGAAGGGAGTATGACGGCCGCCTTCATCCTTGGTCAGTACGTATACCTGGCCGGTGAAGTGGGTGTGGGGCTTGATGGAACCGGGCTTTGCCAGTACCTGGCCGCGCTCGATCTCAGTGCGCTGTACGCCACGGAGCAACAGACCTACGTTGTCGCCTGCTTCTGCCTGGTCAAGCAGCTTGCGGAACATTTCAACGCCGGTAACAACGGTGGAACGGGTTTCGTCCTTCAGACCAACGATTTCAACGGTGTCGCCCATCTTGATGGTGCCGCGCTCAACTCTGCCGGTTGCAACGGTACCACGGCCGGTGATGGAGAATACGTCTTCAACGGGCATAAGGAAGGTCTTGTCGGTGTCGCGCTCGGGAGTGGGGATGTAGCTGTCAACTGCTTCCATCAGATCGAAGATGCACTGGCACTGCTCGGTGCCGGCTACTACATCGTGCTCTGCTGCGTACTCAAGAGCTACGAGAGCGGAGCCGCGTACGATCGGAATGTCGTCGCCGGGGAACTCGTAGGAAGAGAGCAGATCGCGTACTTCCATCTCAACCAGCTCGAGGAGCTCGTCGTCGTCAACCATGTCGCACTTGTTAAGGAAGACGATGATGTAGGGAACGCCAACCTGACGGGCGAGCAGGATGTGCTCACGGGTCTGGGGCATGGGGCCGTCTGCTGCGGATACTACCAGGATTGCGCCGTCCATCTGTGCTGCGCCGGTGATCATGTTCTTAACATAGTCAGCGTGGCCGGGGCAGTCAACGTGTGCGTAGTGGCGGGTCTCGGTCTGGTACTCAACGTGTGCGGTGTTGATGGTGATA
>SVHB01000020.1 GCA_015056005.1 Clostridiales bacterium
GATCTCAAAAACGCCTTTGTCGCCCTTGAGGATGCAAGGTTCTGGACCCACAACGGCATAGACTTAAAGCGCATAGCGGGCGCCTTTATATCCAACCTTTCGGGCGGTTCCACTCAGGGCGGTTCGACTATAACCCAGCAGCTGATAAAGCTGAGAGTATTGTCGACCGAGGTGTCCTATAAGCGAAAAATACAGGAAGCCTTCCTTGCTATTGAGCTTGAGGAACAGTACGAAAAAGAGCAGATACTTGAAAGCTACCTAAACAGCATCTGGATGGGCGAGAGCAACTACGGTGTAAAGGCTGCGGCGCAGGATTATTTCGGCAAAGAGCTGGATGAGCTTACGCTCAAGGAATGCGCTATGCTGGCGGGTATCACCAAGAATCCCTCAAGGTATAACCCAAGGAAGAACTATGTGAGGAACGATACCCCCGAGATAAGCGAGGAAAGGACTGAGCGCGCTCTTTATGCGATGCTCGAAAACAATTTTATCACTCAGACCGAGTACGAAGAAGCGCTTGAACAGGAGATAACTGTGGTGGAGCAGTCCACTGTAAACAAGCTTTACGATATGCCCTATGCGGTCGAGACGGTGCTGAACGATGTGATAGATGCTTTCATTGAGCTCTACGGCGTATCCAACACCTCTCAAAACCGCAGCATAATCAGAAGCGAGATCCAGACAAACGGTTATCATATTTATTCGACTATAGACTCAAAGGTGCAGAAGATCGCCGAGGATGTCGTATACAACTGGGACTCCTATCCGGAAATGGCTAACCCCTCCGATGCGATAGTCAGGACGGTAGGAAGCGACGGCGTTATAACCGAACAGCTCCAGCCGCAGGCAGCGGTCGTGATATACGATCACGAGGCGGGCGAGCTCAGGGGGATCGTGGGCGGCAGGAGCGAACCAAGCTCGTTCCTTGAATACAACAGAGCCACATCGAGCGTAATGCCCGTGGGTTCTTCCATAAAACCCCTTGCGGTTTACGGACCTGCGCTGGATATGGGCTTTTCGCCTGCGACGGTAACGGAAAACATGGAAGTGCCCATAGAAGGGTGGTCGACCGAGAAGGGCTATCCCTCCAACTCGTCTTCTCTTAAAAAATCCATGGTAACGCTCAGAACGAGCATGGTAAACTCTTTGAACATAGGTTCTGTGCATACCCTGCTTGACTATGTAGGCATCGACAACAGCACGAATTATCTGAACTCGATGGGTATTGATTCGAGCTATCTCAATATCGATGCTTTCGGTCTTGCAATGGGTTCTTCGGGTATAACTCCCTTTGATATGGCTGTGGGCTTCGGTACCATTGCAAACGCGGGCACTTATAAAGACGCGATCACCTTTACCAAGGTAACCGATGCAAACGGCAATGTTCTTATTGACAACAAAGCAAAACAGGCAGAATCTGAGGTGCAGGTGTTCAGACCCGGTGCGGCGTATATGCTTTGCGATATGCTTGTGGACGCAGTGCAGAGCGGTACGGGCAAAAACGCAAGGATATCCGGGCTTACCGTAGGCGGAAAGACCGGCACCAACTCCGACTATGTCGGTGTGTCCTTCTCGGGTATCACTCCCCATTATTCCTGCTCTGTTTGGATAGGTCACGACAGCTATAAAGCGCTTTATAAGGGCGCATCGGGCGGTAATGAAGCGGCTCCCATGTTCAAAGCGGTAATGGAAAAGGTGTATGACACCCTTGAGCTTGAGAACAAGGCGATAATTGAGTTTTCACCTGAAGAGCTCGGGCTTACTCAGGCGGTCACCTGCTCGCTCAGCGGCCTGCTTGCAACCGATGCCTGCTATTTTGACCTTGATTATCCCCCCGTCACCGAATACTGGTTTGCGGACTCGGTTCCCACCGATACCTGTGTAACTCACCAAAGCGCAAACATATGCTCAGAATCCGGGCTTCCCGCGACCGCGTATTGTCCCAACCCCACTCAGGGCAGCGTGACGGTAATATCTCCCGATCTTACCATATATAAATACGACAGAGCAACGCTTTCCAGGTTCTTCCCAAAAGCCTTCTATCAGACCACCTATTTCAGGACTCCCGTGGATGATGCAGGTAGGGAAAACAGCTTTATAATGCCCGATTATAGCGAGTCGGACAATATTTTTTCAACAGGTCCCATGGGTTTTGGAAATGCTTTCAGTACAAGAACATGGTCGTCGATCGATACTATGGCTGAAAACGGCGGCTACTGCAATGTGCACACCGAGTTCATGCTGCCTTCTGTATACGATCCGATTTTCGGTTATTCCGATCCCGTGAACCCCGGATATGTTCAGGATAGTTTTGGCGGCTACTATTTTGATGCCGATAATTAAAAGCAAATTATAAAAATGCGTTTTTTGTTGACTAATATACGATTTGTTATATAATAAAACATATTTATGAAAAGGAGTGGAAGATATGGTCGAAGCATTGGCTAAAAAAGCAAAGGAAGCAAGCGTTGTACTTCGCTCGAGCGGCGTTAATATAAGAAATGCCGCGCTTGTAAAAATTGCTCAGGCTATTATAAGCTCCTCAAATGAGATCATTTCGGCGAACAGGTCGGATCTTGAAGCTGCAAGGCAAAAGGGTTTAAAGGAAAGCTTTATTGAAAGGCTCACCTTGAACGAAGACAGGGTTAAGGCTATGGCGGACGGCGTTCTGGCGGTGGCTAACCTTGACGATCCCATAGGGCAGGTCATCTCCATGTGGACCAGACCCAACGGTCTTAGGATAGGCCAGAAAAGAGTGCCCATCGGCGTTATCGGCGTGATATTCGAATCCCGTCCGAATGTCACCGCGGATGCTGCCGCTCTGTGCATCAAATCCGGCAATACCTGCGTGCTCAGGGGCGGTTCAGATGCGATAAACTCCAATAAAGCGATAGTTGATGTTATGCGCAGGGCAGTTGAGGAAGCAGGGCTTCCCAAAGACTGCGTATGCTTGGTTGAGGATACCTCAAGGGAGACCGCAGCCAAGATGATGCGCTTAAACGGGCTTATCGACGTGCTCATCCCAAGGGGCGGCGCGGGGCTCATAAACGCGGTCGTAAGTCAGGCAAGCGTTCCCGTTATCCAGACGGGCGCGGGCAACTGTCATGTGTATGTTGACGGCGAAGCGGATATGGATATGGCGGTCAAGATCGCTGTTTCCGCCAAAGTGAGCCGTCCGTCGGTGTGCAATTCTGCGGAGACCCTGCTCGTTGACAGCGCCATAGCGGATAAATTCCTGCCCGTGTGCGCAAAGGAACTTATTTGTAAGGGCGTTGAGCTCAGGGGCTGCGAGCGGGCAAGGAAAATTGTGCCCGAAATGAAGGTAGCCGATGATGAGGATTTCTATACCGAATATAATGCCCTGATCTACTCTGTGAAGGTCGTCGACGGCATCGATGAAGCGATGGCGCATATCGAGAAGTATTCCACCCATCACAGCGAAGCTATCATCACCGAAAGCTATTTTAAGGCGGAACGCTTTTTGAACGAGGTCGACAGCGCAGCGGTTTATGTGAATGCGTCCACGAGGTTTACCGACGGCGGCGAGTTCGGTTTCGGTGCGGAGATAGGCATTTCCAACCAGAAGCTTCATGTCAGAGGCCCCATAGGCTTAAAAGAGCTGACCACAGTCAAATACGTGATCTACGGCGCGGGTCAGATCAGATAGATATTGATAAATTTTTGAAAATTTGTAAATTTTGAGAACAAGTTCTGGAACATATAGGAAACAAAGGTCGTTTTAGGAGGTGAAAGCATGGCTGAGAAGCAGACCGGTTCCTGCGATATAGAACGACTTGTTGAGCAGTATTCCACCATGGTCATGCGTCAGGCGTACTTTTACCTGAAGGACAGGCATAAGGCAGAGGATGTTTGCCAGGAAGTTTTCCTGCGCATGTTCAACAAAAATCCAAAGCTTCCCGATGAGCAAAGCGAAAAGGCTTACCTTCTCAGGGTCACCATCAACCTCTGCAAAGATCATTTAAAGAGCGCGTGGAACAGAAAGGTCTCTTATATGCCCGAAAACTACGATGCGCCGGGCAGGGGAGACAGCCCCGAAGAAGTGGTGCTCGACGAAGAGGAAAAGCGGATATTCCTCGAATCCGTGATGGAACTGCCGCAGATATATAAAGATGTCGTCCTGCTCTTCTACTACCATGATATGCCCACGGAACAGATCGCAAAGGTGCTTGAGGTGCCCGGTGTGACGGTCCGTACGAGGCTTATGAGGGCAAGGGAAAAGCTTCAGGTCATCTTGAAAAGGAGGCTTGCGCCTTGAAATACGACCTTGAAGACTTAAAGAAAATATCGGATGAGCTCCTGCCCGAAGCGGGGCCTTATATGCAGCGAAGGATAATCGACGCCTGCTTAAACAGCAAAAGAAAGCGTTCGCGCTTTTCCAGATGGGCGATCTGCGCAGCTGCAGGGTTTACCATGTGCGCACTGGCAGTTTTCTGCGTGGCGCTCTCCGGGGTCGATATTTTCGGCTTTGGCATGAATGATCCTGCAAATTCCGTGAATATCGCAAGCGTGTATGAGACCGATGCCGGTAAGGCGGCCATCAGCCCCATGACCACATCTGCTGGAGAAAGCATTACCCTTGTTTCCGCAAGCGGTACGGAAGAAAAGGACAGCCTGTATTCCGTTGAGTCAACAGGTCAGGTATGGTTTTTGGAACGCACTCAAAGCGGGCTTTACGGCATAAAGGACGCCTACGACAAATGGGTCGTTGAACCCGAATTTGCAAACGGCTATGTCGTTGACGATACCATATATCTGAAAAACGATGATGAGACCAAGCGTTTCAGCATTGCGGGATATGAGATAACCGAATAAAACGGATTTATGCGCTGTATGCATTTGCATGCAGCGCTTTTTATGTGTTGAGATATGTAAAAAGGTGTGATAAAATGATAAGAACAGGAGGTTTGTTATGAGAATTGATGTATATCCAACGCCTGATTCTCTGGTGGGCGATCTTTACGGAAAAACAGTGATAGTCATAGACCTCCTTCGTGCAACCACATCGATAACCGCTGCTGTTGAAAACGGGTGCAGGATGGTCGTTCCCGTGGTATCGGTAGAGGAAGCGCTTATTTGTGCCGAAAAGTTTGATAAGGACGAAGTCCTTTTGTGCGGGGAGCGGGGCGGGGTGCTCATAGAAGGCTTCGACCTTGCAAATTCGCCGCTTGAGTACAGCGTGGATCGCGTTTTGGATAAAGTGGTCATTACCACGACCACAAACGGCACTATCGCGATAAACGCCGCAAAGGGCGCGAAAAACGTGATTATCGCCTGCCTTAGAAACGCAGCTTTTGCAGCAAAGGCTGCAAGTGAACTTGAAAGCGATATAGTTATAATCTGTGCCGGTACTCAGAAAAAGTATTCTATGGATGATATCCTCTGCGCCGGTGCGATAGTGCATCATCTGAAAAATCTGGGCGAATATGGCCTTTGCGATCTTTCCATTACCGCCCAAAAGCTTTATGAAGAAGCTCAAGGTAATATCGATAAAGCGCTTTTGGGCACATTGCATTATGAAAAAATGAGGGCGCTGGGATTTTATGATGATCTGAAATTCTGCTTTGAACAGGATGTGTGCGATACTGTTCCGGTTTTTGTTGACGGAGCTATTGTGAAGATGAGATAGGATGTAAGGTTATAAGGAGTGAGCTTTTTTGGAAAAGAATAAAGTTGAGATTACGATTAGAGGAAGAAAGCATACTCTTGTGGGCACAAGATCCAAGGAAGAGATGCAAAGCGCCGCTGATAAAGTCAATGAGCAGATTGCGGCGATACAGAAGCAATCCAATATAACTTCACAGGATAAGCTCATGGATCTTTGCGCATTAAACCTCGCAGGAGAAGTCATAAGCGCAAACGATACGATAAAAGAGCTTGAAGCCCGCCTTGAGAGCGCGGACAAAAATTTGGCGCAGGTCAGGCGTCAGCTGAGCATCACTCAGGAGCAGCTGCGCAGCCAGATCGCCCAAAATGAACTAAAAATCGATTAGGAGCAATAAAAATGCTTGAACGTACATTGCGCGTGCTTGAATTCAATAAAATACGCGATATACTGGTAAGTCAGGCTGTTTCCGAAATGGGCAAGCTCAAATGCAGCGAGCTTGTTCCCTCAAGCTATATTTCTCAGGTAAGAAATATGCTTGACCAGACCGAGGAAGCCTGCGTTTACCTGACCAGGCTTGGCTATAACCCCGTTCCCGCATTCGACGATGTGAGGAATCAGATAAAAAAGGCGCAGATAGGTTCGACCCTTTCTGCAAGAGATCTTCTCTTGATCGCGGGTGCGCTCAGGGCTTCAAGGTCTGTAAAGCAGGCGCTTGTGAAGCACGATGAGCCCGAGGATGAAAGAACGTCGCTGAGCAAAATGTGCGATGCTTTAGTCACCATGCGCGAACTGGAGGACGACATCTCCTCTGCGATCATTTCCGAGGATGAGATAGCGGACAACGCATCTTCTGAGCTTGCTTCAATCCGAAGGCAGATAAGGATAGCCAACGACAGGATAAGAGAAAAGCTCAATTCCTATCTGCACAGCTCGCAGATGCAAAGGTATCTGCAGGAAAACGTGATCACCGTCAGAAACGGAAGATATGTTCTGCCCGTAAAACAGGAATACCGCCAGCAGGTGAACGGTCTTATCCATGATCAGTCATCCACCGGCGCTACCGTATTTATCGAGCCAATGGCGATAGTGGAGCTCGGCAACGACATAAAGGCGCTGAACGCCAAGGAATACGCAGAGATCGAGCGCATCCTTGCAGAGTTTTCCGCAAGGATCGAACCTATCGCGGGTCAGCTGCTTGAAAATCTTGATATCCTTGCCCATATGGACTTTGTTTTTGCCAAAGCAAGGCTTTCAAGGATGTTCAACTGCTGCCTGCCCAAGATCAACGACAACGGCTATATCAATATCAAGAGAGGCAGACATCCCTTGCTTGATCCCAAGACCGTGGTGCCTTCAAACCTTTGGCTGGGCAAGGATTTTACTACCCTTGTCATAACCGGACCAAATACCGGCGGCAAAACCGTTACGCTGAAAACTGCGGGTCTTTTCTGCCTTATGGCGCAGTCGGGTCTGCATGTGCCCGCTGATATCGGCACGGAAGTTGCCGTGTTCAAGGAAATATTTGCGGATATAGGCGACGAGCAGTCCATTGAGCAGAGCCTTTCCACCTTCTCGTCCCACATGACCAATATAGTTTCCATACTTGACAGCGTGGATGAAAAGTCTATGGTGCTCTTTGACGAGCTCGGTGCGGGCACCGATCCCACCGAAGGCGCATCTCTTGCTCAGGCGATACTCGATACCCTGCTAAAGCGCGGCATAATCACCATGGCGACCACCCATTACAGTGAGCTTAAGGCCTATGCCATGACCACTCCCGGGGTGCAGAACGCATCCGTGGAGTTCAATGTTGAGACTCTCAGGCCCACATATAAGCTCTCCATAGGTATTCCCGGCAAATCCAATGCCTTTGAGATATCAAAGCGCCTTGGGCTTTCCGATGCGATAATAGAGCAGGCAAAGGAAAAGCTTTCCACCGATCAGATAAGGTTTGAGGACGTTATTTCCAACGCCGAATATCACCGTCAGGTTGCGCAGAAGGAGCGCGAGATCGCCGAAGAAGCAAGAAAAGAGATAGTCGAGCTTCAGGAGCAGATCGAAAAGCAGCGCAAGCAGATCGAAAACCAGCGTCAGGATATGCTCAAAAAGGCGAGAGAAGAGGCAAGAAGGATAGTATACTCTGCCAAGGACGAAGCAGAGAGGGTCATAACTCAGCTGAAAAAGACCGCAGCAGAGCAGGCTACCATCACCAAAGAGACCATGAACGCGCGTCAGGCGCTTGAAAAGACGCTTGACAGGAACCTTGAGCCCATTCAGAAGAGCGAGCTTGAAAAGCTTTCCACTCCTCCCAAGAGCGTGAACGTGGGCGAAACGGTAATGCTGGTCAAAATGGGCGTGGAAGCCACCGTGCTTTCAAAGCCAAACGACAAGGGCGAATTCCAGGTGCAGGCGGGCATCATGAAGCTGAATGTGAAGCTCAAGGATGTAAGAAAAACCGCGCAGAAGCAGCAGCAAAGCGGCTCGGTCAGGAAAAACATCGATATGTCACAGAAATATGTACCCATGGAGCTTGATGTGCGCGGAATGCTGGTGGATGAAGCCATCGAAGCGGTCGATAAGTATATCGACGACGCCTATCTTTCCACAAGAAAGGAAGTATCCGTTATTCACGGCAAGGGCACGGGCGCGCTGAGAGCCGGTCTTCAGGATTTCTTAAAGAGCAATCCAAGGGTCGCATCCTTCCGCGGCGGCAAGATCGGCGAGGGCGATGCGGGCGTGACCGTTATACAGCTTAAATAAACGGAGAAGATCATGAGCAAGAATCCGTTCAGACCCGATGAAACAAAAAACACCGTATACGATATCGATTATGATGAGCTGTACCTAAAGGGGATAGACTGCCTGATATTCGATCTGGACAACACGCTTTTGCCGCAGGACGATATGGATGTGCCGGTAAAGGTAAAAAGCCTATTTGAAGCGCTTTTTGCCAAAGGCTTTGATACCATGCTCGTTTCAAACAACGGCGAGGGCAGGATAAAGCCTGTTGCGGATATTCTTGATACCGATTATATCGCAAAAGCCGCAAAGCCGCTGCCCGGAGGGATCATAAAGGCGATGAAGAACCTTGAAACAAAGCCAAAGAACACGGTTTTGGTGGGTGATCAGCTGAGCGATGTTATGGCGGGTAATCTGGCAGGGCTTTATACCATATGGGTAAAGCCGATATCGGTAAACGAACACTTTGGTACAAAGATAAAAAGAGGATTTGAGCGAATGGTGATCAGGCTTTTGAACATTCGCTGGGATTAAGATAGAGGAGGGTGAGTATGCTCAAGCGCAGAGTGCTTATGGCTGTCGCCCTCTCTTTTTCTTTCGGAATAGCCTGCGCGTATTTTCTTGACAGGCTGTTTTATTTTGGCTATATAGTTTCTGCGGTATTTGCATTGCTGTTTCTGCTTTTCAAAAAGGAATATGTCAAAAGAGCTTTGCTCTGCGCACTTGCAATTGTCATAGGGGTAACGTATACAACTCTTTTGATCAACGCGGGCAGGGTGGACGATATCGAGGACGCGCATATCACAGCTAAGGTCAGGATCTGCGAGGGCGAAGGCAAATATATAGTCGAAGATATCGTTGTAAACGGCAATGAGATCGGCGGAAGGGCAAGGCTCAGCACATACGAGCCAATAGAAGCCTTGCCGGGGCAGATGATAGAGCTCAATAACGCAAGTCTTTATACCCCAAAGGGCAAGGATTATCCCGGCGGCTTTGATTACAAAACCTATCTTCTTGCAAACGGCAGCAAATATGCCATGTACGCAAGCAAGGGCATCGCCTTCGGGGAGCCAAACGGTATGCGCTTGCATTTTTATAACGCAAAGCAAAGGCTTTCTCAAAACATAGATGAGGTCTTCCTTGATAATGCTGATATAATGAAAGCGCTGGTCATAGGCGAGCGCAGCGATATTACGGATAAAGTGTACGAGGATTTCAGGGTCAGCGGCACAGTGCATGTGCTTGCGCTATCGGGACTTCACGTTTCCGCGCTCACTATGGCTCTTTTCTGGCTGCTGGATAAGATCGGCGTAAGACATGCTTTGCAGTGGCTGATTATAGGTCCTTTGATGCTGATCTACTGCGCAGTGGTTGGATTTTCTCCTTCTATAACAAGAGCAGTTTTGATGGCTTTGCTCATGTATATCGCGGGTCTCAGGATGCGTCGGTATGATCCCTTGACCTCGCTTTCCTTTGCGGCGCTGGTTCTGCTTTTGATAAACCCGCTCACGCTGTTTGATGCAGGCTTTATACTGTCGTTCATGTCGGTTCTTGGCATCATTGCGATGTCGGAAAAGATAGGCAGACTCTTATCGTTTATGCCAAAATACATCGCACAGCTTGCCGCTGTATCGATAAGCGCGCAGATCGCGATACTCCCGTTCCAGATACTTTATTACGGCTCGGTGTCATTGATCAGCGTTTTTGCAAACCTTATTGTGGTGCCGCTCATAGGTGTGATGCTTGCCTTTGGCTATATAGGCACTGCGCTGAGCTTTATCCTGCCCAAGGCTTTGGCGGGGTTCATAAGCGCTCCCGGCTATATGATAGCATCTGTTGTAAAGTCTATAAACTCTATTTGCGCGTCTGTCCCTTTTGGCAGCGTAAACTTATACGACCCATGGGCGATAGTGACAGTATTGTTTTATGCATGCCTGATACTGTTTTTCTGCACGAAGAAGTATAAAATATCGATAGCCTGCGCTGCGGCGTGCATTGCTTTGTTTGCGCTTGAGCCTTTGCTTGGTTTTAGCGATGCGCTTACATGGACGGCATACAGCGTCGGGAATGCGGATGCATCATTGATCAGGTGCGGTAAGCACGCGATAATGATAGATACCGGTGAAAAGGACAGCCAGATATACCGCTCGCTCAGGTCTGAGGGGATAAAGCCGGACGCGATCTTCCTTTCCCATGCTCATGACGACCACGCAGGCGGCGTTTATGATATAGTGAAGAACACCGGAGCAAAAAGGATCATCATCTGGCAGGGAATGACAGCGGACGATGTTGAGAAAACCGCAGAAGAAAGCCTGAATATGGCTGCATCTTATGGTGCGGTGATCGAAAAAGCGGCTGCCGGCGATGTGTTTGAGTTCGGTGAACTGAAGGTAAGCGTGCTTGCTCCCTATGAAAAGAGCGGGAACGGCAATAGGGATTCCATGATCCTGCTTGTGGAGAACGAAGATTCCTCACTGCTCTTTATGGGTGATACCGATGTATACGGCGAACTGTTTGTAAAAAGCGTTGATGTTGATGCAATAAAGATAGGGCATCACGGAAGTAATACTTCCACAAGCGCCAATTTCCTGTCGCGAATTTCACCTGAGTATGCTATAATATCTGCGGGAAGAAATTCCTACGGTCATCCTTCGGATGAAGTGCTTGAAAGGCTGGATAAAGCGGGCATAAAGACCTTTGTAACGCGCGATCTTTCAAGCATAAGACTGGTGTTTTCGGGCGGCGAAACAAAGCTATTCAATTATAACGGCAGGAGGTGGAGCGCATTTGACCTACGATGAATTTATGAAAGCCGTAAACTCAAACAGCGCGCTTCCTTCCGTACTGCTGTTTTCGGGCGAAGAGGAAAAGCTCAAGCAGTACGCATACCAAAAGCTCAGAGCGGCTCTTATCCCCGAGGGCATGGAAAGCCTGAACGAAAGCGTTTTTGAAGGCGCGTGCGATGTGCGGCAGCTTGATGAATCGGTGGGCACGCTTCCTTTTATGACGGGCAAGCGGCTGGTCGTTCTGCGTGATTCGCCGCTGGTAGCAGCGTCAAGGGGCTCTCAGGACGAAGCGGCCATATCCAAGATGATCGACGAGATGCCCGATACCACCTGCCTTGTTTTTTATGTGACGGGCAAGGCGGATCAAAGGCGTACGATATCAAAAAAGATAATAAAGCTTGGCGGCAATGTCGATTTTAATGAGCTCGATCTTGCGGCGCTTACCAGATGGTGCAATGCCAAAGCCAAGTCTATGGGTAAGGTACTCTATCCCGGCGCTGTTGCGCAGATATCCTCGCTTGTGGGCAATCTCCTGCTCGATGTGGGCGCTGCGCTTGATAAGGTGTTTGATTACACGGGAAATCGGGCGGAGGTCACTGCAGCCGATATATCCGCGGTCGTTCAGCCAACCCTTGAAAGCTCGATATTCAAGATAACCGACAGCGTTATAGCGGGAAATACCCCTCAGGCGCTTCAGGTGATAAAGCAGCAGCTTGAAGCAAACGCAAACGAGATACAAATATTATCTCTTCTGGCATCCGCTTTCAGACGGCTTTTGCTTGTAAAGACCATAGGCGGAAACGACAGAACGAAGATAGCACAGGCGCTTAAAGTCAGCCCGGGATTTGCAGGGGTGCTGATAAATCAGGCGAGGAACATAAGCGCGCTTGGGCTCAAAAATGCGCTTGAAGCCTGCACTCAGGCTGTAGAAAACATAACATCCGGCCGCATGAAGGCTCAGGCGGCGCTTTATGACGCGGTGTTCACCGCGGTAAATGAAACGGAGATGAAGCAATGAAGGTTCTTATTCCCTCTTATAAGCCCGATGAAAAGCTTATAAAGCTGCTTGAAGAGATTAAAAAAGAGGGCATGAACGACATTATAGTTGTCGACGACGGCGGCGGCAAAAAATATGCATCCTTTTTTGAGACCGCAAAAAAGATGGGCGTGCATGTGCTTACACATAAGGAAAACAAGGGCAAGGGCGCGGCTCTCAAGACGGGATTTGCATACTGCGTAGAGATCGGCGAAAGCGAGGGCGTGGTTATCGCCGATGCGGACGGACAGCATCTTCCAAAGGATATAAAAAGGGTATCCGAGCTGCTTAAAAAGAACATTGGGCAAAAGAAAATGGTTGTCGGCACAAGGCAGTTTGATAAAAACGTGCCCTTCAGGAGTCAGTTCGGAAACACCGCAACAAGGCTCGTGTTTGCAATGTCAACGGGAAAATGGCTTTTTGACACCCAGACAGGGCTTCGCGGTATGCCGGCATGCATTTTGAAGGACCTTGTAAAGATCAAGGGTGATAGATATGAGTATGAGATGAACATGCTCATGACCTGCGCTCAAAACGGGATCGATTTCCTGCCCGTGACCATCACCACCGTTTATGAAAACAACAACGAGGGCAGCCATTTTAACCCTGTCAAGGATGCGATTAGGATATACAGCAGTATCGCAAAGTTCAAAAAGGCGAGCATTGCTTCCTTTGCTGCCGAATGGCTTGCGTTTTTGCTCATGCTGCCCATCATAAATACAGGGCTTCCCAATATCGAGGCGACGAGGGTAATGTGCATATCCTGCCTTTTGTTCGTCTGCGTGCAGACTGCATTCGGGCATAAGATAACCAAGGGTGACGCGGGGCTTTTGGTAATAAGGTTCATATTTATGACTTTAATGCTGGCGATTTTCCTTGGACTTATAAATTCCGTTGTGCTCAGGCTTTTGGCAGCCGTGGTATTCTGGCTGCTTTATATAGCATTCGTATGGTTAAAAGATAAAAAGGAGAGAGAATTCAGATGAGTTTTGCAAATCTTACCATAAACGAGCTTTTGAATGAAAATGGTTTTGATTGTGAATGCGGTCAGAAGCATTATACAGACCTTAGATATGTTGAGATAGGTCAGGGCGCTATAAACAAGCTGCCCGAAGTGCTCAGAAAATGCGGCGCCACCCGTCCATTTATCGTGAGCGATAAAAACACTTATGCCGCAGCGGGCAAGCAGGCTGAAGAGATCCTCAAAGCTGCGGGCATTCCCTTTACCTCCTATGTTTTCCCGCAGGAAGTGATCACTCCCTCCGAATTTGAAGTGGGTCAGGTCGTTATGGAATGGGATACCAACTGCGATTTTATAATCGCGGTAGGCGGCGGTGTTATCAACGACGTCTGCAAAATGGTAGCAAAGGTCTCGGGTCTGCGTCAGCTTATACTGGGCACCGCGCCTTCCATGGACGGCTTTGCTTCCAACTCCGGCAGCATGATCCATGACGGCATCAAGGTAACCATTTATACTCCCTGCCCGGTTGCAATTATTGCCGATACCGAGATCATGCGCAATGCTCCCATGCTGCTTCTGCAGGCGGGCCTTGGCGATATGCTGGCAAAGTACGTCAGCGTTTGCGAGTGGAGGATCTCCAACATCATCACCGGTGAGTATTTCTGTCCCGAGATCGCTCAGCTCATGAGAAACGCTGTAAAGAAGATTGTCGAAAACGCGGATAAGCTCGCTTCAAGAGATGTGGACGCAGTCGGCGCAGTGGTCGAAGGCCTTATCCTTTCCGGTCTTGCGATGGGCTTTGCAAAGGTTTCCCGCCCCGCTTCCGGTCTTGAGCATTATTTCTCACACATCTGGGAAATGTACGCCCTTGAAAAGCATACGCCTGAATCACTGCACGGTATTCAGGTGGGTATAGGCACTTATTTGACTCTTGGCATTTATGATAAGCTCAAGTTATATAAACCCGATGAAAAGCTGGCGCTTGAGTATGTTGAAAAGTTTGATCCCGTTTTCTGGGAGTCCGAAATGCACAGAATGTTCGGCTCTATTGCCGATTCCGTATTGGCAATAGAAGCAAAGGTTCAGAAAAACTCCAAGACCACGCATCCCAAGAGGCTCAAGCACATCATCGATAAGTGGGATGAGATCGTAGCTGCAATGAACGAAGAGCTGCCCTCTCAGGCTGAGATCAAGGCAATCCTTGAAAGCGCCGGTTCTCCCATCGTTCCCAAGGATATCGGCATTGAAAACGACGAGGTGCGCGATTCACTCATGGCTTCCAAGGAGATCAGGGATAAGTACATCGCATCCCGCCTGCTCTGGGATCTGGGCCTTTTGGACAAATATGCCGACGAGCTGGTAGAGGGGCTGTAATATGTACGTAATGTCCTATTTCCGCGATGAGCGGATGGCGGCTTGGATAGCGGTCAGCGATGATCTTTGCTCATGGCGCGATCTGAACGGCGGCGAGCCGGTAATCGAATTTACGCCCGAGGAAAACAAGATCGTTCGCGATCCCTTCATCCTTCAGGATAAGCACGGCGTGTTCCATATGTTTTTTACCGATAACTGGCGCGGGGTGACGCTTGGCTATTCAAAGTCGAAGGATCTCGTTTCGTGGGATAAGCCGATCTTCCATAATTTTTCCAAGGATATAGGCGAGGTGGAGAATTGCTGGGCTCCCGAGGCTGTTTTTGACCGCGAAAACGACGAATGGATAATCTTCTGGTCGAGCAGGCTGAAGGGCGAAGAGCCCCGTCACGACAGGCATTACTGCGTAAAGACCCGCGATTTTATAAGCTTTACAAAGGCAGAGCTTTTCTTTGCAACCGATTATCCCATTATCGATGCAAGCGTTAAATATCATGACGGCAAGTATTATATGGCGTATAAGGACGAGCGCGGCTGGAACAAACCGGATACACCCTATAAGGCCATCCGCACCTGCGTTTCAAGCCATGCGATGGGCCCCTATGAGGATATCAGCCCGCTTCTGACCGAGCATCTTTCCGAAGGTCCCACAATTGTTAAGGTGGATGAAGGCTTTGTGGTGTTCTACGATTATTTCGGAAAGCGCATATACAAGGCCATGTTCAGCCGTGATTTCAGGAATTTTACCGATATTTCCGATAAGATTTCCTTCCCGCCCACATGCAAGCATTTTACCGTAATTGAGCCCGATATCGTTCCGGAGGGTTTATAAAAAATGATAAGCGCGATGCCAAATGCCGCAGAACCGAATGAAAGAAATGCTCTTTTGATAAAGGTGATGGTGTGCATATTTGCGGCTGTATTATACGCCGTAAGCATCGCGCTTTATTCTTTAAGGCTTAGGCATCCCGTTGCCGCACCGGAAAACGATTTTGAGTGGATGACACAAGAGCTTTTGGGAAATGAAGCCGTTTTATCGGATGAATACAGCATCGAGCCTGTGATAGATATAAACACAGCTGACATGGAAACCTTCTGCGTACTGCCGGGGATAGGAGAGGAGACCTCCAAAAGCATAGTTCAGCAAAGAAGCGCGTTGGGCGGTTTTTCGGATATTGATGAGATCAAGTCTGTAAAAGGAATCGGAGATATGACCTTTGACAAGATCAAAGCGCACATATACGTTTCGGAGCAGTATGTAAAGGACGAGCTTGAGGTGCGTAAGATAAACATCAATTCCGCATCGCTTGATGAATTAATGTCTCTTCCCGGAATAGGCGAAAACCTGGCGCAGAGGATCATCGATTACAGGATCCTTCACGGAGGTTTTCTGTCTTTGGATGAAATAATGAACGTAAACGGTATAGGTGATGGGAAGTATGCCGATATCGCGGATATGATAAGCGTTGAGTAAAAATGCATACAGGCTGTGTTTTTTGTGCATAAACGATAAAAAGTGTTGACAAGTGACTTCGATGGTGGTATTATAATCGCAATCAAATACTTGTGCGTTGAATGGGAAGGCGCAGAAGCAATACGTTCAGAGAGCCGGCGGTTGGTGCGAGCCGGTACGGAAAACTTCTGCCGATCACCCACGAGCATCCGCTTCAAAGGCTTTGGCTCAGTAATTGCGGACGGCAGGCCTGCCGTTATCAGGGCGCGCATTGTTTGATGCGGCAAAGCGGCTGCCTTTTGGCGGCAAGTAGAGTGGTACCGCGAAAGTTATTTCGTCTCTGTATTTTTATACAGAGGCTTTTTTATTATCAAAAGGAGGATATAAAGATGTCTGAACAAATCATACAGGTTGCGGAACGAATTAGAGGCTTAAGGCTTATTCTTGATATTACCCCCGAAGAGATGGCAGAGGTGACCGATACCACTGTTGAGCAGTATCTTGGACTTGAATCGGGAGAAAACGATTTCTCTTTTACCTTCCTTTTCAAATGCGCTCAGCGCTTCGGCGTTGATATCGCCGAGATCGTGACCGGCGATATGCCCAAGCTCTCCTTTTATACCATCACAAGGGCAGGGGAGGGTCTTCCCATCAGAAGGCGCGCAGGCTTTGAATATCAGCATATGGCTTTCCTGCTCAAAAACAGGATGGCAGAGCCCTTCATCGTAAAAGCGCCTTATAATGAAGAAGAACAGAACAAACCCATCCACCTTTCCACCCATGCAGGTCAGGAGTTTGACCTTGTGCTCAAGGGTCAGCTCAAAATGCAGCTGGAAAACCATGTTGAGATACTGAACGAAGGCGATTCAGTCTATTATAATTCCGATCACGGTCACGGAATGATCGCAGCCGGCGGACAGGACTGCACCTTCCTTGCAATAGTTATCCCCGAACCGGATCAGGAGGAGAAAAAATAATGTCGTATCTGTATGAAAAATATGCAAAAGCGACCTACGGCGAAGACGGTCAGCTGCTTGATATAAAGCTCAATGTTCCCGAAAACTTTAACTTTGGTTTTGACTGCGTAGATTACCTTGGCACCACCAAGCCCGAAAAGGTTGCAATGCGCTGGGAGAACGTCGCGGGTGATATGAGGACCTATACCTTCAAGGATATAATGGAAGAGTCCGCCCGCACCGCAAATTACTTCAAGTCTCTGGGCATCAAAAAGGGCGACAGGGTTCTGGTCATCTTAAAGCGCCATTATCAGTTCTGGTTCACCATCGTGGCTCTTCATAAGATCGGAGCGATCATCGTTCCCGCAACTCATCAGCTGATGACCAAGGACATCGTTTACAGGGTGAACGCAGCAGGTATAACCGCTGTCGTAGCCACCACCGATGACGAGCTTGCCGATAATGTCGACGCTGCTCAGAAGGATTCGCCCACTTTGGTCACAAAGATTTGCGTCAACAAAAAGAGAGAAGGCTGGGAGTTCTTTGACGAGGGCATCGCAAAGCAAAGCCCGGTATTTGAAAGACCTACGGGCGACGATGCGACATACGCAGACGAGCCGATGATAATGTACTTTACCTCGGGCACCACCGGCTATCCCAAGATCGCATCCCATTCCCATGCCTATGCGATAGGTCATATTTCTACCGCAAGATGGTGGCATAACGTCGATCCCGACGGCATCCACCTGACCGTTGCCGATACCGGCTGGGGCAAGGCAGTTTGGGGCAAGCTCTACGGACAGTGGATGTGCGAAGCTGCTGTATTGGTATACGATTACGACAGATTCGTGGCAAACGATCTTCTCAACCTGTTTGCAAAGTATAAGATCACCACTTTCTGCGCGCCGCCCACCATATACAGGTTCTTCATCAAAGAGGATCTTTCAAAATATGATCTTTCTTCCCTCAAATATGTCACCACCGCAGGCGAGGCGCTGAACCCTGAGGTATTTAATAAGTTCTATGAAGCCACAGGTGTAAAGCTCATGGAAGGCTTCGGTCAGACCGAAACTACGCTCACCATAGCAAACTACGTGGGTTCTCAGCCCAAGCCCGGTTCCATGGGCAAGCCAAGCCCTCAGTATGATATGTGCCTTATGGACGGTGAGGGCAAGCCCGTGGTCACAGGTCAGGTCGGCGAAATCTGCATCAATATCGAAAACGGCATCCCCTACGGTTTGTTCCAGGGCTATTACCGCGATCAGGAAAAGACCGACGAGGTAATGTACGACGGCTATTATCACACCGGCGATATGGCGTGGAGAGATGAGGACGGCTATTTCTGGTACGTTGGCAGAACCGACGATGTTATCAAATCCTCAGGCTATCGCATCGGACCGTTTGAGATCGAAAGCGTTATCATGGAGCTTCCTTATGTGCTCGAATGCGCTATAACCGGCGTTCCCGATCCCCTGCGCGGTCAGGTCGTAAAGGCTACCATCGTGCTGGTAAAGGGCAAGGAAGGTACCGAGGAGCTTAAAAAAGAGATCCAGAACTATGTAAAGCATAAGACTGCTCCCTATAAGTATCCCCGTGTGGTCGAATTTGTGACCGAGCTTCCCAAAACCATCAGCGGCAAGATCAGGCGAGTTGAGCTCAGAGCGAAGGATAATAAATAATAGGAGAATGCAATGGACGACATCAGCCTTATTATTAAAGCAAGGGATATGCTGAAGGATATCACTCCGCTTAAGACCAACTGCGGTCTGACCTGCTCTGCGGCCTGCTGTCAAAGCCCGGACGATGAAGAAGAAACTCTCGGCATGAGCCTTTTCCCCGGCGAGGAGACCCTCTACAGAAAGAAATTTTCATGGTATCAGGTGCATAAAGGACCAAGTGAAAATATACTTACCTGCGAGGGCAGCTGCCCCAGGGACGACAGACCCCTTGCATGCAGGATTTTCCCGCTCACGCCTTATGAGAAGAACGGAAAACTGTACATAAAGATGGATAAGCGCGCTTCAACCATGTGCCCCCTTTATGCCAGCGGGAAACGGGGACTTCAGCCGATCTTCGTGGATACCGTAAAAGAGGCTATGGAGCTTTTATGGCAAAGCGAGAAAATGCGTGAGCATATATACATGATATCAAGGCAGATCGACGAATTTGATATACTGTAAAATATTTGACGGTTTCTGTTTACATTTTATTGATTTAATTGTATAATAAAATCAGTTGAAAACAATTTAACAATAAATGTGGAGGTAATCTTTATGGCACAGAAAATGACAGTTCCGGTATTTGATGAAAAGGATATTCAGGACAATAAGATAATCTGCGCTATCAGTTATCTTTGGATTCTGTTCTTCCTGCCCCTTGTAGCATGTCCGAATTCCGCTTACGGCAAGTTTACCGCCAATCAGGCGCTGCTTCTGTTCATTGCGGGTGTGATCGTCGGTGTTGTGGGCATCATTCCCATTCTCGGCACCATTGTCAGCATCGTTGGCGGTATCGCCCTTTTCATCTTCACAGTTCTCCAGTTCGTCGCAACCATTCAGGGCAAAGTAAGAGTCGTTCCCTTCATCGGCCATATCCAGATAATCAAATAGATAATCACGAAAGAGCCTGCTTGAAAACAGCAGGCTCGCTTTTACTTTTAGGCTACCTGCATGGGAGGCAATATGATGAGCGAAAAGGCGTATTCAAATCAATCAACGGATAAGGCTCTTGATATAATAGAGCTGCTCGCAGTGGCGGAAGAGCCGCTCAGGCTGCAGACCATCGCCGAAAGGCTCAATATGAACGCAAGCACTGCGCTCAGGTTTATCAATTCGCTCAAGCGCAGGGGTTATGTTATGCAGGAGAACGATACGCCAAAGTATTATCTTTCCATGAAGATATGCTCGCTTTCCTATAATGTGCTCAAAAGCAACAATATCGCCAAGCTGGCGGCTCCGTATCTCGCCTCGGTCAGCGAAGTCTTCAGGGAATGCGCCTGCCTTTCCAAGGAAAGCGATATGTCGGTGCTGTATATCGGCATGCATGACGGCCCGGACAGAATGCTCAGAACATTCAGCTATATCGGAAAAGTCGCCCCGATGCACTGCACGGGCTCGGGAAAGCTGTTCTTGATGGAATATAATCAGGAGAGAATTGAAGAATATTACCTGCGCAAAGGCCTTCCCATGCTCACGCCGCATACCATCACCTCGCTTCCAAGGCTCATGGACGAGCTGAGGAAGATCCACGGAAGAGGATATTCTCTGGATGACGAGGAATGCGAGCTGGGCTCAAGATGCGTTGCCGTGCCCGTCAGGGACTATACGGGCAGGATAGTTGCCGCAATGAGCGTTACAGGCCCATCAAACAGGATGACGCAGGAAAAGATCGACGCCCATATAGATTCGCTTATAGAAGCCGCAGACGGCGTCTCAAAGCTGCTTGGCTATGTGACCGAATAAATTTGACCCCAAAATAAAAAGCTATTGCCAAATGTGCCCGCCTGTGATATAATCTACTATTGATGGGCCTGCCAATATAGCTCAGTCGGTAGAGCAATGGTTTCGTAAACCATAGGTCAAGGGTTCGAGTCCCTTTATTGGCTCCACAATAACGAGGTGTAGCGCAGTTTGGTAGCGCGTTTGGTTCGGGACCAAAAGGTCGCGGGTTCGAATCCCGCCGCTTCGACCAGAAGAAGCCGGAAACCGAAAGGTTTCCGGCTTCTTTTTTGTCTCTTTTGCACAAAGCGCCGTCTTTGGCGCTTTTTTCATGCAACGGATGTGCAACCTTGGGGAAAGGGCCAAAGACACGTTCCCCTATTGTGCGGTTAATTTGGCTGATTCTTGGAGCGCGGGGCCAAAAGGTAGTAGGACTGCCTGTTGTTTGATAATATCGTGCGTGGTATAATATACTCGAGATCATCTAAGAATAATACGGATATCTTTTTGATTTCGATGGGAGATAAATATGGACTACAGGTACTATCTTTTTGATTTTGACGGGACTTTGGTTGATTCGATGCCCACTTATGTTTCCGTGATGCTGAGGATACTTGACGAGCACGGTGTTTTGTACGGCGATGATATAATGAAGATCATCACTCCTCTTGGCTACGCAGGTGCGGCAAAATATTTCCTGGATAATTTTAAGATCAATTCGACGCAGGAAGACCTAATAAAAAAGATGCATTCCTATGCGCTTGCTGCGTATCGCGATGAGATCGAGGCAAAGTCGAATGTAGTTTATGTGCTGCATGAGCTCAAAGCGCGTTCATGCAGCCTGAATGTTTTGACGGCGAGCCCGCATGAGATGCTTGATCCTTGCCTCAAAAGGCTCGGAATATTCGATCTGTTCGATAACATTTGGTCGTGCGAAGATTTTAATACCACGAAGGCCGATCCAAAAATATATCGCATGGCAGCAGAAAGGATAGGGGCGGATATGCGGCAGATACTCTTCCTTGACGACAATTATAACGCCGACCTTTCCGCGAAGAATGCGGGTATGCCAGTTTGCGGAGTGTTTGATCCGTCTTCTAAGGAATATGAAAACGAGATAAGAAGCATCACAGATCATTACATAACGGATTTCATAGAGCTTTTATAACAAAAAACGCAGTCAGTTGACTGCGTTTTTGTTTTTTATTGTTTACTTGAGCCTTGCTTCGAGCTCTGCTTTGCGGTCTTCGTAGCCGGGTTTGCCGAGGAGGGCGAACATGTTCTTCTTATAGGCTTCGACGCCGGGCTGGTCAAAGGGGTTGACGCCAAGCAGATAGCCGGAAAGGCCGACGGCTTTTTCAAAGAAGTATACCAGATAGCCGAAATGATAAGCATCGGCTTTGTCGATCTCAACGAGAATATTGGGGGTACCGCCGTCCATATGAGCCATCAGGGTGCCCTGATATGCCTTGGAGTTTACGAACTGAACGGACTTGCCTGCCAGATAATTGAGACCGTCGATGTCCTCTGCGGCTTCCTCGATGAAAGCTTCGCTCCTGGGCTCGTTGACCCAAATTACGGTTTCGAACAGGTTCCTGGAACCGTCTTGAATGAACTGACCGATGGAATGCAAATCGGTGGAGAAGTTTGCAGAGGTGGGGAAGATGCCCTTATGATCCTTGCCCTCGGATTCTGCAAACAGCTGCTTGAACCATTCACCCATCATGGTAAGAGCGGGCTCGTAGTTTACAAGAATCTCGGTAGCCTTGCCCTTGTGATAGAGGATGGTACGCAGCGCGGCGTATCTGAAGGAGGGGTTGGTGGTCATATCGCCGTCCTTGCAGACGGTGAGAGCATCCTGAGCGCCCTTCATCATTTCGTCGATATCGATGCCGGCTGCTGCGATGGGCAGAAGACCTACTGCTGTGAGCACGGAGAAACGACCGCCGACGTCATCGGGAACCACGAAAGACTCGTAACCTTCTGCGGTTGCAAGAGCCTTGAGAGCGCCTCGTGCCTTGTCGGTGGTGGCGTAGATACGACCCTTTGCGCCTTCCTTGCCGTATTTTTCTTCAAGAAGCTTCTTGAAGATACGGAAAGCGATGGCGGGCTCGGTGGTGGTGCCGCTCTTGGAGATGATGTTCACGGAGAAATCACGGCTGCCGATGATCTTTACGATATCGTTGAGGTAGGAAGAGGAGATGTTGCTGCCCACGAAATAAACCTCGGGGATGCCCTCTTCACGGATGCCGTTGTACATCTGACCTTTGCAGAACTCGATCGCAGCTCTTGCGCCCAGATAGGAGCCGCCGATACCGATAACGACCAGAACGTCGCTGTCGGACTGGATCTTCTTGGCTGCCTTCTTGATGCGGGCGAATTCTTCCTTATCGTAATTTACGGGAAGGTCGAGCCAGCCGAGGAAGTCATTGCCTGCGCCGCTGCGGGAAAACAGAACGTTGTTAGCAGTGTTGATCATATCGGACATGTAATTGAGCTCACGCTCTTCAACGAAACCGGCAACACCGGTCATTTTTAAGTTCATTGCCATTTGATTTCACCATTTTCCTAATTTTGGGGCAAAAACACCCAAACTCTATTATAAAACTAATATTGCCCGATTACAAGTGTTTTTTGTTTCATTCAAAAGTTAGATCGCCGGTGTAGGGCGAAACTGCGCTCAGATCACCGATTGCGATAAGCTCCTTTTTTGCAAATTTGCGCAGTATGGAGCGGTCTTCGTTTGAATATTTTTTAAGAAGATCAAAGCCCAGAGCGCTTGTGCATCTTGCCGCGCTTGCCGCAAGCCTTAATTCAAGCAGCGCGCAGAATATCGGAGACATACTGTGACCGATGAGGGGAGAATCGGGAGCTTCGTTGTTTATAGTCGCAAAGCCGCCGATGTATTCCTTCCTGAGCAGGTTTTCCATGGGCTCGACCAAAGACTCATGCGGGTTTCTTTCAACAGCCTGACTTAGCAGATACAGGAACTTGAAATGGGGAGCTTTCCAGCCGTCTATGCGCTCGTAGCCGTATATTTTGCCGTAATACCCGTGGTCCTTGGCGTAATAGCATCTGCCACCCGAGCAGGAAAGATCGATAATGGCTTTAAGCTGATCGTGATCGAGCTTGGAATTTCGGATGAGGGGAGCAAAGAGCCTGAGCGCGCTAACATATTCCGCTATCTTTTCGTCCTCGTTTGCCTTTGATGCATAAAGTATGCTCAGGAGCCTTTGATATGCTGCCTCGGCTGCACCGGGAAGATCATGCCATGCTGCAAGGGATAGAGCTGTATCGCTGTCCTTATGGCTCATATAATAGCTTTCCAAAGCCTTGATAGTGCCGGAGTCGGTAGTCCTGTAGAGCTTTAGCATTGCCTCGATATCGTTTGCTTCGCAAAGCTCGATCAGCTCCGATACGGTGTTTTTAGTCGGTTCAACAAATGTCCAATCAGGAAGTATGCCCTGTGATTTGAGCTCATCCTGCACTGGAGTAAGATCAATATCCCTGATTGATTTGTGCTGCTTGATCGCCTGCGCGGCAGCAAGACCCACGGCATAGCCGGCGTGACGAAGATCAGCGTTCATTCTGCCGATGGTGTTCGCGTCTCTGGTTGCGGAATAGGCCTTTGCGGTGACCAGCATGTTTTCAAGGTCGCGGACTATATAGCTCCTGTAGGGGATTCTTGCGCGCTGTTCCTTGCCGACGGATTTGGCAAGCTCCATATCATCGTAGATCGAACTGCCCTTGCCGTGCTGGTCAAAGGGGGTAAGGGTCACGCAGATTGTGTCGTCAAACACCTTTTCGTCCCATATCTCGTCCAGCTTCTGCACGTGATCGCCTATTATCCTTCTGGACTCGCGTACGGTCAGAAGGGGAGAATAACGGATATCGCTGTTGTCGTGCTGACCCAAATACATGCCGCGAAGCTGGTCTTCGTAGGAATCCATGTCGATCATATCGTTATCGCCGTGGAACCTATTTTCCATGAAGTTGGTCATCTTCCACAGGTTTTCGCCCCATGTGCTGTAGGTCTGGACGTTTCCGTCCCTCTTATCGCCCAGCTCATATGCGGCACCCGAAAGGTAAGCGGCAACTCCGTCGCCTGTAGCATCAACGAACACATCCGCTTCTATCCTGAACAGACCGCCCATATCGCACAATATAAGCGAATTTACTTTTTTGCCGCTCTTATCGCAGCCGCAGACCAAGGTATTGAAATAATAATGATTCTCATTTGCTTTGGTCAGAAGGTTGTTGAGATAAAGCTCGGAACCGTTTTCGCCGATATGGTATTTTCTGCCAAGCTTGGCAGATTCCGCGTCGAAGGTCTCGTTGCGTCCCTTTTTATGACCGTGCCAGTAGCCCATTACCATGCCGAGCGTTCTGGTGCCGCCGGGCATTGCGCAGATATCGGCAAGAGCTGCGGTGATGCCGCTGTCTGTCAATGCCTCAAGGGTCTGTATGCCGGAAGTACCGCCGCCTGCGACCATAACGGGCACGTTTTCCCTTACGGGAATGAGGTTTGCGGGCAGCTGCACCGAGGTAAGCGTAAGCCCGTTTCTGAATTCGACCGCAGGGTCTTTGAAGGTCTTACAAAGGGAGAGATCGATATCGCCGTTTGCGGTAATGATCCTGTCAGCATCGGCAGACGGAGATATTCCTTCTGATATCCTTGCGATCTCGGATGCGATATCATCGTACATATCATAAAGCGCGGTGACTCCCAATGGCTCGGGAAGCTGAGTCTCAAGCACATGATAGCCGCAAAGATCAATGGTCTGCTGCCGTTTAACATTATGTAAGGTCAGCTCGTTATGGCACATGTTATGCAGCTTTGCATCCTTAAAAGCGGGATGGGTCTGCGTGAGGTGTTCAAAAACATCGAAGGAGATGCGCCTTAGAGCGGGCAGCTCCCTCTGCGGATTTACAACGGCGGTTTTATTGACCTGTTTTGCAAATCTAAGCTCAATGACTATGCTGTCCGGGCGGACGGAAAGATGGATCCTTACCTTGTTGTCTGTAAGTCCAAACGAAGCGGGGACTTCGATCTCGGGCAGGAAAACAGGGTGATTCATGTTTACGACCGTAAGGTTATAGCGGTATTCTGCGATCTGCTCTTTTATATCGGCAAAAAGGAGACCCTGAGTGTCTATAACTAGATCGGATTTTAGAAGATGGGTGCCAAAGGGTGTGGCTGCAAGAACGCCTGCTGCTGTGTTTTTTGATGCAAGTATGCCGCCTGCCTGAGCGTTTAAGAGCACATTGTTGCCCATATCAAGCTGCTGGGAAAGCAGGGATTTGCCCACTGCGCCTGTCTGAACGGTTATTTCGGATTTGCCTGATTTCAGCCATTCCTGACATGCTGCGGTTATTTCATGGCCGAGCGTCTGGCGGGATTCGAGTATGGTCACATCAAAGCCGAGTTTCTTTGCCGCACGTGCCGCAGCGCAGCCCTTTAAGCCGCCGCCGATAACCGTAAGCTTCATAATAACACCTCATTTTTACCTGTTTAAGCCATTATAGCATATATAATACTGAAAGTCTTTACACTATTGTTGTAATTGAATAAAAACTCATATTTGCTTGCAAGTATATGTCGAAATTTGGTAATATAGATATATACATTTTAGGGAGGGATCCCAGTGAATACTGTGATATACTATTTTTCCGGTACGGGAAATTCTTTGACCACTGCAAGAATGATAGCTGACGGGCTGGGAGATACAAGGCTTGTCTCAATAGCTTCAAAGAAGGACTGCTTAAGCATTAGCGAAAACGCCGAGAGGGTGGGTTTTGTATTTCCCATCTATTATGGAAATATGCCTTATTCCGTGCGTGAGCTGATATCCAAAACGGTGTTCAAACCGGATGCTTTCATTTTCAGCGTTTGCACCTATCGCGGGCACTCAGGCGATATCGCTTTGCGCATGGATCAGCTTTTGCGCACGCGCGGGCGCACGCTTTCGCTATCTCTCGGGCTTCCCATGCCGGGCAACAGCTTCATAAACGCCCCGGAAGTTGATCAGGAGCATCTGAAAAACCAGAAGGCGAATGTTTTGTCGATCATTGAAAAAATAGAGTTAGGCGAAAAGGAAGATTATTATAGCAAAAAGGTGCTTTTGTCTACTCCCGTGGATATCGCAAGCAATTTCAGAGGAATAAAGGCTGATGATAACTGCACCGGCTGCGGGCTTTGCGCCATGATCTGCCCCAGAAACAATATAAAAATTGAAGACGGGCGCGCTCAGATGGGCGAAGACTGCGTTTCCTGCCTCGCCTGCTTCCATTGGTGCTCAAGGGAAGCCATATACATGAGCAAGCAGGAAAATATTGCCAGAAGGAAAAAGTATCACCATCCCGATATCGATGTGCAGGACATGATACTTCAAAAATATGATACGGAGGAATGAGCATGCCTTTGCATTTTGATCGCGACAGAATGCTAGAGGTGTTGATCTCTCACGATAAATGGTGGTCGGGAGAGCTGGAAAGACCGCTTGTGCATGTTACCGTATCCGATGCATATGAAAGGGAAGATACGAAATTCCCGCTGCTAGATCAGTCAAACTGCATGGATGAAAATATATCGCCCGAGCAGGTGATAGACGCTCTGGATGCGGAGCTGAGCAGCAGGCAATTCATGGGCGACGCCTTTCCCATGGTCAATTTTGCTGCCTTCGGTCCGGGCGTGCTCGCAGCGCTTTCGGGAGCACGGCTTGATAATTCGTCGGGCAGGGTATGGTTTTTCTATGACGGCGATAAAGGGATCGAAAATATCCATATAAAATACGATCCTGACTGTGCCGCGGCAAAAAGGATAAAGGCCATTTACAAGGCAGGTCTTGAAAAATGGGATGGCAGCGTTATACTGGGCATGCCGGACCTCGGCGGCGTGATGGATGTTGTGGCTTCCTTCAGGGGCAGCGAGGATCTTTTGCTTGATCTTTACGACGCGCCCGATCAGGTGGAGCGGCTTATAAGAGAGGCAGAAGCAGCCTGGCACGAAGCCTATGAGGATTTCAGCCGCGTTTTGGCAAGCCAGAAATGTCACACGGATTGGTCGGGGCTTTTGAGCAGCGAGCCTTCGTATATATTGCAGAGCGATTTTTCATATATGATAGGAAATCCCATGTTCAAGCGCTTTGTGCTGCCAACGCTTAAAAGGGATGTAAAAAAGCTTAAAAACACCATCTATCATCTGGACGGCATAGGAGAACTTAACCATCTTGATGATATACTGAGCATAAAGGAGCTTGCTGCGGTGCAGTGGGTGCCCGGCGACGGTCAGCTGCCTGCCGAGCATTGGCTCGACATATACCAAAGAATCGCAGCTGCGGGCAAGCATTCCATGATCGTTGGAGGCTTTGAAAGCTATCTAAAGGTGCTGAGCGAGGTTCATCAGACCCCCTATGCATCCTTCGGCTTCAAAAAGAAAGATATGGCAATAGCCGAAGCGGTCATAAAAGCAAGATAAAAGAGGAGATACTATGCGGATAATTACGAGGGATAAAACCTATTACAAGAGCCTTGTGACGCTTGCGATCCCGGTCGCGCTGCAGGGACTCATCACCTTCCTTGTAAACTTTGCCGATAACCTGATGGTAAACTCGCTTGGCGATGCGGCGGTTTCGGGCGTTTACATGGGAAATCAGATCCAGACATTTATCCAGATGTTCACATCGGGCATAGGCGGTTCTATAGTCATAATCGCGGCTCAGTATTGGGGAAAGCGCGATACCGAGCGCATCCGCTGCCTTGTGGCGACGGGCGTCAAGATCGCGGCGCTTGTGGGTGTTATCTTTTCCGCGATAGGGCTTTTGTTCCCATCCCAGATAATCAGAATATTCATAAATGACCCGGAAGTTATAGCGCAGGGCACGATATACCTTAAATGGGTGTGTCTGTCCTATGCGTTTTTCTGTGTGACTCAGGCGCTCATATCGGCAATGAGATCGGTCGAGGTCACTAAGGTCGGGCTCATAGTCTCCATATCATCTCTTTTTGTAAATATCTCGCTTAACTATGTGCTCATCTTCGGCAAGCTCGGCTTCCCCGCGATGGGCGTAAAAGGCGCGGCAATAGCTACTCTCGTTTCGAGAATGGCGGAGACGGCGGTAATAGCGTATTATGTGCTTATCTATGATAAGAGGCTCGGCTTTGGCATAAAGGATCTTCTGCTTTCAGACAAGCAGCTTACGCATGATTTTATCAAATACGGTCTGCCCCTTGTAGCCGGCGAGATCGTCTGGTCGGTCAACATGATGTGCAACTCCAAGATACTTGGCGGCTACGGCGCAGCGGTCGTTACCGCAGCCAGCGTAGCAAACACACTCCAGACCCTTGCGCTCATCACCATCAGCGGTCTTGCTTCCGCAGTTGGAATTATCACCGGCAAGACCATAGGCGCGGGCAAGAAGGAGCTTATGAAGGAATACGCTATGACCACTCAGGTAATCTTCCTCTGCGTGGGTCTTCTCTCGGGCGCACTGGTATTTGGCATCAGCAAATTCTTCGTGGGTCTCTATACCGGTATTTCCGCAGATGCCGCTGCTCAGGCGCTGCTGCTTGCAAGGGTAATATCCGTCACCATCATCGGTACAGGATACCAGATGCCCTGCCTGTTCGGTCTTGTAAAATCTGGCGGCGATATCCACTTCGTTTTCAAAAACGACAGTATTTTCGTTTTCTGCGTTGTTCTTCCCTCTGCAATACTTGCTTCCTATCTCGGCGCACCTGCGTGGGTGACCTTTGCCTGCCTTAAATGCGACCAGATACTCAAGTGCTTCGTCGCTGTGGTCAAGATCAACAAATTCAACTGGATGAAAGACCTGACCCGCAAGGCAGGTTGATAAGGAGGATAATATGGCTAAGATCGATCGTTTACCCGCGGTACCGCTCATTACGCATGATCCCTTTATCTCTTACTGGGATGTTGCCGAATATCCCACAGCCGATAATGTCAGACATTGGACAAACGAAGAAAAGCCCTTTTCCATAATGGCGAATATAGACGGCGTTCCCATGCGCGTGCTCGGACGCGGCGGCAGGCGCTCCATGGGCTATCAGGGCAAGGAGATCACCCCTCTTTCCACCTCGTATTTTTATGAGGACAGCGGAGTTAAGCTTACTCTTACGTTTACCTCTCCGCTTTTGCTGGACGATCTTGATGTGCTTTCAACTCCCATAACCTATATCAGGCTTTCCGCAGAAAACACCGATGGCAGGGAGCATGATGTAAAGATTTCATTCTCAGCATCCGAAAAATTCTGCACAAGCGGCGGTGCTGTCCCCGCGATGCGCTTTGACTTCTTTGAGGATGAAGGCATAAAGTTTGGCTATATGGGACAGAAAAAGCAGTCTCCCCTTGGCGAGAGCGGAGATATGGTCACCATCAACTGGGGCTATCTGCTCTTTGCGGGCAGAAACTGCGAAATTCACGACTGCCCCGGCAATAACAACATAAACCTCGGTCTTGATATAAACGAAAAGACTCCTTTTGATACCACCGTTATGGTTGGCTACGACGATATCGCTTCCATTAACTATTTTGGCAGGCTGCTGCCCGCGTATTACGCAAGAGACGGAAAGACTATCATCGATGCCTTTAAGGAGTTTGACAGAAGAGAAGAGGAGATACTTAAAAGGTGCGCCGAATTTGATGCTAAGCTGCTTTGCGAGGCGGAAAACATCGGCGGGGAGGATTACGCTGCCATCGTGACCGCCGCATACCGTCAGAGCATCGCCGCGCATAAGCTCGTTGCCGATGAAAAGGGAAACCTGCTGTTCATCTCCAAGGAAAACAATTCCAACGGCTGCGCGGCAACGGTCGATGTGAGCTATCCTTCCGTGCCGCTGTACCTGCTTTATTGCCCCGAGCTTGTAAGGGCAATGATGCGCCCCGTGTTCAAATTTGCCAATATGCCAGTTTGGCATTACGATTTTGCGCCCCATGACGTTGGCCGCTATCCCGTGCTCAACGGTCAGATATACGCTGCATACCTGCGCAGAAAGAACCACTCCGAGGGCAATACCATCGCGCCTTATTACTACTATCCCGCTTCCTATGATGCATATGCTCACAAGACTCAGATGCCCGTTGAGGAATGCGGAAACATGCTTTTGATGGTTGTTGCGGTCTGCAGTGCAGACGGCAACTGGGATATTGCAAAGGAAAATATAGATACCCTTCGCATGTGGTGCAGATATCTTATTGAATACGGCGAAGATCCCGGCGAGCAGCTTTGCACCGACGATTTTGCAGGACACCTTGCAAGGAATATCAATCTTTCCGCAAAGGCCATAATGGGTGTTGCAGCCTTCTCCGTGATACTTGATAATTTAGGCTTTGCAGATGAAGCACAGACATTTATGGAAAACGCGAAGGGCATGGGAAGCCGCTGGCTTGAAAGAGCCGACGCGGGTGATCATACCTACCTGACCTTTGATAAGAACGGCTGGAGCCAGAAGTACAATCTTGTTTGGGATAAGCTCTTTGGCTGGAATATCCTGCCCGATGAGTTCTATAAAAAGGAGCTCAGGAGCTATCTGCCAAGGATCAACAAATACGGTCTGCCCCTTGATTCCAGAGCGCCCTATACCAAATCCGACTGGACCATGTGGGTCGCAGCCATGGCGGATGAAAGAGAGGTCTTTGACGCTCTTACCGCTCCCATGGCAAGATTTTTAAGAGAATCCACCAGCAGAGTGCCCTTTACCGATTTTTATGATACCGTGACAGGCACCTGCGAGCAGTTTATCGCAAGAAGCGTTCAGGGCGGTGTGTTCATGCCCATGCTCATGAAGAAATGGACGAATAAGTAGAATAAATGAAAGGCTCCTATAAAGGAGCCTTTTTTTTTGTTATACGGATTTTATTGCTTCAATATACTTTCTGGTCGTGTTTTCAATTTCTTCGAATTTATTTTCGGCTATAAGTTTTTTGTTTGCTATGTCAGACCCGATTCCAACACCACTTGCACCATTTTTTAGATATTCGGCAATATTTTCGGCGTTAACTCCGCCAACCGCTAAAAACTTGATGTGTGAGAGCGGCGCTTTTACGTCTTTTATATATCCGCTGCCCATTCTGCCGATGGGGAAAAGCTTTACAAAATCTGCTCCCGCGTTATGCGCAGCTATTGCTTCGCTTGGCGTCAGTGCACCCGGAATTGAAACAAGTTTTTCTTTTTTTGTTTTTGTAATAACCTGCGGGTTAGTGTCAGGCGAAATGATAAACTTACCGCCTGCTTTTTTAGTTAATTCAACTTGTTTTTCGGTAAGTACCGTACCTGCGCCGATCAACATCTTATCGCCAAAATGTTCGGCTAACAGTTTAATATTTTCGGCAATTTCGTCGTCAGAGGCAGCGCCGGTAGGATCAAAAGTACATTCTATAATTCTTGCTCCGCCGTTATAAACTGCTTTGGCAAAAGGAATTAGTTTTTCACGTTCTACACCACGAACAATGATAATCATTTTTTCTTTTAAAACCAGAGAAAGGGTGTTTTCCATAGAATTCTCTTCTTTTACCAATGTGTTAAGTTTATTTTTTATACGGTTTAGAAATTCGTGCCATTCGTGCGGGGCATAAAAGGCAAATTCATCGCCGTTTGCAACCCTCATAAGTTTTTCTTCGGTATTGTTGTTTTCGACGTGGTTACCTAAGAATATATCAACGTTTTGTGTTGAAGCGTATTCAAGGCTTTGTAAGAATATTTTTCGGTTTTCAAACGGATGGTTGTATTTTTCCAAAAAGCTTTTAGTAAGGGTATTTGTACCAACGCCGCCGTGCATACCGGCTCTGTAAACCTTGCCGTTTTTAATAATGTCAAAGAAAAAGGAAAGGGTGCCTTTGGTATGCCCCGGGGTTTCAAGACATAAAACATTCGTGTTGCCAAGGGATACGATATCCCGATCGGATAAAAGAGTATCGGGACTAAAGGCTATTCTTTCACGTTCCTGTGAACTTCTGGCATAAGAAGACATTTCTTTACCGATAGCCATTTGATAATCTTCTTTACCGATATAGGTTTTAGCGCCTGTAAGACGCGCTAATTCCTTTGCAGCTCCTGCGTGGTCTATATGTCCGTGTGACATAAGAATAATCCTAATATCCATTGGGTTAAAGCCTAACTCTTTTATGTTGTCAAGCACAATCCAAAGAGTCTCGGGATAACCGGGGTCAATTAAGATTAAACCGTCGGTTGTGTCGATAATATGGGTAGAAGCAGAGCGAATACCTACAAAATAGACGTTTTCAAATACCTTGCCCGGGTTAATATAATCTTTGTGCAAAATTTTATTCATCTAATCCAAACTCCATAAATATTTTAAACCGTTTAATAGTCTTTCTGTTTCGTTTAAGTCATTTGGGTTAATTGCGTCGCTGCTCTTTAGCTGATCGTAGTATATTGCCAATGATTTTGGGTCGGCGTTAATACCAATATCCGATAGGCAGCATGGCATATTATATTTTTTCATAAGTGACATTAAAAAGTCGTTGTTTCTTTCTTCGCCGTTAAAGTGGTTTTGCAAAAGAAGCCCAACACCTACGATTTCGCCGTGTAAATATGCTCGGCTTTCTTCAAAAAACATTTTACGGCTTATTTCATAGAACTTGTGAGCCAAAGCACATTGGTTAGAGCCTCTTGCAATACCGCTTATAACACCTGTTACAGCAATTGAGGTGAAAATCACCTGTTCTACGGTATCGGTTATATCTTCGTTTTTACAGTCGCTTATACATTTTTCGGTTTTATTGACTAATTCGTCAAAAGATTTTTTGGATAGAATATATGCCCAATCAAGACCTAAGGGATATTCTTTGGTATTATCATTAAAACGCTGCTTAATCTCCGTAAATTTTGCAAGGGCATCAAATATACCGGCTAACAACAGTCTTACAGGCTGGCGGCTTATAACGGCAGTGTCAACAAGAACGCTGTCGATTTCGTATTCAAAGTGTTTGCTTCCAACTGTTCTTCCTTCAGGGGTATATCTAACGCTCAAAGGAGTATATGAGGCGCAGGTGGCAGAAGAAGTGGGAATATTTATTATTGGTAAGTCACCGGAAAAACCAACAAGCTTTACAAAATCCATGATAACTCCGCCGCCGACACCAACAATTACGTTAAAACCGTTTGAGATTGCGTACATCGATAATTCGTTGGCACGTTCTTCGTTGCAAGTGCCAAGATGCTCAATGAATTCGTACTTTTGGCATAAAGGTTTCAAACTGTTTTCAATGGTTTCTTTTGTGATTGTGAGAGCAGCTTTACCTCCGATAATTAACGGAGAATTGCCAAAGCGCAATATTTCCTTACCGCATTCGTTTAATAAATGCGGCTTTTGCAAATATCTTCCGCAACCGATTCGGAAAGAATTTTCTTTTATGGGCATCAATTCTTACCTCCTATATAGATGTGTTTTAATTTTAATGCTATAATTAGAATGAGTATATACAAATAATTGGCAAAAATTTTAGAAAAATTGCGGTGGTGTTATGAAGTTTAGTGCTTATGCAGAACAAAAGGAAACTGTATTTAATTTTAGTCTTGTAAGCTGCGGACATATTTTTGCAGAGCCCAAGCGAGAAATCAGACGTCCAAACGGCAGAGATGATTGGCTTTTGCTTTACATTGCAAAAGGGGAAGACACCTTCTATTTTGATGAATGTGTAATCGCCAAAGCGGGTTCGTTTGTTATATTTGCTCCAAACCAAAAGCAGCACCATATTAATAATACAGATCATACCGCAGAGTTTTATTACGTTCACTTTAAGTGTGACAATTTATCGGACTGTTTTGCGTTGGATACGTCCAAAGTATATGAACTGAATTTCAGTCGTCAGATTTGTAATGTTTTTGAAGAGATTATAGAAGAAACCTTAAACAAAGCAATGTTCTACGAAAAAATGTGTTTATATAAACTGATGCACTTATTCTGTGCTTTTGAACGGGAAGTTGCACATAATAATCTTCCCGAAAAAGAAAATTATGATAGGGTAGCACGTGTGATACAGCATATAAACAAGTATTACAACAGCGATTTAGCGCTTTTGGATTATGCTAAAATGTGCAATATGAGTAAATACCACTTTTTAAGGGTTTTCAGCGGAATAGTCGGCAAAACGCCGCTTGAATATAAAAACAATATTCGTTTAGAACATTCGGCCGAGCTTTTGATTGATGAAAAACTGTCGGTCGAAGAAATTTCGTTTATTGTTGGGTATTCTTCGGCTTCGTATTTTAGCAGCGCTTTTAAGAAGAAATACGGGGTTTCGCCAAAAAAATATCAACAAAGAAAATTGGGAGAAACTCCGTAAAGAAGTTTCTCCCAAAATAGCCTTTATTGTTTCGGTTTAGATAGAGTGTATCCATGAACGGTTGAACATATCCAGCATTGAAATAAGATCCTGCTTTTCGTATGTCTCATAACCTATGGCAAGCAATGCTGTTCGTATATATTCATCGATCACGGGATCATCGGTTTTTGTTTTGGCTGCAAGCGCTTTTGCGCCGTTCAGAAGGTGGAGCTTCAGCTCTTTAAGCTCTTCCGGAAGCGCATTTAGAGCGTTCATATCGTAGTTTGAAGTGCGAAGGCAGGGCGAGGCGCAGTAAAAGCAGTTTGGAGCAACGCGCTTTTTCTCTGCGTTTGCAAGATCGATGCAGGCTCTTATTGTGTCTTCGTCCGAATCGTTCTCAATTTCTTTAAGGCATTTTCGAAAAATGCTGTTCGTGTTTTCGTTTTCAAGCCCTGTTGATCCGTCCAGCGCTTTGGCAAGCCCGATAAGGATCCCTAAAAGCTCGTTTTTCATGCTATTTGAGTATCCTTCCGTCTGTGGATATGGTAACTATCGTCCATGGGATGAACTTGCCGCATTTCATGAACGCCTGCTTGAGCGCGCTTACGATACCGCCGCAGCAGGGGACTTCCATTCTGACCACGGTAACGCTCTTTATATCGTTGTTTCCGATTATCTGGGCAAGCTTTTCGCTGTAATCGCCTGCATCCAGCTTCGGGCACCCGATCAGGGTGATCTTGTCCTTGATAAAATCCTTGTGGAAATTGCCGTAGGCGTATGCGGTGCAGTCTGCCGCGATGAGCAGATCGGCGCCTTTGAAATAGGGGGCGTTCACAGGGGCAAGCTTTATTTGTACAGGCCATTGCCTGAGCTCGCTTGAAACGCCGTCAATGGGTGCCGATACTTCCTTGACTTCCTTGACGGCATCTCTGCTTATAGCGCGGGAAGCGGTACCGGGGCAGCCGCAGGGCAGGGGAGCAGACTTTTCTTTATTTGCTTTTGCAGCAAGCACTGCGGCCTCGTCATAGGCCTTTGCTTCGCGCTCAACAAAAGTGATCGCGCCCGTGGGGCATGCGGGCAGGCAGTCGCCGAGACCGTCGCAGTAATCATCTCTTAAAAGCTTTGCTTTGCCGTTTACCATGCCTATCGCGCCCTCGTGGCATGCGCTTGCGCAAAGACCGCAGCCGTTGCATTTTTCTTCGTCGATATTTATTATTCGTCTTATCATTTTAATCTCTCCTTGACTTTCTGGGTATATTATAATACAATCAAAACAGAAAGTCTGTTGTTTTTACAACGAAAAGAGGATGTATGGAAAAATATATTTCTGTTTTGGAAAAAACAAGAATGTTTGAGAATATATCAAGGGATGAGATAAGGTCTATGCTCTCCTGCCTTCAGGCAAAGATAAAGAGCTATAAAAAGGGCGAGCTCGTTTTTGCCGCAGGCGATAAGATCGATCGGATAACCATGCTGATGGAGGGCAGCCTGCATATCAGAAGGGACGATTACTGGGGCAACAGGGTGATAATAAATATAGTTAAGCCGGGAGATATGTTCGGAGAATCCTATCTTTCAAGGCAGGACGAAGCTATACTGAACGATGTTGTTGCCGTAGAGGACAGCGTGGTCATGTTTTTTGATGTAAAAAAGGTGCTTACCACCTGCTCTGCCGCCTGCCATTTCCATTCCATGGTTGTTCAGAACCTGTTCTTTGCAATTTCGGATAAGAATCGCGATCTGGTAAGGAAGATTGGGCATATGTCCAAGCGCACCACAAGGGATAAGCTCATGTCCTATCTTTCCGAAGAGGCGGGGCGGCAGGGCAGCTCTCAGATAATCATACCATTAAACCGTCAGCAGCTGGCCGATTTCCTCTGCGTGGACAGAAGCGCAATGTCCAATGAGCTTTCAAAAATGCGCGATGAAGGCATGCTTGAATTTGAGAAAAACAGATTTACTCTGCTTGAGTGATCAAAAGAAAAAGCTTCCTTGCGGAAGCTTTTTTGCTATTGTCTTTCAAGCACCTTCACAATATCCGATACATACATGGTGTGATAATCCTTGGTTGGATAAACGGATGAATCTAAAGCTTTATCGAGGAAGGATTCGCCGTTTAAGTCCTGCTTATATAGCTTTTTGCAGATCATGATAAGCTCCGCTTCTTTGAAAACTGGGGTGCCGTCTATAAACTCCACGGTCAGCCCTGCTTTTTCTATCTTGTTTTCATCCTT